>NZ_JBSFRM010000034.1:0-15030 GCF_053589235.1 Gordonia sp. NPDC003376 | reverse complement strand
CGATGATGTCGGCTACCACTTCGGAGGTGCTCGCCACTGGAGGTTGGCCGGCGGAGGCTTCGACACGTCTCGTCGCTGGGCTCCTTGTCGGCTCAATCGGCAACATCCGGTGGTTGAGCAGGTCGTCCTCGCGAAGCGAGGCCGCCCGTCTGTCGTAACCTCCGCCGGCCGCCGTCGTGACGCGACCACTTCCGGGGCCGTTCAGTCGATGCGCGAGTATGGTGATCGATCCGACGATTCGGTGGTCTCTGGTCGCCCGAGTTCACGGCGTATCCGATCGAGCGATCCCGCGCCGGCGTCGATATGGGCCCACTCGGTGCCCGGCGCCTGCAGCGACTGTGTCTGCCGCCGCGCCACCGCCGCGTCGGCGTCAGATGCGTCCGCACCGCGCGCCTCGATCCGCGAGATCCTTTCGGCCTCATCGAGTTCCAACCAGATCCCGACGAAGCCGCACCCGCAGCCGTCGGCGACGGCCTCGATGGCCTCACGGTGGACGGCGCGACCGAAGACGGCGTCGGCGATCACGCTCATCCCGGCGGTCAGGTCATCGCCGGCCAAGCGGTTCAGCTCGGCATACACCCGTGCCCCCATCTCTGGTGTGTAACCACTTGCCGGGAGCCTGGTTTCGGCGGAGACCCCGGCAAGTCGTTTGCGCAGGACATCGCTGCGCAGGATGCGGGCACCCGGTGCCGGCGCGAGATCACCGCCGACAGCACGTGCCACTGTGGTCTTCCCGGTGCCGGAGCCGCCGCCGATCGCGATCAGTCGGGCCGGTTCTGGATCGGTGAACGCCAGTGCCAGGTCGAGATAGTCGCGTGCGTGGTCGATGGCGCCCGCTGCCGCGCCGACGTGGGCTCGCACGGTCGCCCGCACCGACAGCAGGATCGGCATCAGCGCGAAGCCGTCCTCGTCGTCGGGGGAGAGGTCGAGGTAGGTGTTGATCACCACGTTGGCCTCGTGGCGCAATCCACGCGCCCACAGGTCCATGACCAGGAAGGCGATGTCGTAGAGCACGTCGGTCGTGGCCATCTCGGCGTCGAACTCGAGGCAGTCGAACGGGACCGGCTCCCCGTCGATCACCGCGATGTTGCCCATGTGCAGATCACCGTGCCCGTGGCGCACCCGGCCGGCCCGGGCGCGGGCATCGAGCAGATCGGCGTTGGCCGCGATCATCGCGGTGAGGCGGTCGGTCAGCAGGGTCGCCCGCGGCGGGTCGAGGATCTCCGGGAACGCCGACATGCTGCCCAGATTGCCGTCGACGACCTCCTGAATCCGTGCGGCGCCATGTGGATCGGGGCAGATCTCCGACGCCGCATGCAGTTCGACGGTCCGCTCGGCCAGCCGACGCAGCAGGGTGTCGTCGAGCGTGCCCGCCTGTGCGTGGGTGACGAGCAGTGCGTCGTCGTCGAAGCGGGTCATCTCCAGCACCCAGTCGAGGCCGTCCTCCCCGGTGACCTCGTGCAACCCGAGGTAGACGTCGGGCGCGATGCGGCGGTTGAGCCGCAACTCGGCGTCGAGGGCGTCGTGCCGCAACGCCGGTGTGGAGAAGTCGAGGTAGCGGTAGCGCACCGGCCGCTTCATCTTCCACGCGCGATCTCCGTTGAGGAAGATCACCGCACCATGGGTGACGATGCGTGTGGTCTTGATGTCGGGGTCGAGAATGCCTGCCCGGGTGAGGGTCTCGGTGGTGGGGTCGGTGCCGAGGATGGTCATGACCAGGCCACCGTGCCCAGGGGTGCGGTTCCGTCGGGTGCGGTCCACGTGGCGATGATCGTCCCGGACGCGTCGTCGTGACCGCGGCGCCAGGGCCGACCGGGTAGCCAAGCGGTCAGCAGCTCGAGTTCGGTCGGGACGAGTGTCGTTCGGTGAATCGTCGCCACATACTCATCCGACCACAACCCGTCGATCGCCGCCACGGTGGCGGTCACACCGGGTCCGGACCGAATCGGTCGCGGCGTCGGATCAGGCCAGCTCGCGTTTGAGGATCTTGCCCGCCGCATTGCGGGGGAAGGCGTCGACGAACACCACCGACCGCGGCACCTTGAAGTTCGCGAGGTGTTCCCTGGCGTAGGCGATCACCCGTTCCTCGTCGAGGTCGGTGCCGTCCCGCAGGGTCAGGTAGGCCCGGCCGACCTCGCCGAGCCGCTCGTCGGCCACCCCGATCACCGCGGACTCGGTCACGCCGTCGAGTCGTGCGAGGGTCTGTTCGATCTCGGCCGGGTACACGTTGAAACCACCGCAGATGTACATGTCCTTGAGCCGGTCGGTGATCGTCAGGTTGCCGTTGCCGTCGATGGAGCCGATGTCGCCGGTGTGCAGCCACCCGTCGGCGTCGATGGTCTCGGCGGTGGCCGCCGGATCGTCGAGGTAGCCGCGCATCACCATGGCGCCGCGGGCGAGGACCTCGCCGGCGGCGGAGAGCCGGATCTCCATGCCGGCGAAGGCGCGGCCGCAGGTGGTGGCGACGGTCTCGTCGTCGTCCTCCGGCGTGCAGGTGGAGACGAAGCCGCTGGCCTCGGTGAGCCCGTAGGCGGTGATCACGGTGTCGACGCCGAGGTCTCGCTGGATGCGTTCGATCAGCACCACGGGCACGATGGCTGCGCCGGTGACCACCAGGCGCAGCGACGACAGGTCGTGGGCGGTGCGGCCGGCCTCGTCGTCGAGGATGGTCTGGAAGATGGTCGGGGCGCCGGGGAACACCGTGATGTGCTGTGACTGGACGAGATCCATGGCGGACGTGGTGGAGTAGACGGCCAGCGGGACCATCGTGGTGCCGAACAGCACGCTCGGCAGGATACCCGCCTTGTATCCGAAGGTGTGGAAGTACGGATTGGCCATCAGGTACCGGTCGTCGGTCGACAGGCGCCCGTTGGAGCCCCACGCATGTGAGCCGGCGATGGTCTGACGATGTTCGGCGAGAACACCTTTCGACTTCCCGGTGGTTCCCGAGGTGAACAGGATGTCGGAGAGGTCGTCGGGTGCGACGGCGTCGGCCCGGGCGTCGGCCTGTGCGCGGGTGTCGTCGGTGCTGTAGGACAGGAACTCCGTCCAGTCCAGCGCGCCGTGGGGAATCGGGGACGGCGCGGTGGACAGTGGAATCCGGACCACCACGTCGGGCAGGGCGCCGCGGTGGTCGGCCAGCAACTCGGCTGCGTGATCGACGCCGAGGAACTCACCGGAGACGAACACCGCCTTCGCCTCGGAGCGCTCGATGACGTCGACGGCCTCACCGGCGGTGTAGCGGGTGTTGAGTGGGACCAGCACGGCCCCGGCGTAGTGCACGCCGAGGGCGGCGATCGGCCAGTGGAAGCTGTTCGGCGACCAGATCGCCACCCGCTCGCCGGGGCGGATACCCGAGGCGATCAGCGCGGCGGCGGCGTCGACCACCCGGGCATGCAGCGCCGACCAGGTCAGTTCCACGGTTTCGTCCCACTGGGTGTCGACGAGTGCGGGATGATCGGGCCACTGCACTGCGGCCCGGATCAGTGCGGCGGGTGTCGTCGAGACGCTGTCCATGGCTCTAACCTAGCAAGTGCTTGGTAGGTTATGCTAGCGACCATGACCCCGATCAACCTCGCCGACAGGTCACTCGACCTGGGCGAATGGGCAGCTCAGACCCCGGATGCGGCCGATATCTTCGCCGATGCCGTGCGCGAATGGCTCGAGCAGAACCTGGTCGGTCAGTTCGCCGAACTCAAGGGCAGGGGTGGTCCGGGCAGTGAGCACGAGTTCTTCGCACGGCGATTGGAATGGGACCGCCACCTCGCCGCACACGGCTGGACCTGCCTGGGCTGGCCGACCCGCCACGGCGGCCGCAACGCCACCCTCGAGCAGCGCATCATCTTCCACCAGGAGTACGCGCGCGCCGACGCTCCGGCACGGGTCAACCACCTCGGCGAGGAACTCCTCGGCCCGACGCTCATCGAGTACGGCACCGAGGAGCAGAAGCAACGTTTCCTCCCGAGCATCGTCGACGTCACCGAACTGTGGGCACAGGGCTACTCCGAGCCCGGCGCCGGATCCGATCTCGCCGGCGTCGCCACCGCCGCGCACCTCGACGGCGACACCTGGATCATCAACGGCCAGAAGGTCTGGACCTCACTGGCGCACGTCGCGCAGTGGGCGTTCGTGATCTGCCGCACCGAGAAAGGTACGACCCGGCACAAGGGGTTGAGCTTCCTGCTGGTCCCGCTCGACCAGCCTGGGGTCACGGTGCGGCCGATCCAACAGCTCACCGGCACCTCGGAATTCAACGAGGTGTTCTTCGACGACGCCACCACCGACGCCGACCTCATCGTCGGTGCCGCCGGCGACGGCTGGTCGGTGGCGATGGGTCTGCTGCAGTTCGAGCGCGGCGTGTCCACGCTCGGTCAGCAGGTCGGCTTCGCGCGGGAGCTCGAGGCCATCACCGACATGGCGCGGGTCAACGGTGCGCTCGACGACCCGTCGATCGCCGCCCGGATCGTGCGCGCCGACATCGGACTCCGTGTCATGCGCGCCCATGCGCAG
Organism: Gordonia sp. NPDC003376; assembly: GCF_053589235.1. Lineage (NCBI taxonomy): Bacteria > Bacillati > Actinomycetota > Actinomycetes > Mycobacteriales > Gordoniaceae > Gordonia > Gordonia sp. NPDC003376. Next base: position 10,521 of record NZ_JBSFRM010000034.1, on the reverse strand, counting down.
CGCACCCTCGACGGCGACATCACCAACGAGGCCGGTGCCGCGTCGGTGGCAAAGCTGTTGTGGGCCAACTGGCATCGCGACCTCGGTGAGCTCGCCGCGGCGGTCGCCGGGGCCGCGTCCCTGATCGGCCCGGACGCCACCGCCGAGGGTGTGCCCAATGACCTCACCCGCCCCGAACACGTCGAACTCGACGAATGGCAACGGCTGTTCCTGTTCACCCGCGCCGACACCATCTACGGCGGCTCGAACGAGGTGCAGCGCAACATCATCGCCGAGCGTGTGCTCGGCCTACCCCGAGAGGCACGCGCGTGACCCAGACAACCGACTCCGCCGACGTCCAGACGGGCCGTTCCCCGCTGGCCACACCGCCGGAGGAGACCCCCGGACACGGACTCCTGTTGGGCCGCAAGGTGGTCGTCACCGCCGCGGCCGGCACCGGCATCGGCTTCGCCACCGCCCGTCGCGCCCTGCTCGAGGGTGCGGATGTGCTGATCAGCGACTGGCATGAGCGACGGCTCGCCGAGACCCAGGCGAAACTCGCCGCGGAATTTCCTGACCGGACCGTCGCCCAGGTGCCCTGTGATGTCTCCGACACCGCCCAGGTCGACGCCCTGATCGAGCGTGCCGCAAGCGAACTCGGACGCATCGACGTCCTGGTCAACAATGCCGGACTCGGTGGTGAGACCCCTGTCGCCGACATGACCGACGAACAGTGGGACCGCGTCGTCGACATCACCCTCAACGGCACCTTTCGCGCCACCCGCGCCGCACTGCGCTACTTCCGCGGTGTCGAACACGGCGGTGTGATCGTCAACAACGCCTCGGTCCTCGGCTGGCGGGCCCAGCGCGGCCAGGCCCACTACGCCGCGGCCAAGGCCGGGGTGATGGCCCTGACCCGTTGTGCCGCAGTCGAGGCCGCCGACCTCGGGGTGCGGATCAACGCCGTCGCCCCGTCGATCGCCAAACATCCGTTCCTGGCCAAGGTCACCACCGACGACCTCCTCGATGAGCTCGCCTCCCGTGAGGCCTACGGCCGCGCTGCCGAGGTGTGGGAGGTGGCCGCCACCATCGCGATGCTCGCCAGCGACTACACCACCTACCTCACCGGCGAGGTGGTCTCCATCTCCAGCCAACGCGCCTGAAACACCGGCAACCACAGACTCATCCACAGATCCCGCCATTCAGGAGGACCCCATGTCCGCACCCCAGGCCTACATCGTCGACGCCATCCGCACCCCGGTCGGCAAGCGCAACGGATCGCTCGCCAAGGTGCATCCGGCCGACCTCGGCGCCCACATCATCAGCGCGCTGATCGAGCGCACCGGTATCGATCCGATGATCGTCGACGACGTGGTGTTCGGCTGCCTCGACACCATCGGTGCCCAGGCGGGCAACGTCGCCCGCACCGCATGGCTGACCGCCGGTCTGCCCCTGGACATCCCGGGCACCACCGTCGACCGGCAGTGCGGATCGAGTCAGCAGGCCATCCACTTCGCCGCGCAGGGCGTGATGAGCGGCACCCAGGACGTCGTCGTCGCCGGCGGTCTGCAGAACATGAGTGCCATCCCGATCAGCCAGGCGATGATCTCCGGTCAGGACTTCGGCTTCTCCACCCCGACCGCCGAATCCCCGGGCTGGCAAGCACGATTCGGCGACGCCCGGATCTCGCAGTTCGACGGTGCCGACCTGATGGCCACGAGGTGGGAGATCAGCCGTGAGGACATGGAACGGTGGGCGCTGCAGTCGCATGAGCGGGCCAGGGCCGCCATCGCCGCCGGCCGCTTCGACGCCGAGACCGTCGCACTCGGCGACTGCATCGTCGACGAATGCCCGCGGGAGACATCGCTGGAGAAGATGGCCGGCCTGGCGCCACTGGCGGAGGGATCGCGCCTGACCGCCGCGGTGGCCTCGCAGATCGCCGACGGGTCGTCGGCGACCCTCGTCGTGTCCGAGCGTGCACTCGAGGAGTACGGACTGACCCCGCGGGCGCGCATCCACCACATGTCGGTGCGGGGCGACGATCCGGTGATGATGCTGTCGGCGCCGATCCCGGCCACCCGCCATGCGCTGGAGAAGACCGGGATGTCGATCGACGACATCGACGTCGTCGAGATCAACGAGGCCTTCGCCCCGGTGGTGCTGGCGTGGCTGAAGGAGACCGGTGCCGACCCGGCCACGGTCAACCCCAACGGTGGGGCGATCGCGCTGGGCCACCCGCTCGGCGCGACCGGCGCGAAGCTGTTCGCCACCCTGCTCAACGAGCTCGAGCGGACCGGCGGACGGTACGGACTGCAGACGATGTGCGAGGGCGGCGGAACCGCGAACGTCACCATCATCGAACGACTCGGCTGAGCGGGGTATCCGTCCTGTTCGAGACGGCCTCCGGCGTTATCTGGCTACGGGTGTCACCACATCGGTGTGATGTGGCGCATACTGGGGAGCGACAAGTGAGTGCATCCGTCTCAATGGCGCCCTTCGATCTGGGCGGCGGAGGCGCGTGTGGACACGGTTTCCACGAACCCATGGGAGGGCGGTCATGACCAAGCCTGCAGATGTGACGAGCAAGATCGAGGGGCGGGTCTCCTCGGAATCGCACTCGCTGACCGAACTGCTGGAGATCCAGCGGGCAGCGTTTCTCCGCGACGGTATCCCCGACGCAGAGACCCGCATCGACCGCATCACCCGGCTGTCGTCGCTACTGCTCGACCACGCCGACGAGATCGCCGACGCGCTGACCATCGACTTCGGTTCGCGTCCGAAGGAGTTGAGCATCGCGACCGATGTCGCGGGTTGCCTCATCGACCTCACCCACCAGCGCCGCGGCGTCCGCGACTGGATGGCCGAGTCGGTGTCGGCGAAGATCCAGGGGGCACTCGGGTTCAAACAGCGCGTACGGCATGACCCGCTCGGCGTGATCGGCATCATGGGCCCGTGGAACTTCCCGCTGCAGCTGACCTTCGTCCCGGCCGGCTCGGCGTTCGCCGCGGGTAACCGTGTCCTGATGCGGCCGTCGTCGATCACCGCCCGCACCACCGAGGTGATCGCCAAGTACGCGCCGGACTACTTCTCGATCGAAGAGCTCGCGGTGATCACGCCCAAGCACGGCTCCGGCTCCGACTTCGCGAAGCTCAAGGTCGACCACATGTTCTTCACCGGTTCTCCCGAGGTGGGTGCATCGGTCGCGCAGGAGGCCGCCAAGAACCTCGTGCCGGTGAGCCTCGAACTCGGCGGCAAGAACCCGGCCGTCGTCGACGTCTCCGCCGACATCGACAAAGCGGCCACCATGCTCGCCGACGCCCGCATGGTCAACGGCGGCCAGGTGTGTCTGTGCCCGGATTACGTGTTCGTGCCGGAGGCGCGGCTCGGCGAGTTCACCGACAAGGTGATGGCCCGGTGGACCGCGAATTTCGCCACCATCTACGACAATCCGGAGTACACCGCCACCATCAACCAGAAGAACTACGACCGGATCGTCGATCTGATCGACGACGCGGTGAACCTCGGTGCCGAGAAGCGTCAGGTGATCCCGGGTGGCGAGCCCTTGCCGGCGGCCGAGCGCCGCAAGATCCCGCCGACCCTGCTCACCGGTGTCAAGGCGGGCATGAAGATCACCGAGGACGAGGTCTTCGGCCCGGTGCTCACGGTGTACCCGTATCGTGACCTCACCGAGGCGATCAACCATATTGCGGGACATCCGCATCCGCTGACGATGTACTGGTGCGGCGACGACAACGAGAACTTCGCGCGGCTCGCCGACAACACGCGCAGCGGCTCGATCAACGGAAACGACTTCGCGCTGCACATGTTCGGAGCCGAGCTGCCGTTTGGTGGCGTCGGCCGCAGCGGAATGGGTGCCTACCACGGCAAGACCGGCTTCGACACCTTCAGTCACGCTCGCGCAGTGGCGTTCTCGAAGATGTCGTTCACGGTCGCCGAGATGATGTCCCCGCCGTTCACCAAGCGCGACAAGCGGCTGACCGACCTGCAGATGAAGCTGTGGACCACGTTGAATGCGCGGGCCCAGAAGAAGGTGCGCCGCCGCTGACCGACGGTACAAGTGTGGCCGCCCTCATACCCAAGCGCTTGCTAGGGTGTGGGGGTGGCTTCACGTAATGGTTCTTCTCGTCGCGAGGAACTGCTGACGACCGCCAGTCGCATGTTCGCCGAGCAAGGACTACGGTCCACCACGGTTCGTGACATCGCCGACGCCGCGGGCATCCTGTCCGGCAGTCTCTATCATCACTTCGACTCCAAGGAGTCGATGGTCGACGAGATCCTTCGCGGCTACCTCGACAAACTCTTCGCGCGCTATCAGGAGATCGCAGCGTCCGAGCTCTCGGCGACCGACACGTTGCAGCAGTTGGTGATCGCCTCGTTCGAGTCGATCGACGCCGACCGCAATGCCGTGGCGATCTACCAGGACGAGGCCAAACGGCTTGCGTCGCAAGAACGATTCGCCTACCTCGGCGAGCGCAACACCGAGTTCCGCGATCTCTGGCGCACCGTGTTGACCCGGGGTGTCGCCGACGGCGAGTTCCGCTCCGACCTCGACGTCGAACTCGTGTACCGGTTCTTGCGGGACACCGTCTGGGTGGCCGTCCGCTGGTATCGCCCCGGCGGCTCACTGTCCGTCGACGACATCGCCAAGCAGTACCTGTCGGTCGTCCTCGACGGTATTCTGCCGCGCTGACCCCGTCCTGCCGGGCTCTGTTCCTATTACTTGGTATCCCTAGTAAGTTGTGATGGACGCTACACCGCGCTACGGGATGAAGGGTTGGTCATGGGATACAGCGAGACGACGGAGTCGGCCATCGCCACGGCACGCGAGCACTCGATCGGCGCGCTCCTGCACCGCACGGCGCAGCGCTACCCCGACAAGACCGCCGTGATCGACGGCGACGTCACCCTGACCTTCGCCGAGTTCGACGCCGCGGTCAAACGGACCGCCAATGTGCTCATCGCCCGCGGGCTGCAGCGCGGTGACCGCCTCGCCCTGATCAGCCACAACTGCTGGCAGTTCGGTGTCCTCAACTTCGCCGCGGCGCGCGTCGGTGCCATCCTGGTCCCGGTGAACTTCGGTCTCGGCGCCGACGAGATCGCCTTCATCCTCGCCCACAGCGGCGCCCGCGCGGTGATCACCGAAGACGCACTCGGACAGACGATCTCCGATGCCATCGAGCGCGCTGCGGTCGTCGTCGACATCCGCGGCCGGATCGCATTGTCGGCGGCGGCGGCGGCGGCACCGGAGGGCTGGGAGGACGTCACCGCGTGGATGACCACCGGCGATGCGAGCGATCCCGGCGTCCTCATCGGCGACGACGAGCCGGTACGCATGATGTACACCTCCGGTACCGAATCGCGGCCGAAAGGTGTGCTGCTGTCGAGCAAGTCGCTGATCACGCAGTACATGTCGTGCATCATCGACGGCGGTATGGAGACCACCGACGTCGAGATCCACTCGCTGCCGATGTATCACTGCGCCCAGCTCGACTGTTTCTTCTCCACCGACATCTATCTCGGTGCGACCAGCATCATCCTGCCTGCACCCGACCCGGCGACGATTCTCGCGACCATCGAATCGCAGCGCGTCACCAAGCTGTTCTGCCCGCCGACGGTGTGGATCTCGCTGCTGCGTCACCCCGACTTCGACACCCGCGACCTCTCGTCGCTGCGCAAGGGCTACTACGGCGCATCGCCGATGCCGGTCGAGGTGCTGCGTGAGCTCGCCCGCCGGCTGCCCGACGTACAGCTGTGGAACTTCTATGGCCAGACCGAGATGAGCCCACTCGCAACGATTCTGCAGCCGCACGAGCAGATCGAACGCGCCGGCTCGGCCGGGCGTGCAGCACTCAACGTGGAGACCATCGTCGTCGACGACGAGGACAATCCGGTACCGGTCGGGGAGGTCGGCGAGATCGTGCACCGGAGTCCGCATGCGGCACTGGGCTACTACAACGACGAGGAGAAGACCGCGGCGGCGTTCCGCAACGGCTGGTTCCACTCCGGTGACCTCGGGATCATCGACAAGGACGGCTATCTGTCGGTGGTCGACCGCAAGAAGGACATGATCAAGACCGGCGGTGAGAACGTCGCCTCGCGGGAGGTCGAGGAGGCGATCTACCTGCTCGACGGTGTCGCCGAGGTCGCGGTCTTCGGTGTGCCGCACCCGAAGTGGATCGAGGCCGTGACCGCGGTGATCGTTCCCAAGGCCGACGCCGAGCTCACCGCGGAGGCCGTCACCGAGCACCTCACCTCGGTGCTGGCCGGATACAAGCGACCGAAGTACGTCGTCTTCGTCGACGCACTGCCGAAGAATCCGAGCGGCAAGATCCTCAAGAAGGAGCTGCGCGTCGAGCACAAGGACATCGCCGGGTAGGACACGCTGCGGCGTCGACTCCCGTTCCTCGATTCGGTTCCTGCCTATTGGCTCCAATAGGCAAGAACGAATCAGGGACCGGGAGTCCTGTTTTCCACCAACATAGTTGGTTCGATCGGATGATGTTCTGCAGAGCGTTTCGCCCCTATCGTGCAGAACATGAACATCGTCTCGTGGCCCAGCCTGAACCGTCGTGGAGCCGCCGTCGCGGCGACGATGGTCGTCGGCGCCGTGGGTTCCATCATCGGGGTTGGTGACGCATCGGCGCGTGAGGTTCGCCCCCATGATCAGGTCAATTACACATGGTGCGGCGGTGGATCGGTCGAACTGTGGTACTGGGATGCCACCGGTGACGTTCAAGAAGAGGTTGTGAACATGCACGACGGCTGCCGCGAGTACACATACCGCGCGGCGGCCGGATCGAACCATGTGGCCACCTTCATCACCGATGAGCGAGGCGGACGCGTGATGTGCACGATCAGAGTCAACGGCCGTCTCATTGACCGCCGTGTCGTCCAAGCCGACTTCAGCTACACCTACGCCTACTGCCGCTGACCAACAGAACGGACACAAGAGACTCCGATGACCCGCATCAAATCAGTCGCGATCGCAACATTGACCGGCAGTGCCCTGTGCGCCGGGCTGCTCGCTGCAGCACCCGCGTCTGGCGCACCTGCCCCGACACCTGCGGCGTACTACAAGAACTGCCAGGCCGTCCGCGATGCCGGCGCCGCACCGCTGTACCGAGGGCAGGACGGGTACCGACCGGCCCTCGACCGTGACGGTGACGGGATCGCCTGTGAGGGTGGCGGTGCGCGCTCGTCGCCGACACCGCGCGTGCAGCCGACACCGAAGCCCACACCGCAACCACGCGCCCAGCCCAAGAAGAAGGCACCCAAGTCGACACCGAGTCCGTGGAGCTGGGGGTCGGTCGAGCTCTTCCCCTAGCGAGCCCCTCTATGGCGAACTCTGCTGCCGGAAGACGGAGACATAGCCAGCGGGTGTGATCTCGCCGGTAGCAAGAGTTCTCGGTTCCGCGAACAGCGGGGCGATGAGGTTGCCGACGAACTCGGCGATGTGATCGGCGTCGGACTTCCGATGCAGTCCGTGGGTGACCGCGAAGACCGCACCTTCGAGCAGGGTGATCAAGCGATCGGCATCGGCTCGCGGGTCGGTGCTGCCGCGTCCGGCCATGAGCGCGATTGCGGCGTCGGTCGAGAAGAGGCATCGTGCGAGGATGTCGCCGGTCTCCGTCGATAGCGCTGCATCGAGCAGCAGCGCCTGGCGGGCGAGTGCATCGGTTCGTCGTTCGGTGAGCAGCGTCGTCATGTAGTCCCGGATCACCCGGTCGGGTGAGGCGTCACCGATGGCGAGGTCGCGTTCGAATGCTGCGCGAGATCGGATCAGAAGCCGATCCGCGGTCGCAGCGATGAGATCTTCCCGCGTACGAAAGTAGTACGACGTCGACCCCTTCGGTAGGCCGAGGTGACGGTCCACTGCCAGGTGGGTGATCGCATGAGTTCCTCCGGCGGCTGCCAGCTCGAGGGCAGCGTCGGAGATGAGATGTCGACGGTCGGGGTGCGGCACAGTTCACAGGGTAGCCCAACTCTACGATGATAGAGTCGCGCTATGTGCTGGTCACTCAGATCGCAGGCGACGCCGCGATCGCTGTCCGCTGAGGACTTCTTGGCGGCGGCAGATCGGGACGGGCTGACCCTCGACGACTCGCAATGGCGGGCCGTGGATTCGCTTGTGGGACCGTCGAATGTCTACCTGACCGGGGCGGCGGGTCGTGGTAAGACGTGGTTGCTGGATGCTCTGGCGGGGCTGCAGCCGGCACGGTCGGCGCTCCGGCTGCATTGGCACGGGTTCGTCCGTGATCTGCACCTGCTCATCCGGGATCGGGGTGGCCTCGCCGCCGCGCTTGATCATCTACTCGTCGGACGAAGCATGGTGTGCTTCGACGAACTCCTGGTGGACGACCGGGCCGACGGCATCTTCTTGCATGCGCTGATCGATCGGATGATCCGGCGAAACATCCGTTTCGTCATCACATCGAATGTTCCGCCGGAAGGGCAGATGCCGTCGCCGCTCCTTCACTCGACCTTCTTGCCGACGATCGATCTGCTCGAGAACCATTGCAGTGTCGTCGAACTCGATGGCGGAGTCGACTATCGAGATGGCGCCGACCATGCGCACGGGTTCTCCTCGGGTCAGTGGGTCGTCATCGAACGTGAACGTCCGGCAGTGTCTGCCGTGGAGATCGATGGCCGGCGGATTCGGGTGTGGGAGAGCGGGTCAGGGCATCTCGGTGTGGGATTCGACGAAATATGTGGACGTCCGTTGGGGGCGTCGGACTACCTGGCATTGGCGCGCCGCCATGCCACTTGGACGATCAGCGGTGTCCGTTCACTTGCCGCGGCGGGGTCCGAACCTGCACGACGATTCGTGTACCTCATCGATGTGCTCTACGACCATGACGTGCCGACGACGATCGAGAGCCCGGTACCCCGCAACGTGTTCGAGGTTGGTGTCGACATGGCCGGCCGATCGCGTCTCCTGAGCCGGCTCTCGGCACTGCGAAGCTGACTGGCGGATTCTGATTACTTTCCTGTGTCGGGGATCTCGTAGGTCACTGCCTCGCGATCGCGAGTCCGACCGACTGACGGACGTACCCGGGGGCGCCCCACGGGTGAACCCGAATCCCCAGGGTGAACAGCTTTCACAATCTATCCACAAATCCAGTTCCACTGGACAATTCGTCGGCGTCTCGCACATGTATTCGCTACAATGGAAAACATGCAGGGGGAGCTGGACACCGTGATCGACACACTCACCAATTGTCGTTTCGACGACGATCAGACCGGGCAGGTCATCTTCGCGGACATGCAGAAACTGGTCACCATACGCAACCTCGTCGACTCACTCACCGCCGCCGGTGCCGGACACCTCGACCGGCTGGGTTTGGCGCAACGGCACGGCCACAAACCGATCGCCTTGTTGATCGAGATGGGGTTCGCGCCCGCCGTCGCTGCGCGGTTGCAGCGGATCGGGACCTCGGCGGTGGTGGAGCGCACTGTGAACCATGCTGCTGACGGGGCGATCTCGGGTGAGCATGTGGATGCGATCGTGCGCGGGCTGAATCAGATCGGGATGCGTGCCGGGGAACCTCCGGATGCCGAGACGTGGGCGATCTTTGAGGGTGATCTGTTGGCGCAGGTGTTGTCGGGGGCGACACCGGCTGAGGTGATGGCACGAGCCCACCAATTGGGGGACCATCACTCGTCGGATACCGACGGTGGACGACCGGCGAAAGAAGACCGCAACCTGAATGCTCTGGATATCGGGCGGACCGATGATGGGCGGGTGTCGGTGTCCGGTTCGCTGGATGTTGTTGTCGGGGAGAAGTTGGCGACGGCGATCGAGAAGCTGTCGGCACCGGTCCCGCAGCCGGATGGTTCGACAGACCCCCGCGAAGCGCCACGACGCCGCGCTGACGCCTTGGAGATGGTGCTTGATGTGGCCGCCGGTGCCGGGGAACGGTCGGTGACCGCTCTACCGGCAGCGTTGATCACCCTGTCGGTACCTGCGGATGCACCGAACAAGACCGAGTTGGCGTTCGGTGGGTCGATCACCCGCAACACCCTGCTCGAAACGACGTGTGACGGTGTGGTCGTCATGACCATCGTCGATGGCGAACGGGTTCCGTTGGATATGGCGCGGTCGAAACGGTTGTTCACCGCCGGTCAGCGGCGGGCGTTGTTCGAGCGGGATCGGTGTTGCATCAAGTGTGGTGCTCCGGCCTCACGCACTCAGGCCCATCACATCGCGCATTGGTCGGATGGTGGTGCCACCGACCTCGCGAACGGTTGCCTGTTGTGCACCTCGTGTCATGCCGACGTCCACCACAACGGATGGGACGTCTACATGGGACCCGACTCCCATCCGTGGTTGCTCCCACCCGAGGTGGTGGATCCACGACGACGCCCGATCCCTGCGTATAACCGGCGGTTCGCTGATGAACTGCCGAATGCTGCCTGACTGTCGATAGAGCTTGTGTTCTTTGAGAATTCCAGAGAGATAGTGGTGTGTGTCGGGACCTCCGTTGGTGGCGTTGGCGGGGTCGGCCGGCGGGGGTTTCGACA
>NZ_JBSFRM010000033.1:0-52827 GCF_053589235.1 Gordonia sp. NPDC003376 | reverse complement strand
GGGAACGGTCAACCACCAACAGAGCCAGATGCCCGGTGGACTGAACACAACCACCAACTTGGTGGCTCCACAAGAGTGACACTGAAATCACCAACCGGGGCAGCGACGAGACGTGTCGAGACCTCCGTCGGGCCCAGCGAACACCGGCCCCTGCCCGACTACGGGCAGGGGCCGGTGAATCCGGATCAGAGCTTGGCTGCTGCCGGGCTGACCGTCTGGATCACGTACGACACCGACGGCGCGCTCGGGACGCTGAATGCGGCGTGGTTGTCGTTGGTGATGTAGATGACCGTGCCGTTGCGGACGGCCTTCAGGTCGGACCAGCCGGGGACCTGCTCGAGGACGTTCTGGTCACCACCGGGCAGGTAGACGACCAGGAGATCGGAGTTCAGCAGGTTGATCCGCTCGGGGGAGATCAGCGCGCGGGTCGCCGAGCCGTTGTGCAGGGCGGCGATCTGCGGATCCAGGGTGAAGCCCAGCTGGGCGAGCAGGCCCGCCGATGCGTCCTCGGTGGAGTTGACCACGCCGACCTGACCGGTCGGACCGACCTGCGCGAAGGTGAACGTCTTGCCCACAGCCGACGGGTACTTCGACTTGAACGCGGAGATCTCACCGTTGGTCTCGTCGATGAGCTGCTGCGCCTGCTCCTGCTTGCCGAAGATCTTTCCGGCGGTGGTGGTGACCAGCTCCCAGCTGTCGACCATGGAGCCCTTGGTGATCACCGGCACGGTCGGGGCGATCTCGCTGAGCTTCTTGTACCGCTCCTCGTCGCCGAGGTAGCCGGCCAGGATCACGTCGGGATCGAACTTGGCGATCTCGGCCACACCGACCTGCGAGATGTCGTTCACCGCGACCAGTTCGGTCTTGTGCTCGGGCGTCCACGGGAACGTCTCGTGACCCTGCTCGACGAATTGTGCCGTGATCGGGATGTCGAGCGCGGCCAGGGTGTCCGACCAGTCGGTGAGCAGGGTGACCACGCGCTGCGGCTGGGCGTCGATGGTGGTCGAACCGAACTCGTGGTCGATGGTCACCGGCGTGTAGGCGGTGCTCGACGACGAGGAGTCCTCGTCGGGGGAGGAGCAGGCGCCGAGGAGGGCGACCATGCTCAGGGCAGCTGCGACCACCAGGCCGCGCACCATCAGGGTTGAGCGTTTCACTTCAATCCAATCATCGTTGTGGGCAGGGGGATTCGATGTCATGGGACCAGGGCTGGTCGGGTGGGCGATCACATGTCAAGCGTGGCGCCGCCGTCGACACGCAGATCGTGCAGCGTGATGTGGCGCGCGGCGTCGGAGGCGAGGAACAGTGCCGACTCGGCGATGTCGGCCGGATCGGCGATGCGCTGCAACGGGATTCCCAGGCGATGCGCCTGCTGGTCACCGGCGAGGACGGCATCGCGGTCGGCGTCGGAACTCCACATGTCACGCAGCATCGAGGTGTCGGTGGACCCGGGACTGACGATGTTGACACGTACCCCGGCCGAGGCGACCGCCAGGCCGACGCTGCGCGCATACGACGTGGCGGCGGCCTTGGACGCGGCGTAGGCCGACATCGCGATCCGCGGGGTGGCACCGGCATTGCTCGAGATCACCACCACAGATCCGGATCGCCGTTCGGCGAGGGAGGCGGTGGTGATGTCGAGGACGTTGCGGACACCGGTCGCATTGACCGCCATACAGCGGTCCCAGTCGTCGCTCATCACGCCGGCCGTCGAGATCACCACGTCGACGCGTCCGCGCGTTTCCAGCGCACGCCAGGCGTCGGCCACCGCGTCGCGGTCGGTGACGTCGACGACGGTGTCCACATCGGCTCCGGAGGCCAGATCCCAGCCGGTGACGGTGGCCCCGGCGGCCCGCAGGGCTGCGCAGACCGCCGTACCGATCCCACCACCGGAACCGGTGACGAGCGCCCGTTTGCCGGTGATGCCGGGCACTGGGACGGATCCGGTCATGCCCGGCCACCGCCGGAGGTCACCGCTGCGTCGTCGGGTGCCGGTGCCGGGGCCAGGGCGTCGAGCACGTCGGCCGTGCTGGTCACCCGGCCCGCACGCTTGGCGATGTAGTCGGCCGCCATCTGATGCTCGTCGCGGGTGAAGTCACCCACGGCGTCGACGACGAAGAACGGTTCGACATCGCTCATGAACGCCTCGGTGGCGCTGATCATGCATCCCATGTGCGCGTAGACGCCGACGACGATCAGCTGGTCCCGCTGATGGCGGGCAAGCAACTGGCGGAGATCGGTGCGCTGGAACCCGGAGTAGCGCCACTTGGTCACCTGGATGTCGTCGGCCGCCGGGGCCAACTCGTCGATGATCTCCTCGTCACGTCCAGTGTCGAGGCCGCGGCCCCAGAAGTCCGCGAGGATTCCACGACGGGACGGATGCTGGTCGCCGGGCTGCGCGGTGTACACCACCGGTACACCGGCACGGCGGCAGGCCTCACGGATGGCGACCATGTTCGGCAGCGCTGTCGCCATCGGTTCCTGGTGGACGTCATAGGCGTCGATGAAATAGCGCTGCATGTCGTGGACCAGGAGCGCGCACCTGTCCGGGTGCAGTGCCCAATCGACTCGGGCCGGGAACGGTCCGGCGGGGATCTGGTACGGAGCAATGGAAGGGATCGCCACGCCTTTAGGGTAGCCTCACCTCGTGCGTGTGATGTCATGGCCCTCGGAACTTGCCCAGAAGTATCGCCAGAACGGGGTGTGGTCGGACGAGACCTTCGACGACATCGTCGCCCGCAAGGCCTCGGACCCGGCGTTCGCCGACAAGGTCGCCGTGGTGGATGCCGAACGCTCCCTGACCTACGCCGAGCTCGACGACCGGGTCGGCCGCCTGGCCGCGGGGCTGGCCGCGCTGGGCATCGCCCCGGAGGACCGCGTCCTGCTACAGATCCCCAATTCCGTTGCCTACGTCGAAGCGGTCTTCGCGGTGTTCCGTATGCGGGCACTGCCGGTCTTCGGTCTGCCCGCTCACCGGGCGGCCGAACTCGTCGGTGTGGCCCGCTCGGCCGACGCGGTGGCGATCATCTCACCGGCCTCGACCCGCGGATTCGACTACCGTGCCCTCGCCGAGACGGTGCGTGAGCAGGTCGACACCGTTGCGTACCTGATCGACTCCGATGATCTGGAGCGGGTCTGGGCCGAACCGGTCGACCACGGACGGGCCGATCCCGAGGATCTCGGATTCCTCCAGTTGTCCGGCGGCAGCACGGGCGTGCCCAAACTGATCCCACGGACCCACGCCGACTACCTCTACAGCGTTCGACGCAGCAACGAGGTGTGCGGTGTCGACCAGGACACCGTCTACCTGGTGGTGCTGCCTGCGGCCCACAACTTCCCGATGAGCTCACCGGGCATCCTGGGCGCCCTCCACGCGGGTGGCACCGTGGTGCTCTCGGCGGCCCCGCTGCCGTCGGTGGCATGGGAACTGGTCCAGCGTGACCGCGTCACGATGGTGGGTCTGGTACCGCCGCTGGCGCGGATCTGGACCGAGACCGCCGAGGGTGGCACCGACTTCGACCTGTCCAGCCTGGCGACGGTCCAGGTGGGTGGGGCGCGGTGCCCCGACGAGCTGGCCCGACGCATCTCCCCGGCGCTCGGGGCGACCCTCCAGCAGGTGTTCGGGATGGCCGAGGGACTGGTCTGCTACACCCGCCTCGACGACCCCGAGGACGAGGTGACCGGGACCCAGGGACGTCCGATGTCGGAGTGGGACGAGCTCCGGCTGGTCGACGAGGACGGCGTGCCGGTCACCGACGGGCCGGGCTTCCTGGAAACCCAGGGGCCGTACACGATCCGTACGTACTGGAAGGACGCGAGTCCGTCGTCGTTCGCCGACGACGGGTGGTACCGCACCGGTGACGTCGTCGAGCTGACCGGGCGGGGAAACCTCATCGTCCGCGGCCGGGGCACCGACCGGATCAACCGTGGTGGCGAAAAGGTGTCGGCCGAACAGGTCGAAGAACACATCCTGGCCCACCCGGCGGTGCGGGACGTGATCGTGGTGGCGAGTTCGGATCAGTACCTGGGTGAACGCACCTGCGCCTACGTGATCCCCGCCGATCTGGCCGAACCGCCGACGCTGGGTGTGCTGCGCGCCTTCGTGCGTGCGTCCGGGCTGGCCGAATGGAAGCTGCCGGACGCGATCAAGGTGATCGAGGCGTTCCCCGAGACCGGGGTCGGCAAGGTGAGCCGTAAGAAGCTGCGGGAGCTGCTGACCCACTGAGCGGGGCACCGGGCCCGGCCGCCCGGGTCCCTCGGCCGACCACACCCACCGACCCACCGGAGATCCCCGGTGGGTCGGTGGGTTCAGGCGACCGGGGTGGTGCGGACGGGTTTTTCGGCCCGGACCGCGCGCAGTGATCCCAGCACCAGTGCCGCCACCACTGCGGCGGCCAGCAACATCAGGCTGTAGTAGACGACTGCGGTGGAGGCCACCCAGAGCGACCCGAAGGCGCCCGCGACCAGCGCGCCGACGGTGACACCACCGACCTCTTGCGCCATCCAGATCCCGTTGACCCGGCCGAGCAGCGGTCCCGGGGTGTGGTGCTGGATCAGCGTGTACCGCAACACTTCCTGGATGGCCTCGAGGAATCCGATCACCACCAGCAGGATGATCGCGAGCCAGGCATAGGACGCCAGACCGAACAGCGCCATCAGCGCGAACGTCGCGACGAGCGAGCCGAGCAACAGACGTCCGGGCCGCGCCACCGCAGCCAGCCATCCGCTGGTGAGTGCCGCGACCATCGCACCGGTCGCCACCGCCGCGAACAACAGGCCGGTGACCGACGGGTTGGCGTCGAAGCGCTGGGCGACCAGCGCGGGCAGCAGGGCGACGATGCCGGGTGCGAACATCGCGATCACGCCGACCACCATCACCGCACCCACCACGCGCTGGCTCCGGAGGAATGCCTGCAGCGACGGGACCGGTGCGGGCGGAGCGTCGGCGGACGAACCGGGTTCGGAGAGTGACGGTTCGGGTGCGGCCGACCCGTCGGGGATCGCGTCGTCGGGGATCTCGTCGTCGAGGACCGCGGCATGCGGGGGCAACGACGGCAGACCGCTGATCACGATCACCGTGATGAAGGCGAGCACGGCGGCGACGGTATAGGCCCACTCGACACCCGCCGCGCCGATGACGAAGCCGGCGATACCCGGCGACACCGCCGACCCGATGCGCACGGTGAGCGCCCCGATCGCCCCGACCGCGGCCAGATGCCGACGCGGGATGAGTGTGGGAACCGCCGCCATCAGCGCCGACGTCGACAAGGCGCCGATCAGACCGTCGACCAGTGCCAGTCCGTAGAGCACCGGCACCGCGGCCGACGACCCGAAGGCGCCGAACGCATTGGCCGCCAGCCCCGCGAACGAGAGCGCCGCCGCGGACCGTCCCACCAGGATCAGCAGCTTGCGATCGAACCGATCGGCGAGCACGCCGCCGAGCAACATCCCGACGAAGGTGGCGACACCGGTCACCGCGGTGGCCGCACCGACCTGCACCGACGATCCGGTGAGGTCGTACATCTGCACCGGGACCGACACCAGCAGCATGCCGATCGCGATGAGCGAGATCAGGCGTGCGACGAAGATCCGCCGGAACGGTGCGGACACCCGCAGGGGCGTGATGTCGATCAGCAGCCCTCGGGCCTTACCCGCCATGTCAGATTCCTCCTGCGGCATCGGGCTCCGACCCGGCGTCCGGGTTCGAAGCGGTGTCGCTCGCCGTGGCGGCGAGTTCGGTGAGTTCGGTGGCCCACCGGTCGGCCAGGGCCGCGACGGCATCGGCGTCGACGATGCCGGGCTGATACACCCATGTCGCCAGCAGGCGGGGACCATCGGGGCCGTCGACGGTGGTGACGTTGACGATCAGTCCGTAGGCCGCGGGCATCTGCTCGCCCGGGCCCACCTCGGCCGACTCCGGTGCCATACCCCAGCCCTCGAAGTCGAAGGCGCGGTACCGGCCCAGATAATTGAACTCGATGGCCGCGCCCGGCAGTTCCCCGCCCGCGAGGTAACGCAGCAGACCGTATCCGAGTCCGCCGTCGGGCATCGACGCGCGTTGCCGGGTGAGCGAGCGCGCCTGCTCGGTGGTCGATCCGGTACCGCCGACCACCACCGGGTGGACCGCGGTGAACCAGCCGACGCTGCCGGTCAGATCGGCACCCGGCACCGCCTGTTCCTCGCGGCCGTGGCCCTCGAGGTCGACCAGCGTCGGTGCGGGTAATGCGGCACCGAGCGCACCGAGCAGCAGGTCGTCGACAGCCACCCCGCTCCGGGCGGGCACCGGACCGAGAAGCGCACGGGCGGCGTCCGATTCGAGGGCGACCCGATACCGGCCGGCATGTGCGTCGCGGTCGACCGCGGGATCGACGGGCCGCCGGAACGGCTGCCCGGCAACCGAACCGGCGACCTCCCGCCACCGGTCGAGTTCGGCGCTGCGGTCGAGGGTGACCAGTTCGCGGGCCCACGCACCGAAGCCGGGCGGCACCGGACCGAGCGACACCGGCCCGCCGGTACTGCACTGGGTGTAGGCGGCGACGAGTTCGGGCACGAGGACTCGCCACGACACACCGTCGACGACGAGGTGGTGCACGGCGACCAGCAGCCGGCCCGCAGCATCACCGTGATCGATCCAGGTCACCGCGACCATCACGCCGCCGACCGGGTCGAGGCGATCCCGGGTGCGCCGGGCCACCGCCTCGACATCGGGGTCGGTCTCGCGCAGCACCGGTATGACCGGCGCGGTCGCGGCGATGTCGAATCGCCACGGCATCTCGTCGGCGACCAGACGGGCCCGCAGCATCGGATGGCGCTCGAGGAGCGCGGCCACGGCCTGTTCCATCGCGGTGATATCGATCCCGGCCGGCACCGTCAGCAGCGCCGACTGGTGGAATCCGCGGATGACGTCGGCATCCGAGCCGGCCACCTCCTGCAGCCACCGGACGATGGGGGTCGCGGGCACCGCACCCGAGGTCACCTCGACGAGCGGCTCGATCGGACCGTCGGCGGTCGAGATGTGGGCGGCGAGCTCGGCCGGGGTGGCGTGGGTCATCACGTCGCGCGGACCGACCACGAAGCCGTCCGCCCGCAGCCGGGCGACCAGCTGCATCGCCACGATGCTGTCACCACCGAGTTCGGCGAACGCATCGTCGACACCGATCTCGTCGAGGTCGATGTCGAGCACATCGCCGAAGGCACGGCAGATCTGATGCTCTGCCGGGGTCTCCGGCCGGCGCCCCGAGTGGGCGATCGACGGAAGCGGCAGCGCACGGCGGTCGATCTTGCCGTTCGGCAGGGTGGGGAACCGGTCACAGACGACGATCGCCGCGGGAACCATGTAGTCGGGCAGCACCGCACGCACCGCGGCCCGCAGGCCGGCCGGATCGAGATCCACCCGGCCGTCGTCGCCGACGACGTAGCCGATCAGGCGACCCGAGCGCTCCACCGCGATCGCCGAGGCGACCCCGTCGACCGCACCGAGAGTGGTCTCGACGTCGCCGAGCTCGACGCGATGTCCGCGGATCTTGACCTGGTCGTCACCGCGGCCGCGGTACTCGATCTGGCCGGTCGCAGTCCAGCGCACCGTATCTCCGGTGCGATACATCCGGGAACCGTCGGCGGCGAACGGGTCGGCGACGAACCGTTCGCCGGTGAGATCCCCGCGACCGAGATATCCGCGGGCCAATCCGGCGCCGGCCAGGTACAGCTCGCCGTCCACCCCGTCGGCGACGGGGGTCAGGTACTCGTCGAGCACGTAGGCGCACATACCGTCCACCGGGCGGCCGATCACGGGCCGTTCGGTGTCGGAGACCTTCGCCACGAGTGCGTCGACGGTGCCCTCGGTGGGTCCGTACAGGTTGTAGCCGTCGGAATCGGCGAGCTCGCGCCACCGGCCCCACTGCGCCTGCGACACCGCCTCGCCGCCGAATCCGAATGCCGCCATGGACGATTCGACACCGCCGAGTGCTGCGAGGTGCGACGGGGTGAGTTCCAGGAAGTCCCAGCCCTCACCGGTCAGGGTCGCGGCGAGTGCCTCGGCGTCGCGCTGGGTGTCGGCGTCGACGATGCTCACCTCGTGACCGTCGAGCAGCCACAGCTGCGGCTGCCACGATGCGTCGAAGGCGAGCGACCAGGCGTGACCGACACGCAGCCGGTCGCGGCCGGTGCGCAGCCGGGCCGGTTCGTGCAGCATCCGTCGGTGGCTGGCGAACAGGTTGGCCAGCGCGCGGTTCGGGACCACCACACCCTTCGGGACACCGGTCGAGCCGGAGGTGAAGATCACATACGCGGGATGCTCCGGCCGCAGTGGTGCGACGCGGCGCACCGGTAGCGCCGACTCCGATTCGGTTGCCGGGGCGAGGATTTCGTGGTCCAGGCGATCGATCGTGTACCGGGGGCGGGCCACCGACGTCATCGCCTGTACCCGCTCGTCCGGGGTGTCCGGCTCGATCGGGAGGTATGCCGCACCGGCGTAGAGCACACCGAAGATCGCCTCGAGTGCGGCGACCCCGCGTTGCAGCCGGACGACCACCACGTCCTCGGGACCGACACCGGCCCGGGCCAGACGCCCGGCGATGACCCGCACACGCTCATCGAGTTCACCGAAGGTGCGTCGTCCATCCGGTCCGCGCAGTGCCGCGGCGCGGCGATCACGGGCGACGACCGCGTCGAAGAGGTCGGCAAAGGTCGTCGGTGCCGGGGCCGGCCGCGACAGGTCCCGGTTCTCGGCCGGGATCCGGATGTCGAGCTCACGCAGCGGGGTGTCGGCCCGGCCCGCCATGAACTCGAGGATCGACGTCAGCCTGCGGGCCATCGCCTCGACGGTGGTGCGATCGAACAGGTCGGTGCTGTACTCGATCACGCCGCCGATCCGCACATCGCCGCGGGAGGTGTCCTCGGTGAAGTCGAACGACAGGTCGAACTTGGCGGTGACCGGCGCCGGCAGCGCGGACAGCGAATCGGCATCGGGCAGGATGCCGTCGACGTAGACCACCATCGTCTGGAACAGCGAGTTCATCGCCGTGGATCGTTGGGGTGCAACGGCTTCCACGACACGTTCGAACGGCACGTCCCGGTTGTCGTAGGCGTCGAGGTCCACCGACCGCACCCGTGCGAGCAACTCGCGCGGGGTGGGATCGCCGGTCAGGTCGGTACGCAAGACCAGGGTGTTCAGGAAGAACCCGACGAGGTCGTCGAGGCGGGTGTCCGAGCGCACCGTGACCGGGGTGCCGACCGGGATGTCGGCGCCGCCGCCGAGACGGGACAACAGCACGGCCACCGCGGTGCGGATCACCATGAACATCGATGTGCCGGTGGCCGATGCGAGTGTACGCAGTGCATCCGCCAGATCCGGTTCGAGGAACAGGAACACCCCGTCACCCCGGCCGGTGGGCCGCGGCGGACGCGTGTGGTCGTAGGGCAGTGCCAGCTCGTCGGGCAACCCGGCGAGCGCGGTGCGCCAGAAGTCGAGCTGACGATCGCCACGGCCGCCGTCGATCACCGCACGCTGCCAGGCGGCGAAGTCGCCGTACTGCAGCGGCAGCGCATCCCACTCGGGGGCCTCACCGCGTTGCCGTGCCCGGTAGGCGGTCGACAGGTCGGCGCGTAGCGGAGGTGCCGACCACTCGTCGGTGGCGATATGGTGGATCGTCACCACGGCGACGTCGTCGGTGGTGGCGACCCGGATCGGGACCTCGGTGGCCAGATCGAAGGCATGTGCGCTCGAGCGGGTGAGGTCGGCGGGGTCGTCGACGTGCTCGACGACGATCTCCGGGTCGGCGAGGACCTCCGGCCGCTGGTCGGGGTAGCGGGTGCGGAGCACCTCGTGACGGCCGACGAGATCGCGCACGGCGGCCCGCAGGACGTCGATGTCGATGATCTCGTCCGCGCCGGCCGGGCCGCCCGGACGCCACATCAGCGGCACGTTGTAGGTGGTCGTCGGACCCGACAACGTGTGCAGGGTCAGCATCCGTTCCTGCCCATAGGACAGCATCGGCGCGCCGGTGTGGCGCACGAGTTCGGGCATCGGCTCGGCCGCATCGGCCGCACCCGAACCCAGATGTGCGGCGAGTGCGGCGACGGTCGGGGCGTCGAACAGGGTGCGCAGTTCGACGTCGACGCCGAGGGTGCCGCGCACCAGGTTGATCACCTTGATCGCGAGCAGCGAGTGCCCGCCGAGCGAAAAGAAGTCGGCGAACACGTCGGTGACCGGGGTGCCGAGGACCTCGGTGAAGATCTCGGCGAGATCGGATTCGAGGTCGGTGCGCGGTGCGGTGCCACCGGTGGCGGTCACGTCCGGGGCCGGCAGCGCCGCCCGGTCGATCTTGCCGGTGTGGTTGAGCGGAAGCGCGTCGACCACCATGATCGGCGACGGCACCATATACGACGGAAGCTGCGCCGACAGCGCGGCGGTGATCGTCGAGATCAGTTCTGCCGCAGGGATCGCCGAATCCAAGGCGACCACCCACGCGACCACGCGGTCACCGTCGGTGTCGACGGCTCCGGAACCGACGCCGTCGACAGCGCGCATCCGGGCCTCGATCTCGCCGAGTTCGACGCGGTTGCCGCGGACCTTCACCTGACTGTCGGCGCGCCCGACGTACTCGAGGACACCGGCACGGCGACGGACGAGGTCACCGGTCCGGTAGAGGCGGGCACCGGGGACCTCGCCGGTCACATCGGCGACGAACGAGGCCGCGGTGAGATCGGGACGCCGCAGGTAGCCGCGGGCGACCGGCAGGCCGCGCACATACAGCTCGCCGAGCGCCCCCTCGGGCACGCGGTGCAGCGCGGCGTCGAGGACCAGCAGATCGGTGCCGGTGATCGGCGTCCCGATCGGGATGGTCGGGGTGGGCGTCGATGCGGCGTCGGCGACCTGGTCGGTGACCACGACGGTGGTCTCGGTGGGACCGTAGGCGTTGATCAGCGCGACCCGGGGTGCGGCCTGCGCCACACGTGCCGCCAGGTCCGTGGTCAGGGCCTCGCCGCCGGCGATGATGTGCCGCAGGGTGGGCACGCCGGGCAGGTACTCGACGAACAGATCGAGCAGCGAGGGCACGAACACCGTGGTGGTGACCGCGTTCTCGGCGATGATCTGGGCCAGACGTCGCGGGTCGCGCTGGGCGCCCGGATCGGCGACCACCGTGGTGGCCCCGGACACGAACGGCAGCAACAACTCCCAGACGGCGCCGTCGAACCCGACCGGGGTCTTCGCGAGCACCCGATCGCCGACGCCGAGACCACCGGGGATCGACGACAGACGCCACCGGAGCACGTTGACCACACTGCGGTGATCGACCACCACACCCTTGGGCCGCCCGGTGGATCCGGACGTGAAGATCACATACGCCGGGTTCTCCGGGCGCACGGCCACCGGCCGATGCGGTGTACCCGTATCGGTGTGGCGGTCACCGGTGCCGGTGACCGGAGCGCCGAGGTGATCGAGGGTGAGGGTGGCGAAGGTGTTCTCGGACACCCCGATCCGCTCCAGATCGGCCGTGGTCTCGTCGACGATCACCGCCGCGGGGCGGGCGTCGGCGAGGATGTCGCCGATGCGGGCCACGGGGAGATCGGCGTCGATCGGCAGATAGGCCGCACCGGCATACAGTGCGCCCTGCATCGCCACCAGCTGCCCGATGTGGCGCGACATCAGCACCGCCACCACCGATTCGGGGCCCGCGCCGAGCGCGGTCAGCCGGGCCGCCACGTCCTGTGCGGTCCGCGCGCACTCGGCATAGGTGACCGAGCGGCCGGCGGTGTCGGTCAGCGCCACCGTGTCGGGGTGGGCCGCGGCGGTCGCCGTCAGCAGATCGACCAGGGTGGACCCGCCGTCGGTGAACTCCGTTGCCGGGGCGCCGCTCTCGGCCAGGCGCAGGGCGTCGAGATCGACTGCGTCGAGCAGTGCGATGCGCTCGACACCGATCGCCGGATCGGCGACCACCTGATCGATCACCCGGACCAGATGGTCGAGGAGTGTGCGTGCGGTGTCCTGGTCGAACTGCGCCGTCGCATACTCCAGGCCGACGGTCAGTTCGCCCCCCTCCGGGGTGTCCGCACCGGTGATGTCGACAAAGGTGAACGCCAGATCGAATTTGGCGGCGACCGACGACAGCGGGGCGAATCCGGCGGGCACACCGAGGAAACTGTCGGGGGCACCGCCGAAGGGCAGATACGACACGCTCACCTGGAACAGGGGATTGCGTCCGGAGACACGTGCCGGTGCGAGACGCTCCACCACCTGCTGGAACGGGATGTCCTGGTTGTCGAATGCGGCGAGGTCGACGGCGCGGACACGCTCGACGAGCTCACCGAAACCGGGTCGGCCACCCACGTCGACACGCAGCACCTGGGTGTCGACGAAGAAACCGATCAGATCCTCGAGCGCGGGATCGTTACGCCCGGAGATCGGGCTGCCGAGGGGGATGTCGTCGCCGGCACCGGCCCGATGGAGCAGGGTGGCCACCAGCGCCTGGGCGACCATGAACATGCTGGCGCCGTGCGCGGAGGCGATGGCGGCCAGCCGGGCACGGGTGGGCGCACCGATGGTCACCGTCTCGGTGGCGGCCGGGCCCGGCGCACCCGCGCGGCGGGCACGATCGCGCGGGAGGGGGAGTTCATCGGGCAGGCCGGCCAGTGCCTGCTCCCAGTAGGCGAGCTGCGCCGGACCGCGTTCGGAGACGCGGTCACGTTGCCACAGTGCGTAATCGGCGTACTGCACGGGCAGGGCCGCGAACTCCGGCGCGGTGTCGGCCAGGCGTGCGGCATAGGCGATCGAGAGATCGGTCAGCAACGGCCGGTCCGACCACTCGTCGGTGGCGATGTGGTGCAGCGCGATGGTCAGCAGCCCCGCGGTGCGACGATCGGCATCGGTTCCCCGGCCGCCGGTCGCTCCACCGGCCTGCGGCCCCGCCTCCACCAGGTCGAGGCGCACCCGGATGGGCGGAGCCCCGGTCAGGTCGAACGGCCGGGTCAGGACCTCGCGCGCCCGCTCACCGAGTGCGACGTCGAGGGCATGCGCGTCGTCGGCGGTCACGGTCGTGACCTCGACGACGTCGGGCACCTCGGCCACGTCGAGAATCCGCTGCGACACCTCACCGGCCGCCGATTCGGCGAAGACCGTCCGCAGGCTCTCGTGCCGGGCGAGGACGTCGGCGAGTGCCGCCCGGAGCGCGTCGGGATCGATCGCCCCGTACAGCCGCACCACATGCCCGTAGTGATAGGAGGTGTCGGTCGGGTCGAGCCGGTGCAGCACCCAGAGCCGTTCCTGGGCGGGGGAGAGCGGGATGTCCTGCGGCCGTTCGCCCACCACGATGTCGGTGGTCGAGTCGGTGACCTGCACACGCGCCGCGATCTCGGCGACGGTGCGGGCCTCGAACAGATCGCGGATGGCCAGCTGCGCACCGAGCTCGGTCCGCACCGACGACACCAGCTTCATCGCCGACATCGAGTGCCCGCCGAGCTCGAAGAAGTCGTCGTCGACACCCACCTCGGGGAGGCCGAGGACCTCGGCGAACACGTCGGCCAGACGGCGTTCGACGTCGGTCCGCGGGGCGCGGTGGGTGGTGGCCGGGCGAGGCTCGGGCAGGGCCTTCACGTCGAGCTTGCCGTTGACGGTCATCGGGAACTCCGCGACCGCCGCGAACAGCGTCGGCACCATGTAGTCCGGCAGACCGCCGGCCAGGCGCCGACGGATGTCGGCGAAGTCCACCCCGGCCTCCCGGTCGGCCGGGATCACATAGGCGACAAGGCGTTTGATGGACGGGTCGCCCGGTTCGGCGGCCGCGACGACCGCGGCCGAGGCGATGTCGTCCAGCGCGGTGAGGGCGGCGTCGATCTCGCCGAGCTCGACACGGTAGCCGCGGACCTTGACCTGGTCGTCGGTGCGGCCGAGGAAGTCGAGGTTGCCGTCGGGTCGGATCCGCATCAGATCGCCGGTGCGGTAGAGGCGCCCACCCGCCGCGAACGGGTCGGCGACGAAGCGTTCGGCGGTCAGGTCCGGGCGGCCGAGGTAGCCGCGGGCGAGACCGGCGCCGCTGATGTAGAGCTCACCGGCCACACCCGACGGCACCGGCCGCAGCCAGGGGTCGAGGAGGTGGGCGTGGGTGTTCCAGATCGGGGTGCCCACCGACGAGGTCGGTGACTCGTCGGTGCCGATGCCCAACGTGTTGATGGTGTACTCGGTGGGGCCGTACAGGTTGTAGCCGAAGGTCTTCGGGTTCTCCCGCAGTCGCGTCCACACCGGGTCGCCGACGGCCTCGCCGCCGAGCAGGACCAGCGGCGGAACGTGGCCGCAGCCGGTTCCGGAGCCGGAGCGTTCGTCGAGCAGTCCGTCGGCGAACAGCTGGGCGGCATACGTCGGGGTCACGTTCACCACGTCGATCCGGTGTGCGGCGCAGTAGTCGACCAGGGCCGCCGAGTCACGGCGCAGATCCTCGTCACAGACGTGCACCTCGTGGCCCTCGACCAGCCACAGCAACTCCTCCCACGACATGTCGAAGGCGAAGGACACGGTGTGGGCGATCCGCAGCCGGCCGGTGATCCCGGCCGCCCGGGCGACCTCGATCGCCGGCTCGAACACCTTCTCGCGGTGGTTGAGCTGCATGTTGGTCAGGCCACGGTACGGCGTCACCACGCCCTTGGGCTTGCCGGTGGATCCGGAGGTGTAGATGACATATGCGGTCCAGTCCGGGTCGACGTGCGGTGGCGTCCACTCGGCCGCACGCGGTGCGGGCAGATCGTCGATGGCCAGGATCGGGACCCCGGAATCGGCGAAACGTGCACCGGTCCGGCTGTGCGACAGGATGATCCGGGGACGTGCGTCGTCGATGATGGTCAGCAGACGGTCATCGGGGTGGTCGAGTTCGAGCGGCAGATAGGCCGCCCCGGCCCGTAGGATCGCGAACAGCGCCACCACGGTCTCGGTGCTGCGCGGGATCGCCAGCGCCACCACGGTTTCGGGGCCCACGCCGTGATCGGACAGCACATGCGCCACCCGATCGACCTCGGATTCGAGCTCGGCATAGGTCATCCGCTGATCACCCGACACCAGGGCGTCGGCGTCGGGGATCAGGGCGGCCCGGTGTCCGAGCAACGTCGAGACGGTCTCGTCGGGCAGATCGTGGACGGGGCCCACCAGGCCGGTGTCGCCGGGCAGGCTCAGATCCAGTGCGGCGACCGGGGTGTGCAGATGCGCGCCGATCGCCTCGAGGGCGCGGCGGAATCGCGCGAGGAAGGCCGTGGCGGCGGCCGCGTCGACGAGGTCCTCGCGATACTCGACACGGAACCGGATGTCGTGCGACGGCGTCACCACGAGCGCGATCGGATAGTGGGTGTGGTCCAGGCTGCCCTCGCCGATCACGTCGTGCAGTGCCGACTGGGTGCGCTCCTCCTCTTCGGTCCGGAAGTTCTGGAGGACGTAGAGCACGTCGAACAGCACCGGGTGCCCGGTCTCCTGCTGGAGCCGACCGAGCCCGAGATGGTCGTAGGCCATCATCTCGACCCGAGCGGACTGCATGCGGCGCAACAGATCCAGCACCGTCTCGTCCGGACGCAGCACGGTGCGCACCGGCACGGTGTTGAGGAACAGCCCGATCACGGTGTCGATCCCGGGGACCTCGGTGGGCCGGCCGGCCACCGTCGAGCCGAAGGCCACGTCGGTGCGTCCCAGCTGACGCGACAGGGTGAGGTTGAGCGCGGCGGTCAGGACGGTGTTGAGGGTCACTCCGGCGGCGCGGGCGTCTGCGCGCAGGCGGTCGGAGAACTCGACGCCGAGATCGACGTCGGTGCGGTGCGGGGCGCGCGGTGTGGTGGCCGCGGCCCGCGGGGCGATCAGGGCGGGCTCGTCGTAGCCGTCGAGATGGGAGATCCAGGCGGCCAGGGCATCGGCGTCGTCGACGCCCCGCGCCAGCCATGCCAGGTAGTCCCGCATCGAGGCCTCGCGCGCGGGCACCGGCGTCCCGTTGAGGTGGGCCAGCAACCGCGACACGAACAGGCCACCGGACCAGCCGTCCCACAACAGGAATCGGCGATTGACCACCAGTCGGTCCTGCCCGCCGGGCAGGTGCACCAGTCGCATCCGCCACAGCGGTGCCCGCTCGAGTGCGAATCCGGTCCGGCGGTCGTCGGCGAGCAGGGCCTCGAGCTGCGCGGCAGCCTCTTCCGGTGCCGACGCGGACAGGTCCACGTCCACGACGTCGGGCTGCACCTCGGCGGCGATCACCTGCAGGGGCCTGCCGTCGACCTCGACGAATGCCGCTCGCAGCTCCGGGTTGGCGTCGAGCAGCGACCGGGCTGCGCGACGCAGGTCGGCGACATCGATGCGATGGCCGAAGTCCAGCCAGAACTGGGCGGTGTAGATGTCGGCGTCGGCATCCATCCGGGCCTGGTAGTACAGACCCTCCTGCAACGGCGTGAGCGGCCAGACGTGTTCGATCTCGCCGTGGGCCGCGGCCAGGGCGTCGAGCGTCCCGGCGTCCAGGGTCACCAGCCGATCGTCGGCCAGTGTGGTCACCGCGGCGGTGATGGCCTCGGCGAGTTCGCCTGCCGCCTCGACCCGTTCGGCGTCGACGTGCACCTCGACCGTCCACGATGCGGCCGGGTCGTCCGGGGTGTCGGTGCCCGAGGTGTCGGTGCCCTGGGTCGTGGGGTCGGCCGGGACGACGGCAACGGTCACCGGATGGGCGGTGGGCAGACCGAAGTCGCCGACGAGCACGTCGGCATCGGCGATCTCGCCGGCGGTGCGGGCGGCACCGAGTGCGGCGGCCACCTGCGGGGACAGATGGGCCAGGACGTCGAAAGGCGGTCCCGGTACCGCGTCGGCGGTCCCGGTGCGCAGGTCGATCCGGGTGGGGGTCAGACCCAGCAGCGGGCCACCGGTGCGGGCGGCCCCGGCGGGCCGCAGATCGGTCACCACGTCGACGAGCAGATGGGTGCCCACGCGTCCGTCCAGCACACCGGCGATCGCCCCGGCGACGGCGACCGAGACCGCACCGGAATCGGGGGCCGTGGGTGTGTCGATCGGCCGGCGGCGGGTGACCGGTGCGCCCGGGTTCCCCTGGTCTGTCGACGGGTCTGCCGAATCCTCGGGCCGGGGGAGCCCGGCACCGGGTGCGAGGACCTCGAGCCACCGGTTCAACGACGACGGATCGGCGGCCCGGCCGGTCAGATCCACGCCGACCCGGCCGAGCGAGACCGGCACGGGATCGACGTCCACCTCGCGGCCCCGGGCGAGATCGTCGAAGGCGGCCGCCAGATCCGAGCGCAGGATCCCCACGGTCACCGGGTCGGTGAGTGCGGCACCGACCCACAGGGTCAGCTGTCCCGATGCCGGGTCGTAGACGGCCCGGGGGAGTTCCGGTGCCGCGATGTCGGCCGGGTCACCCGTGCCGGGGGCGCCGGCGGGCCCGGTGACCGGGATCGACGCGGCGTCGGCGGGGGCGGTGGACAGCGTCCACAGGATGGGGACGGGGCGCAGCAGCGAGGTCCGCAGCACGTCGTGGCGGGCGGCGACGGCACCGACGATCTCCGCGACCGTCTCCATCGGGGTGCCGGCAGGTGCGGCGACACGAACAGCCCTGGGCGCCAGGGTGTCCGGCTCGGTGCCGGCCACCCGCAGCCGATGCAGCGACGGGGTGAGCGCGGGTGCGGGCATCGGCTCGTCCTGCACGACGACGGGATCGCCCAGACCGGCGAGCCGCGAGGTCGGCGCGGTGGACAGCCGGGTGAGGAAGGCGTCGAACTCCTCGGCGATCCGGCGGGCCCCCGCAGCGGCCTCGGGTACCGCGCGCACGATGACCTCGGCGGGAAGTCCCTTGCGGCGCAGCTGGATCTGAATCTCGACATCGGAGACCGGGCCCGAGGCGAGCGCATGCGCCGCCGTGTCGTGTCCGCCGATCCGGTGCTGCGTGGTGTGCGCCATGACATTCACACCGAGCCCGAACATCCGGTACCGACCGGCGCCCGCGGGAGCGGAGGCTGCCAGCGCACGTCCGAGATCCTCGGCGCGGAAACGGCTTCGGGGCAGAAGCCCGTACAGTGCGCGGTCGACATGCAGTGCGAGGTCGCCGAGACGGTCGCGGCCGGACGCGGCGACACGCAGCGGCAGCACACTGGTGACCATCGACGGTGCGGTCCGCGTCTGCCGATCGAGCCGGCCGGTCACCGGGAGCGCGAACACCAGGTCCTCACGACCGGTGCGGGTATGGGCGAACGCCGCGACGGCGGCGATCAGCATGACCGCCGGGCGCACCCCCTTGTCGGAGGCGAGGGACCGCAGCACGGCCAGACGGTCGGGGTCGATGTCGAAGCGGGCCTGGGTGACGCCGAACCCCGGTGCGAGATCGTCGTCGAGCAGCCGCACCGGTTCGGGACGGTCACCCATCAGCTCGGTCCAGTACCGGCGGTCGACCTCCAACTCGGGACCGCTGCGGTAGGCGGACTCGGCGGCCACCACGTCGGACAGGGCCCAGCTGCCCCGATACCGCGGGGCGCCGGGCTCGGCGGCGTCATAGGTGATGCGCACGGTGTCGCTGAAGGAGATCAGACCCATGCCGTCACAGACCAGGTGGTGCACCTTGTAGTAGGTGAACACCGTGGTCGGTGGTTCGGTCGCATCGTCACCGATCAGCAACAGCCGGAACTCGCTCAGCGGTCCGGTGTGGATGTCCATCGGCTCGGCCATGTCCCGGCGCATCCACTCGTGCGCGTCGCTGCCGCGCAGGTCGACCACCGGGATCTCGAAATCGGCGATCGGCAACAGCCGCTGGGTGATCTCGCCGTCGACCTCGGCGAAGACGGCGCGCAGCGCCTCGGCCTGGTCGATGACCCGCAGCAGCGTGGTACGCAGCAGGTCGAGGTCGATCGACGCCGACATCTCGATGTAGAGACCGGTGTTGTAGAGCGACGGATCGGCCGCCATCTGCATGGCGAGATAGATGTCGCGCTGTCCGGCCAGGACCGGGTGGGGATGGTCGGTGGCGTCGGTCGACGAGGACAGGCGGGGGATCGAGGTCACGAACACTCTCCGGTAGTGCGATTCAGGATGGGACTGTCGGGGGTCATACGGCCGGGTTCGAATCTGGGCTCGATCCTTCTGGACTAGATCCTTCTGGGCTCGATTCCTCTGGGCTCGATCCGTGCGCGGCATCCCCGCCGGGAGCCAGCTCCGCCAGGGCGGCACACCAGCCGGCGGCCAGGGCCGCGACCAGATCGGCATCGAGCTGATCGGGCAGGTGGATGAACGTGGCGGTGATGACCGGTCCGGCACTCTCGTCGCGGCAGACGATCTCGATCTCGAGAGGATGTGCGACGCCGAGGTCGGGGTCGGCCGCGGTGCGCAGCGCCGTCGACTCGGCCGACGGCTGCCAGGCGCCACCGGTGCCCACGGTGAACCGTCCGAGATAGTTCAGCAGCACACCGGCGCCCGGCAGGGTTGCCATCGCCATCGCCGTCTGCGGATTCAGATACCGCAGCATCCCGAAACCTGCTCCGGCCGAGGGCATCTCCCGCCACTGCTGTTCGGCGGTCGCGATGGCCGCGGTGACATCACCGCCGGCCAGAGCGGGCAGACGTAGCGGTGCCATCGTGGTGAACCACCCGACCGTACGGCTCAGGTCGAGCTCACCGAGGCCGGCGGCCTCGGTGTCGCGACCGTGCCGTTCGGTGTCGACGACGAGATCGCCGGCGGCGGTCACCGCGCTCGCGGCCACGCGCAGCGCACCCAGGAACACCGAGGTGATCCCGACGTCGAGGCGTGCGGGCACCTCGGTGAGGATCGCCTGGGACAGGGCGACCGGCAGGGACACCTGATACCGCTCCTGCGCCCCGACGGTGCCGCGGATCGCGGGCCGCCCGGGCACCAGATCGCCACCGGGGGCGAGGACCTGCGCCCAGTGCGCCACCTCGCCCAGCAGCTCCGGTGCCACCGCGCGGGTGGCGATGTCGGCGGCGACCTGTGCGAACGGGACCCCGTCCGCGGCGTCGGTCGTACGGCCGGTCTCATGGGCGGCCGCCAGGTCGTCGATCAGGATGCGGCGGGACACGCCGTCGATCGCCAGATGATGGATCACCAGGACCAGCCGACCTGCCGCACCGGCGGTCACCGGGGTGAGGTGGACGGCCGCGACCATCCGGCCGGTGGTCGGCGACAGCCGTCCGGCCGCGGCATCGGAGACGACGGCCACGGTCTCGGCGACACTGCCGTGTGCGTCGGCGGCGACCACCTCCAGGACGTCGGCCGCGCGCACCGACCCCGGCTCTCCGGCGGTGAGCGTCCACACCCCGCCGGCCACGACGTCGAGGGTGGTGCGCAGGGCCGGGTGCCGGTCGAGGACCACTTGCAGGGCGGTGGCCACCGATTGCGGGGTGGCGTCGGCCGGGACGTCGACCACCAGCGACTGATTGTGACGATCGATCGTGCCGCCCAGCTCACGCAGCCGATGCATGATCGGCAGCAGGGCGATGACCCCGGACGCCGCGGCCCCGGTCGCACGGTCGGTGCCGTCGGACCGGGCGTCGCCCTCGTCGATCGGCTCGGCCACTCCGGCAAGGCCTTCGATGGTCCGCTGGGTGAACACGTCCCGGGTCCGCAGCCACAACCCGTGCCGGCGTGCCCGGTTGACCAGCGTGGTGGAGACGATCGAGTCGCCACCGAGGGCGAAGAAGTCGTCGTCGAGCGCGATCTCGTCCGGTGCCAGCCGCAGGGTCTCGGCGAAGATCTCCAGGAGCGCCGCCTCCACGGCATCCGCCGGGCGTCGCCGGTCGGCCGCAGCCGTCCCCGAACGGGGCTCGGGAAGTGCTGCGGCATCGGTCTTGCCGTTGGTGGTCAACGGGATCCGGTCGATGCCGACCACCGCCGACGGCACCATGTGCTCGGGCAGGCTCTGCTGCAGGGCGGCGTGCACCTCGTCGGGCGTCACACCGTCGGTGACGACATAGGCGAGCAGCCGGTGGGTGTCGCCCGGGCCGGGACGGGTGATGACCGCCGCATCCCGCACACCGTCGACCGCCGCGATCGCCGACCGCACCTCACCGAGCTCGATCCGGAATCCACGGATCTTGACCTGGGTGTCGGCCCGGCCGACATAGTGGAATCCGCCGTCCTCGGTGAGCCGGAACAGATCTCCGGTGCGGTACGACACCGTGCCGTGGCCGCCGGGATCGGCGACGAACCGGACCGCCGACAGTTCCGGACGACCCAGATAGGCGCGGGCCACCTGCGGTCCCGACAGATACAGCTCACCGACCACACCGACCGGTACCGGCCGCATGAGGGTGTCGAGGAGCCGGCCGGTGAAACCGGGGAGCAGGGCGCCCACGTCGCTGCCGGTCGACGTCGCCGACGATCGGGCGTCGATCGGCAGATAGGTGGCATGCACGGTGATCTCGGTGATCCCGTACATGTTGACCGCCTGCACGAGCGGGCGCTGCCGGAGGAACCCGGTCAGGCGCTGCGCGTCGAGCGCCTCGCCGCCGAAGACGAGGTGGCGCACCGAGGCCAGATCGGCGGTGGTGTCGGCGAGCGTCGCATCGAGGGCAGAGAACGCCGACGGCGTCTGGTTGAGGACGGTCACGCCCTCCGCGTCGAGGAGTGCGGCGAAATCGGCCGGCGAACGGGTGGTGGCACGATCGGGCACCACCAGCCGGGCCCCGGTCGACAGTGCCCCCCAGATCTCCCACACGGAGAAGTCGAACGCATACGAGTGGAACAGCGTCCACACGTCGTCGGCATCGGTGCGGACCAGATCACGGGTCGCCGACAGCAGGGCCAGCACATTGGCGTGCGAGATCGTGACGCCCTTGGGACGCCCGGTGGACCCGGACGTGTAGATCACATAGGCCGGGTGGCCGGGGGACACCGCGACAGGAGGCACCGGGGCGCCGGTGGGTGCGACGCGGGCACAGTAGTCGGCATCGACGGTGACCGTCGGGCGGGCGTCGGCGAGGGTGGCCGTGATGCGCTCGTCCGGGTAGTCCGGGTCGATGGGCACATATGCGCCGCCGGCGCGCAGCACCGCGAGCAGGGCGATCACCTGGTCGGCACCGCGGGGCAGCAGCAGTGCCACCAGGTCACCCGGGCGCACACCGTCGGCGATCAGTTGCGCGGCAAACCGTTCGGTGCGCGACCCGAGCTCGGCGTAGGTCAGTGAGCCGGCGGTGTCGGTCACCGCCGTCCGGGTGGCGTGCTCGTCCGCGGCGCGGGCGAAGACCTCCCACAAGGTGGTCGCATCCCCGGCGCGCGCCGGCTCGTCGGACACCGCGGGCAACGCCGGGACGGTGTCGGCGGCGTCGGGCATCCGCAGGGCCGCCAGATGCCGTTCGGGATGTTCGACGAGCGCGCGCAGCACAGACAGCGTCCGCTCGGCCAGACGCTGCGCGGTGGCCCGATCGAACAGATCGGTGGCGTACTCGAGACGCAGGCGCAGACCCGGGGTCAGCCCGACGAACTCGAAGGTCAGGTCGAACTTCGACGTCCGGGTGGGCGGGAACAGCGGGGTCGCGTCCAGACCGGCGAAGTCCGGCGCGACGATCGGGTCACGGTACTGGACCATCGTCTGGAACACCGGGTGGCGAGACAGCGACCGCTCCGGGACGAGTGCACCGACCACCTCGTCGAACGGCAGATCGGCGTGGGCATAGGCGTCCACGTCGGTCCGGCGGATGCGTCCGATCACCTCGTCGAGCGTCGGATCACCGGCGAGATCGGTCCGCAACGCCACGGTGTTGACGAACATGCCGATGAGTTCTTCGGCGGCTGCGGTGGTCCGTCCGGCGAAGGGGGTGCCGACGACGATGTCGTCACCGGCGCCCGAGGCCGAGAGTGCCACCGCCACAGCGGCATGCACCAGCATGAACCGGGTGGTGCCGGTGGCCGCGGCCCGCCGGTCGAGGGCGGTGACCAACTCGGCGGGCAGGTCGCGGTCGATCTGGTCGCCGCGGTGGCTCGGCTCGGCCGGGCGGGGCCGGTCGACCGGTGGGCCGACCTCGTCCGCAATGCCGGCCAGCTGGCCGGTCCAGAACCGGATCTGCTGGGCGGCAAGTGAATTCGGGTCGGATGCGACGCCGAGCTGGTCGAGCTGCCACACCGTGTGGTCGGTGAACTGCACGGCCGGCGCCGCCACGGGCGTGCCGTGGTAGCCGGCGGCGAGCTCGTCGAACAGCCGGCCCGCCGACCACTCGTCGGCGGCGATGTGATGGACCGTGATCAGCAGGATCGCCGAGTCGGCGGCCGTGCCGCCGTCCGGACCGGTCGTATCAACGCGGACGAAGTCGGCGCGCAGGACGTGGTCGGTGGCCAGATCGTAGGGGCGAGCACCCAATTCGGTGATCAGGTCGTCGACATCGGTTGCGGCCGGACGGTGTTCGGGCAGCGCCACGGTGATCCCGGACGCCTCGTCGATGACCGGCACGCCGTCGACGATCCGGGTGCGCAACACCTCGTGACGCGCCACGATCCCGGTCAGTGACGCGGCGAGCGCATCGACGTCGATGGCAGATCCCGGCCGGGCGTCGAGCCGGACGGTGAAGGCGACGGTGTACGCCGAGTCGTCGACCCCCGACTGGAACAGCAACCGGCGCTGGGCCGGCGAGAGCGGGAGGGGATCGGGACGCTCGCCCGCCACCGGGCCGGCCGGTGTGGCGGCGGCGATCCCGGGCGACGTGCCGGCGGGTCCGGCGGTGTCGGCGGGGGACAGCAGTCCGGCCAGGTCGGCCAGGACGGGATGGTCGAAGACGTCGGCGATGGTGAGTCGCTGCCCGGTGGCCACGCGCAGCCGGGTGAGCATCCGGGTCGCCGAGAGGGAGTGCCCGCCGAGGTCGAAGAAGTCGTCCTCCGGTGCGGCCTCACGGCCCAGCACGGCTCGCGCGGCGTCGACCACCGCACGTTCGGCGTCGTTCGCCGGGCCGCGGGACGGTGCGGCCGACGGTCGCGCGGGCTCCGGGAGGGCGCGCCGATCGACCTTGCCGCCCGGGGTCAGGGGCAGTGCCGCCAGGACGGTGACGGTGGCAGGCACCATCGCCGCGGGCAGCGAGTCGGCGAGGGTGGCGGTCACCTCCGGGGCGGCGAGGTCGGCCCGGCCGCTGACATAGGCGTCGACGCGGGTGGAACCCGAGGCGTCGGTGACCGCGCGCACGGCGGCTTCGCGCACACCGTCGACGGCCGCGAGTGCGGCCTCGATCTCACCGAGTTCCACTCGGACACCACGGATCTTGACCTGGCTGTCGGCGCGTCCGTGGAGGATGATGCGGCCCGCGACGTCGATCTCGCCGCGGTCGCCGGTCCGGTACAGGCGCCGGCCGGCGCCCTCGG
Source organism: Gordonia sp. NPDC003376 (assembly GCF_053589235.1). Classification (NCBI taxonomy): domain Bacteria; kingdom Bacillati; phylum Actinomycetota; class Actinomycetes; order Mycobacteriales; family Gordoniaceae; genus Gordonia; species Gordonia sp. NPDC003376. The sequence goes on along the minus strand of NZ_JBSFRM010000033.1, from coordinate 28,526 downwards.
GGTCGGCGACGAAGCGCGCGGCGGTCCACTCCGGGCGGCCGCGGTAGCCGCGGGCGAGTTGGGGCCCGCCGACGTAGATCTCGCCCGCCACACCCGTGGGCACCGGCCGCAGCAGACGATCGAGGATCACCACGGTGGTGCCGACGACGGGAAGACCCGCCGTGACCGGTCCGGCGAGGGTGGTTCCCATGCTGACGTCACCGGCCACCTCTGACGAGCCGTAGGAGTTGACGACCTCGGCACCGGATGCGGTCAGGATCTCGCGGGTGGCCGGGACGAGCGGCTCGCCGGAGACGATCCAGCGGCGGGGCGCGTAGCCGGGTGCGGCCTCGGCGATGGCCTGCGCCAGGGGCGGGACCGCGGTGATCTGGTCCACCTCGTGCGCGGCCGCCAACTCGGCCAGTGCGAGGGCGTCCCGGGTGACGGCGTCCTCGGCGAGGACCACCGTGGCCCCGGCCGCGAGTGCACCCAGCAGTTCGGTGGTGCCGTCGATGAACGCCACCGACGACTTGGCGAGGACCACCCGGCCGTCCCAGTTCGCGGCCGCCCAGGCCACTCGGTTGGCGAGCGCGCCCGCCGTGCCGAGCACGGCCTTGGGGGTGCCGGTGGAGCCGGAGGTGTAGACGACATAGGCCGAGGAGTTCGGGTGTATGCCCGACGATGCGAGGGGGGCGTCGGGTCCTCGATCGGCCGGCCGGTCGGCGATGTCCGGTGCGGCCGAGAGGAGTTCGGCGGTGGCGTCGTCGAGGACGAGGTCGGGCCGGGAGTCGTCGAGCATGAACGTGATCCGGGCCGACGGGTAGCCGGGGTCGATCGGCAGGTAGGTCGCACCGACCCGGAGGACGGCGAGGATCGACGCGACGAGTGCGGCGCTGCGGTGCTGGTGGACGGCCACCACCGATTCCGGCCCGATTCCGCGGGTGCGCAGGGCGTCGGCGATCCGGTCGGTCAGCGCCTCGAGATCGGCATATCGCAGGGTGCGCTCGCCGACGATCACCGCGACCCGATCCGGATCGGCGTCGGTCGCCCGTGCGATCTGGTCGGCCACCGGCTCGAACGGCAGGGTGGGATCGGCGTCGAGCGCGGCGGCACCCAACGGCGGGGCGTCGCCACGGGGCAGGGTCGCGATGGTGGCGTCCGGCCGCGCCGGGAGTGCGGTGAGGATACGGACCAGGTGCGGCAGCAGCTCGGCACAGGCGCGCTCGGCGACACCGTCGGCGGCGGTGGCCTGCGGGCGTTCCAGCAGGATGCGGATCTGGGGATCGTCCTCGACGAGAATGGTTGCCGCATAGCTGTTCTCGTCCTCGATATGCGGACGGACCGGGCCGCGCGGGAAGCTCTCGAAGACGACGACGGTGTCGAACAACTCGCCCAGCCCGACCGCGCTCTGGATGTCGCCGAGTGGGGTCTGGTGGTGACCGATCAGCGACAGCTGCTCGCGCTGTACGCGGGAGACCAGCGCCGGCAACGACTCTCGTGGATCGAGCACGATCCGCACCGGGATGGTGTTGATCAGCATCCCGACCATCTCGTCGACACGGTCGACCGACGGGTCGCGGCCGGAGACCACCGCACCGAAGACCACGTCGTCGGTGTCGGTGTGATCGGCCAGGACCAGCGCCCACGCCACCTGGATGACGGTGTTCAGCGATGCGCCGTGCGCACGTGCCCAGTCGCGCAGCCGGTCGGACTCGTCGGCGCCGAGCCGGTGGGAGATCACCCGCTCGCCGGAGGTGTCTGCGCGGCGGGACCGGGCGACGAGGGTGGGGGAGTCCAGACCCGAGAGCACCTCACGCCAGATGCCGAGGTCGTCGGGGCGGCCCGCGCGCCACCGCAGGAACTCGCTCACCGGTGCCGGTGCGGGCAGCGTCTCGCCGCGCAGGAGCCGGACGACCTCGTCGAACAGCCGGTGGAGCGACCAGCCGTCGAGCGCGATGTGATGGGCGACGACGAGCAGGTGGCGCCGCGGCTGCCCATCGGTGTCGTCGGCGGCCAGGACCGCCCGGAACGGCGGGGGTGAGGTCAGTGCGATCCCGCGGATGCGTTCCCGGCGTCGCAGGGAATCCAGGTCATCGGCCGTACCGAGGTCACAGGTCTCCAGGGGCACCTCGACATCGGCGTGCACGCGGGCGACCGGTGCGCCGGTGCGCCGACGGGTGTAGGAGGTGCGCAGGGTGGCGTGCCGGGCCATCACCGTGCCGAGCGCGGCCGCGACACGGGTGGTGAGGTCGGTGTCGACCGGCACGTGCAGCGCGAGGTCGACGTCGGCCAGGATCAGGTACGGATCCGGGGTACCTGCCGGGCGCGGCCGGGTGGAGTGATAGACGATCGCCTCCTGCAGCCCGGTGAGCGGCAGGACGTCGTCGAGGGCGGGGGCCGCCGGGGCGGAGGTGTCGGTGGTCGTCACAGGAGATCTCCATCGGCCAGGTCGTCGAGCTCGTCGGCACCGATACCCGCGGTGGTGAGCGCGAACTCACCGTCGGCGGGGCGGGCGGCGTCCGGATCGGGGCGCGCCGTCGAGACCGTGGTCGCGACGGTCGCCAATCCGGCGACGGTGGGGTTGTCGAACAATTCGATGGGGGTGATGCGCAGGCCGTCGCGGGCCAGGCGGGTGACCACCCGGACCGCGGTCAGGCTGTCACCGCCGAGGAGGAAGAAGTCGTCGTCGGCACCGACGGCCGGCACCCCGAGTACTTCCGAGAATGCCTGGGCGAGCGCACGTTCGGTGTCGGTGGCCGGTGGCCGTGTGGCGCCGGCCGGGGAACCGAAGACCGGTCGCGGCAGTGCGCGGCGGTCGACCTTGCCGTTGGGTGTCAGCGGGAACTCGTCGACGGCCATGACCGCGGCCGGGATCATGTAGTCGGGGAGCCGGTCGGTCAGGTGTCCCCGCAGCTCCCGCACGTCGACCTCGTGGCCCGCGGTCGGCTTGACGAAGGCGACCAGACGTCCGTCGAATGCGGTGGTGACCGCTCGATCGACCGAATCATGCTGTGCCAGTGCGCTGTCGACGTCGCCGAGCTCGATCCGGAATCCGCGGATCTTGACCTGGTGGTCGGTGCGGCCGAGGCAGTACAGGACGCCGCCGGGGCCCCGGCGGGCCAGGTCGCCGGTGCGGTACATGCGCGCACCGGGCGGCCCGAAGGGATCGGCGACGAAGCGCGCGACGGTGAGATCCGGTTTGCCGTGGTAGCCCCGGGCCAGGCCGTCGCCACTGAGGTACAGCTCGCCGACGCGGCCGTCGGCGACCGGACGAAGTGCCGAATCGAGAAGTCGCACACCGGTGTTGGCGATGGGCTCACCGATCGGGACATCGTGACCGGTCAGCGGTGCGGTGGTCGACCAGATGGTGGTCTCGGTGGGGCCGTACATGTTGCGGACGGATGCGGCGTGACCGGCGAGTCCCGCGGCGAGCTCGGCCGGCACCGACTCACCGCCGACGAGGACGTCGACGCCGGTGAGCGCGGATCCGTGACCGGACTCGAGCAGTGCCGACCACAGCGACGGCGTCGCCTGCATGACGTCGACACCGTGCGTGGTGACGATCCGGGCCAGCCGGTCCGGATCGTGGACGTCGTCTGCGGTCGCGAGGACCACCGTGGCCCCGGCGGCCAGCGGCACGAGGGTCTCCAGGATCGCGATGTCGAAGGAGATGGTGGTGACGGCGAGGACGGATCGGCCCGGGCGGTAGCCCAGCAGGCCGACCATGTGCTCGGTGAAGTTCAGCAGGGCCCGATGGTCGAGCACGACCCCCTTCGGGGTCCCGGTCGATCCCGAGGTGTAGATGACGTACGCCGGCGAGCGCAGATCGTGCGACGGCGCGACGTCACGATCGATGCGCGACGTCTCGGCGCCGTCGGGCCGGCCGATCGCGATGCCGTCCGGACCGGGTTCGAGCACCGCGACCGGTCCGGCGTCGGCGAGGGTGGCGGCCAGCCGGTCGGCCGGGAACCCCGGATCGAGCGGCAGGAACGCCGCTCCGCTGCGATGGACGGCGAGCAGCGCGACGATCAGATCGATCCCGCGTGGCAGCGCCACGGCCACGATGTCCTCCGCGCCCAGCACACCGAGTCGCCCGGCGAGGGCGTCGACGCGCCGGCGCAGGTCGGCGACCCGTACCTGCTCGGCACCGAAGACCAGTGCGACCGTGTCGTCGGGGTGGGCGAGGGCACGCTCGACCAGCCGCGTCGCACCGATCGGCCGGCGGGTGCGCTCGTCGTCGGCGGTGATGGCGGTGGCTCGCGTACGGTCCGCGGCGAGATGCCATGCGCCGATGGGTTTTCCGGTCAGCTCCGGTGTGGTGGCGATGGCGGTGATCAGCTCGGTGAGTTCGGCGCAGATCTCCTCGACGGCCGCCTCGTCGTACAACTCGGTGTCGGCGTCGACCATGATCTCGAGGTCGCCGGCGATGTCGGCACAGGTGATGGCCATGTCGACCACCGGACCCCGGGCCAGCGACCGGATCGTCGCGGTGTGGCCGCCGATGGCGACGGTCGAGGAGAACGGTTTGATGTTGAGTGTCGGTCCGTTGGCGCCGTCGACCCCGCGATGCCGTAGGTCGCGGACGATCTGCTCGCCGCGGTAGCGGGCGTGCGGACCCACCGCGCGAATCCGCTCGGTCACGTGCGCGCCGATCTCGGCGAGGGTCGACGATCCCGCGGCGCGGATGCGCAACGGGATGACATTGACCATGCTGCATGCGCTGGCCGCGGCGGGTGACCCCAGCCGGTTCATCATCGGGAAACCGAGGGTCACGTCGTCGTTGTCGGCGCGACGGGCGCAGAATGCCGCGACCACCGCAGTGAGCGATGCCGGTGTGCGGGCGAGTGATCCGGCACCGGAGATCACCGAACGGCGGGTGTGGACGCGCGCGGCGATGCGGTGTCCGCGGGGGACGCCGGACAGTGTGAGTGGTCCTGCGACATCGGCCAGCTCGTGCTCCCAGAACTCCCGGTCGTCGTCTCGGGGCGCATCGAAATCGGCGGGCAGCCCGGTGGCCGGCCGCAGCGTGTGGGTGTCGGCGGGGTCGTCGTAGAGCCGCCCGATACGCCGCACGAGCAGGCCCAGTCCATAGGCGTCGAGGACGAGGTGATGGGCGACGACGAGCAGCCCGGTCGAACCCCCGGCGGTGATGATCGAGATCTCCGCGCACGGACCGATGACCGGATCGATGGGACGACCGACGGCATCGGAACAGTACTGTCCGAGCGCGCCGGGGTCGGCACCGAGATCGATGTGGCGCACCGGGATCGGGTCGCCGAGACGATAGTGCGGTCCACCCTCGTCGTCGGTGAACCGCGCGCTCAGCAGATCGGCCTCGGCGGCGGCCGCCGCCGCAGCGTCGACCAGTCGTGCTGTATCGGGAACCGTGGTGAACTCGAGAACCTGCCCGATGGTGAACACCGGTGACGGTCCGATCACGGACTGCGCCACCCACAGACCCTGGGCCGCCGCGGATGCTGCGAACACGGGTTCACACCAGGGGACACCGACACTTGACATGGTAAGCGAGCCTACCCTTTGTTTGGCAAGACTCACCAAAGCGGGGGCTACGCAGAACCGCGGGTTGCCAGCTATATTAGGCCAGGCTAACTTCAGGGTCTGGTCGAACCAGGCCCAACGCGACGCGCGCGACGATCTGCCGAGGCGGACGAGGGCGGCAAGCGCCATCGAGACGATGGCCGACAAGTGAGGAATAACCAGATGGCATCCGGCAACCCAGTGTTGACCCGTGAACGGATCGTCGGTGACATCGCCGAGATCCTGGATCTGCACGACACCGAGATCACCGACGAGACGAATGTGCTCGACATCGGACTGGATTCGGTTCGACTCATGTCCCTCATCGAGCGATGGCGCGCGGCCGGGGCGGTACACGCCGATCTGGTGGTGCTCGCCTCCGACCCGGTGGTCGGATCGTGGATTCGAGAACTCACCGAAGGTGCAGGTCAAGCCGCAGGAAACGCGCGATGACCGGGGTTGACGGCGGGAACGCCGCGACCCGTACCGGGCCTGCAACCGTCGAAGAGGTCGACGTCGTGGTGGTCGGCGGAGGACCCGGCGGATCGACCACCGCGACCCTGCTGGCCAAGAGTGGCCGTCGCGTGATCCAGCTGGAGAAGGAGAGCTTCCCCCGCTACCAGATCGGTGAGTCCCTGCTCCCGTCGACGATCCACGGCGTCTGCAAACTCCTCGGGTGTCACGAGAAGGTTCGCGACGCCGGATTCATGCACAAGCGCGGCGGTAGCTTCCGCTGGGGCACCAATCCGGTGCCCTGGAACTTCCTGTTCGCGATCTCACCGGAATTCGCCGGCGAGGGTAGCTATGCCTACCAAGTCGAGCGGATGAAGTTCGACAAGATCCTTCTCGACAACGCGGCCGAGAACGGTGTCGACGTCCGGCAGGAGTGTCGGGTCAACGGTGTCGAGACCGACGACTCGGGCCGGGTGGTCGGCGTCCGCTACGTCGATGCCGACCGCACCGAGCACCGGATCCGGGCGTCGTATGTCGTCGACGCATCGGGCAACTCGACCCGGCTCACCCGCCATGCAGGTGCCGAGCGGGTGTACTCGGACTTCTTCCAGAACGTGGCGGTGTTCGGGTACTTCGAAGGGGGCAAACGGTTCCCGGCCCCCGACAGCGGCAACATCCTCTGTGCGGCCTTCGACGAGGGCTGGATCTGGTACATCCCGCTGTCGGACACCCTGACCAGCGTCGGGGTGGTGATCGCCAAGGACAAGGCCAAGGACGTGATCAACGCGCAGGAGGAGACGCTCCTGCAGTACATCGACCGGTGCGCGATCGTCCGCGACATGCTGACCGACGCCACCCGGGTCACCGAGGGCACCTACGGTGAGATCCGACTGCGCAAGGACTACTCGTACGCCAACACCCGGTTCTGGGGCAACGGCATGGTCCTCGTCGGCGACGCCGCCTGCTTCATCGACCCGGTCTTCTCCACCGGCGTCCACCTCGCCACCTATTCCGGCGTACTGGCGGCACGGTCGATCAACAGTGTGCTCGACGGCACGGTGACCGAGGAGCGGGCGTTCACCGAGTTCGAGGGCCGCTACCGCCGCGAGTACGCGGTGTTCTACGAGTTCCTCTCGGCGTTCTACGACATGGAGCAGTCCGAGGAGTCGTACTTCTGGAAGGCCCGTAAGGTCACCGACTTCGACCGCACCGACATGGCCGCCTTCGTCTCGCTGGTGGCCGGCGGCTACTCGGGTGAGAACGTGCTCACCGACGCCGAGCAGGTCATCGAGCGCTTCCGGTCGTCCTCGGAGGCGTTGACCGCGGCGGCGGCGAAGACCGGTGGCATGGACACCGATTCGGGTCAGCGCATGGGGCACATGTTCTCTGCGCCGGTGGTGCGTGAGGTGATGGAGGAGATGAACGCGCTGCAGGCGCGGGGAGCGGTGGCCGAGGGTGCGACCGAGCCCCCGCTGCTCGACGGTGGACTCGTGCCGTCCGCCGACGGATTGGCATGGGCCGAGCCGGCTGATGTGCACGCCTGAGGTCCCGGCCCCGGCCGGCCCTCACCGGCAGCCACGGCGGTAGTCGATGCTGGGACATCTCGCCCTGGTCCTGCTGGCGGCGCTCGTCTGCGGCATGATCGCGCGGCGGCTGCGAATGCCGACGATGACCGGGCAGTTGGCCGCCGGGGTCCTCCTCGGTCCGTCACTGCTCGGTACCGTGCTGCCGACATCGCTCGCCTTCGGCGACGGCGACGATCTCCCGCTGGTCTCGGCGGTCGGCACCCTCGGGGTGGTGTTTCTGGTCGGGCTCGCCGCGGTCGACCTCGACGGCACCTTCCTGCGCAGCCGGGTCACGGTGGTGGCGTCGGTCGGCCTGGGATCCTTCGCGGTCCCGCTGGCCACCGGTATCGGCGCAGGTCTGCTCATCCCGCGGGCGATGCATGGCGAGTCCACCGACACCACCGAGTTCGCGCTGCTCCTCGGCACCGCGCTGTCGGTGAGTGCGATCCCGGTGATCGCGCGCATCCTGACCGAGCTCGATCTGCTCCGAAAGGCGATCGGACAGCTCACGCTGGCCACCGGAACGCTCACCGACATCGCCGCCTGGGTCGTCCTCGCCGTGGTGTCGGCCATGACGACGTCGGGTCTCGGTGGCGGTCGGCTGCCCTTGACCCTCGGCGCGCTGGTCGGGGTGCTGGTGGCCACCGCCGTCCTGCGGCGACCGGTCAGCCGTGCGCTCGATCGGCTGGAGTCCTCACGGCACGACGGTCAGACCGGGAGCATCGTCGTGCTGATCCTGATCGCGTGCGCCGCGACCACCGGCGCGCTGAACCTGGAGCCGGTGCTGGGTGCCTTCCTGGGTGGCGTGATGATCGGCCGTCGTGGCGACGCGGTACTGGCGCCCCTGCGGGCGGTCACCACGTGGGTGCTCGCCCCGGTCTTCCTCGCGGGCGCCGGTCTGCATCTGGACCTGCAGCGGATCGCCGACCCGGTGGTGGCCGGGGTGGCGGCCTCGCTGGTGCTCGCGGCGGTGGCGAGCAAGTTCGTCGGGACCTTCGTCGGTGCCCGCGTGGTGGGGGTCTCCCGGTGGGATTCGGCGGCGCTGGGTGCCGGGCTCAACGCGCGCGGGGTCGTCGAGATCGTCATCGCCACCGCCGGTCTGCACATGGGGGTCTTCAGTGCGGAGATCTACATGATCGTGGTGCTGCTCGCCGTGATCACATCCATCATGGCGGGTCCCTGGGTGGCCTTCTGTGTCGCACGCGGGGCACACACCGGGCCGAGGGCCGATGTCGACGATGTCGGCGCGCCCCCGGTTTCGGCGACGCGGACTACCGAAGGCTGAACGCGGAGAGGATCGCCGCGAACTTGGCGTCGGTCTCGGCGACCTCGGCGGCCGGATCCGACTGTGCGACGACACCGCCACCGGCCCAGGTGGTGATCTGACCGTCGGCGTCGAGCTGCGCACAGCGGATCGACACCATCCATTCACCGTCGCCGCCGGCCGCCACCGACTCCGACCAGCCGACCGCGCCGGCGTAGAAGCCTCGCGACCCCTCGGTGGCGAGGATGTGTTCGCGGGCGGGAACCGTCGGTGTGCCGCAGATGGCCGGTGTCGGATGCACCGCGATCGCGAGATCGAGCGCGGTGACCGAGTCGTCGGCCACCGTCGCGCGGATGGGGGTGCCGAGATGCCACATCGAGGGGGTGGACATGATCATCGGCCCGTCGGGGATGTCGAGTCGGGCACACAGCGGCGACAGCGAACGGCGGAGCGCATCGACGACATATCGGTGCTCGTCGAGGTCCTTTCTCGACGTGGCAAGCGCCCGACCGCGTTCGGCGTCGACAGCCGGATCCGGATGCCGTGCCGCCGACCCGGCCAGCGGGTGGGCGGTGACCAGGGAACCGCTCTTGCGGATCAGGACCTCGGGGCTCGCCCCCACCAGATGGGCACCCCGATACCCGGGGGCCGGCGACAGGTCGGTGACGAACACCGACCCCTGGGGATCCAGGGCACGCAACCGGCCGGCGAGGTCCCGTGGGGTCACCGGCGACTGGGTGCGCAGCCGCAGTGCACGCGCGAGGACCACCTTCTGCAACTCGTCGGCCGGGTCGGCCAGATGTTCGACGGCGGCTGCGACCCGACGTAGGTGATCCTCCGGCTCCGGGTCCCGGCGCTCGATCCGCGCAGTGGGTGATCCGCCGTCGGTGGTCGGAAGCCACGGACCCGAACGCCTGGCCCACTGCTGCGGAGCGGTCAGTGCGACGGGGTCGCGGGGGTCGAACGGGAGGGCGCCGACGACCACGGCGACGGAGCCGTCGCGGAGGGCGGCACGGGCGCGTACCGGGTCGTCGAAGTCGGTGAAGCGACCCGTGCCGAGGACGTGATAGTCGTTGCGGCAGAGAAGAAATCCGTCCAGATCGCCGGTGGTGTCGTCGCCGGGCCGTTCGGCGGGTGTATGCACCGCTTCGGTGTCGGCCGGCACGGCGAGCGAAGGTTTCATCTGATCACAGCTCCTGACGGGGACACCGGGGCGCCGATGCGATCGGCGGGGCGATGTCGGGACTCCTGGTACGGATGCCGGTTCACTGCCGACAAGTCATTAGGTTAGACTTACCTAGGCGACGGCCGGTCGCCGGACCGCGAGTCCACGGTGGGCGAGTCGTCCCGCGAGGGTGAGCATCACTGATCCACCCGTCGGACTCACCAGGGGAATCCGGCTCCACCAGGCCGACGAGCAAGCGCCGGTGTCAACGCAGAGGAGTAGCGCGTGCGCAGTGACAGTTCCACGTTGGACGTGGTGGGTATCGGCTTCGGCCCGTCGAATCTGGCGTTGGCGATCGCCATCGAGGAACACAACGCCACCGCCGACGGGCAGCCGTTGTCGGCCCGCTTCCTGGAACGGCGCGATCGCTTCGAGTGGCACCCTGGAATGCTGCTGCCGGGTGCGACGATGCAGGTGTCCTTCCTCAAGGACCTCGTCACCCAGCGCAACACCGCGAGCAGGTTCTCGTTCCTGAGCTACCTCGCCGACCGCGGCCGGCTGGCGGACTTCATCAATCTCGCCACGTTCTTCCCCTTACGCTCGGAGTTCCACGACTATCTGCAGTGGGCCGCCGGTCGGGTACGGACACCGGTCCGGTACTCCACCGAGGCGCGCTCGGTGCGCTGGCGTGACGGCGCCTTCGAGATCGAGACCGGCACCGGCACGGAGCGGGCGCGAAATCTGGTGCTCGGCGGCGGGATTCGGGGCAAGCTGCCGGCCGGGGTCGTCGCCGGTCCACGTGTCTTCCACAACCACGACCTGTTGCCCCGGCTTGCGCAGATGCCTCCGGCGGTCCATCGGCGGTACGCCGTGATCGGCGCCGGACAGAGTGCTGCGGAGGTCGCCGGCTACCTGCACGAACAGACCGGTGCCGACGTCCACGCGGTCTTCTCCAAGTACGGCTACACGCCCGCCGACGACAGCCCCTACGCCAACCGGGTCTTCGACGCGTCGACGGTCGACGAGTACTTCGCGGCCGCACCGGAATGGCGTGAACGGTTCCTGACCTATCACCGCAGTACCAACTACTCGGCGGTGGACCCCGACCTGATCGCAGAGCTCTACCGTCGCGAGTACGGCGAGCGCGTCAGCGGGGACCGGCGCCTGTTCGTCCACGGCGCCACCGAGGTGGTCGACATCGTCGAGTCCGCCGACGCCGCCCACCTCCGCGCGGTGAACCGGATGACCGGTGAGGAACTCGAATTCGACTGCGATGCCGTGGTCTTCGCCACGGGTTTCGAGCCCACGCCGGTGGCCAACCTGGTCGGTGACCTCGCCTCGCAGTGTCGGGCCGACGTCCACGGCCGGCCGGTCCTCGACCGCAACTACCGGCTCGGCACCGACCCGGAGATCACCGGATCGATCTTCGTGCAGGGCAATTCCGAACACACCCACGGCCTCACGTCGACGTTGCTGTCGAACGTCGCGGTGCGCTCCGGCGAGATCGTCGACACCCTCGTCGCGGCCTGCCACCCGGACAGTGCTCTCCGGTCGGTCGGAATCGGGTGCGAACCGACGAAGGTGACCACGCCGTAGGGCGTGGCCACCCTGGAGAACCCGGCGGCCCTCAGCGACCGACGACCGCCGACAACGTCTCACCCAGCAGGGCGACACGTCCGGGCACATGCCCGTTTGCCGGGGCGTTGACGGTGAATCCGTCGACGCCGGTGGCGAGCAGATCCGCGTAGTGGGCGGCCACCTCGTCGGGTGACCCGACGACGGTGGAGGCGCTGCGCACCTGCGCGCGTGGATTCCGGTGCAGATAGGCCTCGAACTCGCGGACGGCCTCGTCGTGGGTCGGGGCCACACACGCAGAGGTCTGCAGGCTGACGGTGATCTCCGATCGATCGCGGCCGAGCGTCTCGCAGTGCCCGGCCAGGGCGTCGAGCTTGCGGCCGATCTCGTCGCGCCCACAGATCAGGTTGGACTCGTCGGCGTACTGCGCCACCATGCGCAGGGTCTTGCGTTCGCCACCGCCGCCGATCATCACCGGGACACGGCCGAGCGGCGCGGGCGAGTTGATCGCATCGTGGACCCGATATCGCTTGCCGTCGAGGGTGGGTCGCTCACCCCGGAGCATCGGCAGGATGATCTGCAGGGCCTCGTCGAGCTTCTCGAACCGGTCGGTGAAGGTCCCGAACTCGAAGCCGAGGCGGTCGTGTTCGAGTTCGAACCAGCCGGCCCCGATCCCGAGCTGTGCGCGTCCACCGGAGACCACGTCGAGTGCGGTGACGGTCTTGGCCAGCAGGGTCGGATTGCGATAGGTGTTGCCGGTCACCAGTGCCGACAACCGCACCCGTGAGGTGTGCTGGGCGAGTGCCGAGAGCAGCGTGTAGCACTCGATCATCGGTTCGTCGGGCTCACCGAGGATCGGCAACTGATAGAAGTGGTCCATCACCAAGACCGTGTCGAAGCCGGCGTCCTCGGCCTCCACCGCCTGCGCGGTGACGGTGGGGAAGAGGTCTTCTGGTGCGGTGTCGGGGTAGGTGAAGTTCGGGATCTGATATCCGAGGAGTGTCACCTCCTCGACGCTAGCGCGCGCCGACCCGTCGGGCCAGGGCCCCGACCGTCTCGATCAACCCATCGAACACCGCATCCACGTCGGTCGCCGTCGCGATCGCGACATTCGGGGCACCCTCCCACATCCCACGCTCGTCGGCGACCGTCGTACCGCGCGTGAGCGTCCCGGTGAGCTCCACCGCCACGTGGGCGCCGATGGTCTCCACGAGCGTCGGCTCGAGCGCCACCATCGCCGCGAACGGATCGTGCAGGTGCGCGATATAGCCCTCGTCGTGGGCCTCGTGGAACTCCAGATAGAACCGCAGCGCGTCGACGAGATGCCGGATGATCTCGTTGCTCGCCACCGACCGAAGCCCGTGCACATCGGACGGATCCGGGCACTCCAGCGGCGAGCTGTCGGCCGCGGCGGCCAGCCGTACGATGTGGTCCGGGGTGGTGACGATCTGTTCGGTGAGGTCGAGCGCGCACACGATCGGATCCGGGGTGCCATCGGCGGCGAACGCGGCGAACACCTCGGCGGCGGCCTCGGGGTCGACGGCCACATTCCACTCCGACGTCGGTGTGGTGTTGCCGTGGACATGGAATGCACCGCCCATGATGACCAGACGGCGGAGACGATAGGGCAGCGCGGGATCGCGCCGCAGCGCGGTCGCCAGGGACGTCAACGGGCCCGTCACGAGTCCGACGAGTTCCCCGGGATGCGCCAGGGTCGCCTCGATCCACGCGTCGGCGGCATCGGGCTCGGCCGCCGACACCGTGGGCGTGGGCAGATCGGCGTATCCCACCCCCAGCGGACCGTGGGTGTCCTCGGTGGTCATGAGTTCGGCGACCAATGGGGCATCCGCGCCGCGGTACACCGGGACGTCGGCACGCCCGCACAGCGACAGCCACGACAGGTTGTTGGCGGTCACCACGTCAACCGGCACGTTGCCGGCGGTCGACGCCACACCGACAAGATCCACGTCGTCGCGGCCGAGGAGATAGAGCAGGGCGACCGAATCGTCGATACCGGTGTCGCAGTCGTAGAACAGGCGCTGTGTCACCGCACCATTGTTTCCTGCGGCCGGATCGACGGTCACGGCGGAGTGCCGTCGCCCCACCGGGACGATGCGCCACGGAGCTCACCGCTCGACGCATGATGAACGAAAAGCGAAGGCCCCCAACATCTAATGTTGGGGGCCTTCGTCGGTGTCCGAGGGGGGACTTGAACCCCCACGCCCGTTAATAGGGCACTAGCACCTCAAGCTAGCGCGTCTGCCATTCCGCCACTCGGACCTGTTCAGTTGTCGTACTCCGGTGTCTGCGTCGTTCTCTCGTTCACCGGCTCGGTAACACTAACCGAGGTTGCCCCCGTATCCCAAATCCCGTAGGAGTGAAGGGTGTCTTCTGAGCTCACGACCCCCCGCGCGGTCGACGAAGTCGTCGATCTCGTCAGCGCCCTGATCCGCTTCGACACGAGTAACACCGGCGAGTTGGAGACCACCCGCGGCGAGGAGGACTGCGCCAAATGGGTGGCCGGACAACTCGAGGAAGTGGGTTACGTCACACAGTATGTCGAGTCCGGTCAGCCCGGACGCGGCAACGTCTTCGCGACCCTGCCCGGTGACCCCGACTCCGGTCGTGGCGCCCTGATGATCCACGGGCATCTCGACGTGGTGCCCGCCGAACCGTCCGACTGGAGCGTCCACCCGTTCGCCGGGACCGTCAAGGACGGCTACATCTGGGGTCGTGGCGCGGTCGACATGAAGGACATGGTCGGCATGGCGCTCGCCCTGGCCCGTCAGTTCAAGCGGGAGGGCACCGTCCCGCCCCGCGACATCGTGTTCGCCTTCCTTGCCGACGAGGAGGCCGGCGGTACGTGGGGATCGCACTGGCTGGTGGAGAACCGGCCCGATCTGTTCGCGGGCATCACCGAGGCGGTCGGAGAGGTCGGCGGGTACTCGCTGACCGTCGACCGCCCGGACGGCACGCAGCGGCGCCTGTATCTCGTCGAGACGGCCGAGAAGGGGCTCGGGTGGATGCGACTGACCGCGGACGCCACGGCCGGCCACGGTTCTTTCCTGCACGAGGACAATGCGGTCACCGCGGTCGCCGAGGCGGTCGCCCGGATCGGCCGGCACACCTTCCCGCTCGTGATGACCGAATCGGTGTCGGAGTTCCTGGCCGCGGTGTCGGAGGAGACCGGTCTCGAGTTCGCCCCGGACGCACCGGATCTCGAGACGCGGCTGTTCAAGCTCGGCAGCCTGGCCCGGATCATCGGTGCCACCCTGCGGGATACCGCCAACCCCACCATGCTGCGGGCCGGCTACAAGGCGAACGTCATCCCGCAGAAGGCCGAGGCGGTCATCGACTGCCGGGTGCTGCCGGGACGTCAGGCCGCGTTCGAGGCCGAGATCGACGAGCTGATCGGGCCGAACGTGACCCGCGAGTGGATCACCCACCTCGACTCGTACGAGACCACCTTCGACGGTGATCTCGTCGACGCCATGAACGATGCGATCCTCGCCAACGACCCCGACGGCACGACCGTGCCCTACATGCTGTCGGCGGGAACCGATGCGAAGGCCTTCGCCAAGTTGGGGATTCGCTGCTTCGGATTCGCGCCGCTGCAACTGCCCGCCGACCTCGACTTCGCCGCACTGTTCCACGGCGTCGACGAGCGGGTGCCGGTGGATTCGGTGATCTTCGGCACCCGGGTCCTCGAGCACTTCCTGCTGCACAGCTGATCTGCGCCTGCCGTGCAGCTGATCCTGATCGGCGGCGGTGACGTCGGTCTCGCCTAGAGTGGGTGGGGCAGTCCGTGACCCGAGACGTCTGTCGTGTGCGAACTGTGCGGCGTGCGAGAAGTGCCGGTCTCCTCGAGGAAAGGTGTTCGATGTCGACGTTCGACCCGTATGAGCCACTCCCGACCCTGCCGGGGTTCACGCTGACCTCCGACAGCGTCGCCGACGGCAAGCCCCTGCCGAACAATCAGGTCAGCGGCCTGATGGGGGCCGGCGGTGCCGATCTCTCGCCGCAGCTGTCGTGGTCCGGATTCCCTTCGGACACCAAGAGTTTCGCGGTGACGGTGTATGACCCGGACGCCCCGACGGCGGCCGGTTTCTGGCACTGGGCGGTCGCCGACATCCCGGCGTCGGTGACGAGCCTGCCCGAAGGTGCCGGTGACGACACCGGAAGCGGTCTGCCGGACGGCGCGGTGACCCTCGCCAACGACGCGTCGCTGAAGCGGTTCGTCGGTGCCGCCCCGCCGCCCGGACACGGACCACACCGCTACTTCGTCGTGGTGCACGCCGTCGACGTGGAGAGCCTCGGTCTGCCCGACGGTGCCACCCCGGCCTATCTCGGCTTCAACCTGTTCTCGCATGCGATCGCCCGCGCGACGATCACCGGTACCTACGAGCAGCCGTCAGAGGACATCTGAGCGACCGTGGACGTCGGCGGGGCGGCCATCACGAGGTGGGGCCGCCCCGCCGACGATCGGCACCGGTGATCGCCGGCGAGACGGGGTCAGTCGTGCGCGCCGCTGCCGACCGCGTCGGACAATGACGTGAATCCGGCGGCGCGGGCACGCTCGGCGACACCGGCGTTGATCTCCCGGATCCACACCGGCCCGCCGTAGATGAACGGGGTGTACGCCTGCAACAGGCTCGCGCCGGCCCGGATGCGTTCCCACGCCTCGTCGACGGTCTCGATGCCACCGACGCTGATCAGCGTGATCTGGCCGCCCACACGGCGATACAGCCGCCTCAGCACTGCGCGGGACCGCTCGGTCAGCGGCGCACCGGACAGCCCGCCCGCCCCCATCTCGGCGACCTCCGCGGCCGGCGTCGCCAGTCCGGATCGCTCGATCGTCGTGTTGGTCGCCACGATCCCGGCCAGGCCGATCTCGACGGCGAGATCGGCCACCGCGTCGATGTCCTCGTCGGCCAGATCCGGCGCGATCTTCACCAGCACCGGAACCGACACCTCCGCGAGCACCGCGGTCAGCACCGGACGCAGCGAGTCGACGGCCTGCAGATCCCGCAGACCGGGGGTGTTGGGCGAGCTCACGTTGACGACCACGAAGTCGGCGAGCGGACCCAGCTGCCGGGCCGAGTACCGGTAGTCGTCGACCGCCTCGTCGAGCGGCACCACCTTGGTCTTGCCGATATTGGCGCCGATCGGCACGCGCACGGGACCCGGACGTTCCTGACGCAGGTGCTCGGCGGCCACATCGGCGCCAGGGTTGTTGAACCCCATTCGGTTGATCAGTGCGCGGTCGGCGGGCAACCGGAACAGGCGCGGCTGCGGGTTGCCCGGCTGGGCCCGGCCGGTGATCGTGCCGATCTCGGCGAATCCGAAACCCAGTTGGCCCCAGGCGTTCACGGCCGACGCCGACTTGTCGAAGCCGGCGGCGAGGCCGAGGGGTGCGGGGAACACGACGCCGAAGACCTGCTGGCGCAGGATCGGATCGTGTCGGGCGAACCACCGCGCCGCGAGGCGACGCAGCGGCGGCACCCGCATCGCGGTGCGGATGGTCGTCATCACGATCGTGTGAATGCGCTCGGGCGGGACCAGGAACATGAGCCGCAGCACCAGTGGATAGAGCAGACGGTTGAGTGTGGTCAGCACGCGCGGGCATCCTCGTCGGGGTCGTCGGGGCGGGCCGCCTGCCCGCGGGGCGGTTTGCGACGTTTCAACAACACCTTGCGGGTGCCGTCGGAGTACAGCCGCACCCGCGACAGTTCCCAGCCGCCGAACTCGGCCTCGAGGGCCAGTCGCATCGATGCGGTCACCCGGGTGACATCCGGTGGCAGCCGGATCAGCAAGCACTCCATGTCCTCGGAGGTGACCTCCCAGCCACGCGGATGATGGGCACCGATCCGGGCGCCGGTCCGTCCGGACGCGACGGGCAGACCGGTCGGCCGACGCAGCATCACGAGGTGGGCTCCGCCGAGGTCGTCGGTGCGGCGGGTGTCACGGACGAGCCCGGGCTGGTGCTCACCGCACCACTGCCGTACGGCGGGGCGACCACCTGCAGTCCACCGTCGCGGTGGGAGAGGACGTAGACCGTTCCGGTCGCGTCGTCGACGACGATCGCGTCGGGCTGCGCCACGGTCGCGAAGCGGTGCTTCTCGACGGGTTCACCACCGGCCAGGTCATAGGCCACCACCTCGTTGTCGCCGGTCGTCGACACCCACAGGAGATTGTGGGTGTCGTCGTAGTCTACGGCGTACGGGCCGTCGGCGACCGGGTGGCGGAACCGCATCACCAGAGGTGAACCGAAGAATCCGATGATCTCGTCGTCGCGGGTGTTGGCCACCACGATCCGGCCGTAGTGGTCGACCGTGGCCGTGGTGGCGCCGTTGCCTGCACGCAACGCGGCACCGAACTCGCCGGTGTCGATGTCGACCGGGGTCACCGACGACTGCGCGCGGTCGAGGACGACGACCTGTTCGCCGTCGAGGTCGGCGCCGGCCGGGGAGACGGTGATGACATCGACCCGGACGAAGCCGCCGACGTCGCGCTGCTCGCGGAGATCGGCGTCGAAGACGATCACGTGACCGTTGCCGGTCCCGACGAGGACCCGCCCGTCGGCGGTCCGCGCGAGCGCGGTGGGATCGGAGATCTCGGTGGGGGTGGAGTGCACCGTGCCGTCGGCCGCGAGGTGGACGAGGGTGCCCGGGCCCGCGCCCAGGAACTCACCGTCGCCGGTACCGATCAGGGTGGTCAGCGCCGGGGTGGCGATCGTGGTCGGCGGGGTGGTGATGGCCGCGATGTCGAAGCGGGAGACCTCGGTGCCCGCGGCACCGAGCACGGCCAGCGAATCGCCCGAACGGGCCATCGTCGAGCTGCCCGCGGCTGTGGGGATGATCACACCGGCGGGACCCGCGGCGGGGCCGGCCGGTGCGGGGACGGCCGACGCGGGGGAGACGGTCGCCACATTCGGTGTCGACCCGGTATCCGAGCCGGATCCGCAGGCGGCCGACAACGCGGCCGTGAGCAGCAGCGCGAGCGCAACACAGGCGCGGCGGGCACGCGGATTTCGGGGAGATCGGGAGCGGCCGGAATGCATAGCACCATCTTGCTTCACCCATGCTGTGGACCATCGCCGGGGTCGACGGCCCCGCGTCGGCTCGCGCGGGATCAGCCGGTGACCCCGCGTAGCATCGGGCGCCGTGACCGACACCATGACGTGGACCCAATCGATCGTTCTCGGTGCGATCCAGGGCATCACCGAGTTCCTCCCGATCTCGTCGTCGGGGCACCTGCGGATCGCCTCGGAGCTGATGTTCGGGCAGGACGCCGGGGCCTCGTTCACCGCGGTGACCCAGCTGGGTACCGAGGCGGCCGTGCTGGTCTTCTTCGCCCGCGACATCGTGCGGATCGTGGTCGCCTGGTTCCGGGGACTCTTCGACAAGGCCGACCGCGGGCTCGACTACCGGATCGGCTGGTACGTCATCCTCGCGACCATCCCGATCGGACTGCTCGGGTACCTGTTCAAGGACGAGATCCGGACCGCCGCCCGCAATCTGTGGCTCGTCGCGACGGTGTTGATCCTGTTCTCCGGCGTGTTCTGGCTGGCCGAGAAGTACGGCACACGTCGCCGCTCGATGGACCAGCTGACCCTACGTGACGGACTGGTGATGGGCCTGGCCCAGTGTTTGGCCCTGGTGCCCGGGGTCTCGCGCTCGGGCGCGACCGCCAGCGCCGGTCTGTTCCTCGGTCTGGAGCGTGAGGCCGCGTTCCGGTTCTCCTTCCTGCTCGCCATCCCCGCGGTCACGGCGTCGGGGCTGTTCAGCATCCCCGACGCGATCAACCCGACCGGCGACGGCATGGAGTCCACCGGGGCGCAGCTGATCGTGGCGACGATCGTGGCCTTCGTCCTCGGATACGCGTCCATCGCCTGGTTGCTGAAGTTCGTCGGCAACCACTCGATGAACTGGTTCGGCGCCTACCGCGTGATCCTCGGCCTGACCGTGATGGGGCTGCTGGCCGGGGGCGTGATCAGCGCCACATGACCGGATCGGGCCACCCCGCGTCGGTCGCCCCCGTGTGCCGGGTGCCGGACGGCGGCGACGTTGCCTAGAGTTGACCCATGACCGTGATCCTGGTGCGCCATGGCCGCTCCACGGCCAACACCTCGGGGGTGCTCGCCGGGCGCAGCCCGGGTGTCGCCCTCGACGACAAGGGACGTGGACAGGCCGCACAACTGGTCGAGCGACTCACCGGGTGTCTGCCCGACATCACCGCGGTCGCCCGTTCCCCGCTGCAACGATGTGCCGAGACCATGGCGCCGTTGCTCGCGGCCCTGGGTGCCGACGGCCACGAGGTGCCCGAGGTGGTCGTCGACGATCTCGCCGAGGTCGACTACGGGACCTGGACCAATCGCTCCATCCGGGAACTGCTCGCCGAACCCCTCTGGAAGACCGTCCAGCAGCATCCGTCGGCGGCGGTGTTCCCGGGTGGTGAGGGCCTGGCCGCGGTGCAGGCGCGGGCGGTGGCGGCCATCCGCGAGCTCGACGCCGTGCACGGCGGTCCCGACGGGGCCGGGGTGTGGGTGGCCTGTTCCCACGGCGACGTGATCAAGTCGGTCATCGCGGATGCCATGGGGATGCATCTCGACGCGTTCCAGCGGATCGTCGTCGAGCCGGCATCGGTCAGCATCATCCGCTACGGCGCGACCCGGCCGCACGTACACACCGTCAACTCCACGGCCACCCTGTCGGTGCCGATCCGTCCGCCGAAGACCGACGACGCGGTGGTCGGGGGTGACCCGGGCACCCGCGACGATCCCGGGGCCGGCCGACCGGGAGAGGATGCCGCGGTACAGAGGCGTACTCCGGTCGAGGCCGGATAATGGGAGACGACAGACAAGGAGGTGTGTGATGTCACGAGCGATCCATGTGTTCCGCAGTCCGGACCGATTCGTCGCCGGTACGGTGGGCCAGCCCGGCGACCGGACGTTCTACCTCCAGGCCGTGCACGAGGCACGCATCATCAGCGTGATGTTGGAGAAGCAGCAGGTCCAGATCCTCGCCGAGCGGATCGGGGCACTGCTCGAGGAGATAAACCGGCGCTTCGGTACCCCGATCCCGCCCGAGACCGAACAGATCGGTGACCTCAGCCCACTCGTCATGCCCGTGGACGCGGAGTTCCGGGTGGGGACGATGGGGCTGGGCTGGGATGCCGAGTCCGAGGCCGTGGTGGTCGAGTTGCTCGCGATCACCGAGGGCGAGTTCGACGAGAGCGTCGTCCTGGACGACACCGACGAGGGACCCGACGCCGTCCGGGTGTTCCTCACCACGATCGCCGCCCGCGAGTTCGCGACCCGCTCCACCCGGGTGATCTCGGCAGGACGTCCGCCCTGCCCGCTGTGCGGTGACCCCCTCGACGCCGATGGTCACCTGTGCGTACGGACCAACGGCTACAAGCGTGGTGCCGAATTGAGCAAGTCGCTGGACTTCATCGACCCGGATGTCTTCAACGGACTCGCCGGCGGCCCGGAGATCTACGACGACCCCGAGAACCCGGACGACCCGGACGACCCCGGTCCGCGCGGCTGACATGACGATCGGAGACCATGTGCCGCACGACCCGGACGAGACCCGGCGGGATCCCGCCGTCGACGTCGTCGCGACCCTGTGCGACGGGGAACTGGGCATCCTCGGTCGAATTCCCACGGCGAGCAACGCCACCCTGGTGTGCGAGGCCACCCTCGGCGACTCCGTGGTGCGGTGTGTCTACAAACCGGTGCGGGGGGAGGTCCCGCTGTGGGACTTCCCCGACGGCACCCTCGCCGGCCGCGAGGTGGCCTCGTTCCTCATCTCCGACGCGCTCGGCTGGGACACGGTACCCACCACGGTGCTGCGCGACGGCCCGCTCGGCGTCGGCATGGTGCAACGGTGGGTCGACACCCCCGACCCGGAGGCCGAACCACCGCGGATCGACCTCGTCGACCTGTGCCCACCGGATGCCGTCCCCGAGGGCTACCGGTCCATCGTGCGGGCCCTCGACGGGCGTGGTGACCCGGTGGAACTCGTCCACGCCGACGATCCACGGCTCCAACGGATGGCGGTCCTCGACCTCGTCCTCAACAATGCCGACCGCAAGGGTGGCCATGTGCTGGAAGGGCTCGACGGCGGTGTCTACGGCGTCGACCACGGCATCTGCCTGCACGGCGACGACAAACTCCGCACCGTGCTGTGGGGCTGGGCGGGGGAACCCATCCCGGCGCACCTGATCGCCGACGTCGAACGGCTCGCCGACGACCTCGAGTCGGCGTCGTCGAGCCTGCGGTCGTTGTTGGCTCCGCACATCACCGCCGAGGAGATCGACCTGCTGACGATGCGAACGCTCGTCGTCGCGGAGTCGGCGACGATGCCGTCCCCGCCCCCGCAGCGCCCGATTCCCTGGCCACCCTTCTGATCCACGTCTCGGCGCCGTCTGCGTCCGGGGTCGGGTGCGCAGCTGATCGGGTGTGCGCCATACAGTGGTGACATGCATTCGTGGCCCGATCCCGCCCTGCCCGTCGTCCCCGGCGCGGGGCCAGCCCTCCGCCTCTACGACACCTCGGCACGGCAGGTCCGTCCGGTCGCACCCGGGGCCACGGCCACCATGTACGTCTGCGGGATCACCCCTTATGACGCAACCCATCTCGGGCATGCGGCCACCTACCTGACCTTCGACATGGTCAACCGGGTGCTGCGTGACGCCGGCCACGGCGTGCACTACGTGCAGAACATCACCGATGTCGACGACCCGCTGTTCGAGCGCGCCGAGCGCGACGGGGTGGACTGGCGTGAGTTGGGTTCCTCGCAGATCCAGCTGTTCCGCGACGACATGACCGCGCTCCGGGTGTTGCCGCCGCGGGACTACATCGGCGCGATGGAGTCGGTCGGCGAGGTCGTCGAGATGGTGGAGAAGCTGCTCTCCTCCGGCTCGGCGTATGTGGTCGACGACGAGGAGTTCCCCGACGTCTACTACCGGATCGACGCCACCGAGCAGTTCGGTTACGAGTCCGGCTACGACCGCGCGACGATGGAACGCTTCTTCGCCGAGCGTGGTGGCGACCCCGACCGAGCAGGCAAGCGTGACCGGCTCGACGCGTTGCTGTGGCGGGCCGAGCGTCCCGGGGAACCGTCCTGGGAGGCACCGTTCGGCCCGGGCCGTCCCGGCTGGCACATCGAGTGCTCCGCGATCGCCCTCAATCGGCTCGGCATCGAGTTCGACATCCAGGGCGGTGGCAACGACCTGATCTTCCCGCACCACGAGTTCTCCGCCGCGCACGGCGAGGCCCTCACCGGTGCGCGGCGATTCGCCCGGCACTACGTGCACACCGGCATGGTTGGACTCGACGGCGAGAAGATGTCCAAGAGCCGCGGCAACCTGGTCTTCGTCTCACGGCTGCGCGCACAGGGCGTCGATCCCGGGGCCATCCGGCTGGCGCTGCTCGCCGACCACTACCGCGGTGACCGCATGTGGACCGACGCGGTGCTCGACGCCGGCCTCGCCCGGCTGCAGCGGTGGCGCTCCGCGATCGCCGCACCCGCCGGACCCGACGCCGCACCGATCGTCGAGCGCGTCCGCCAGCACCTGGCCGACGACCTCGACACCCCCAAGGCGCTCGACGCCGTCGACGGGTGGTGCCGGGACGTCGAGCGCGGCATCGGCGGTGACGCCGACGCACCATCGTCGATCGAGCAGGCCGTCGACGCCCTGCTCGGGGTGGACCTCCGCGCGGCCGGGCCGACCCGCTGACCCGGCCGGTACCGGTCGACTGGGTGTTCGGTACGCGGGCTTAGTAGAGTTTCGGCCGTGGCGCGCGTGCAGGAGATCCGCCCGGACACCGATTCCGGGGTGTGGACCGTTCAGACCCGGACATCGACCTATCTGCTCGACTTCGAGGAGATGACGTTGTTGCGGGCCCCGGGCGTCGGCAGCACCGACAGCGAGGAGTGGGCGGTCAGTGCGCTGCGCCGCGACTCCGAGGACATCCCGCTGCTCGGGGTCAAGTCGTGCCGGATCGGTGAGTCGGCGCAGTTCTGGGTGCGCGCCGCCGACGACCCGGACGTACGAACCTGGCGGATCACCACCCCGGTCGTGTCGATCGAGCGGATCGGCTGACCGCCCCGGCATGACCCGACCCGGCGTCCCGGACCGTCTCGGCCGGTCCGCTCAGCTCCCGAAGGAGCCGGGCCCGCGTCGCTTGAGGTAGCGCTCGAATTCGGCCGCCAGGGCGTCTCCGTCGATCTTGGCCATCACCTCGTCGGTGTTCACCTCGGCATCGCCGCGTTCCTCGAGTCCGCGGACGTACTCGGCGATCTCCTCGTCGTCCTCGGTCATCTCGGTGACCGCCTGCTCCCATTCCTCGGCCTGCTCGGGCAGGGTGCCCAGCGGCACCTCGATGTCGAGGACCTCCTCGACCCGGTTGAGCAGGGCCACCGTCGCCTTGGGGTTGGGCGGGGTGGACACGTAGTGGGGGACTGCGGCCCAGAACGACACCGCCGGCACACCCACCTGGACGAACAGGTCCTGCAGCACCCCGGTGATCCCGGTGGGCCCCTCATAGCGGCTCTCGGCCAGGTTGTAGCGTTCGGCCGCGGCGCTGCTGTAAGCGCTGCCGGTGACCGGCACCGGACGGGTGTGCGGGGTGTCGGCGAGCAGCGCGCCCAGCATCACGGTGGTCTCCACCTCCAGGCGGCGTGCCAGGTCGACGATCTCCGTGCAGAACGCACGCCAGCGCATGTTGGGTTCGATACCCCGCACGAGTACGATGTCCCGGTCGGCCCCGACGGGGCTGCAGTAGGAAATGGACGTCGTCGGCCAGTCGATCCGCCGCGTGACACCGTCGATCTGTTTGATCGTCGGACGATTGACCTGGAAGTCGTAGTAGTCATCGGATTCGATCTCGGCGAGCGGACGGGCGTCCCAGGTGAGTGCAAGGTGTTCCACGGCACTGCTCGCGGCATCGCCGGCGTCGTTCCAGCCCTCGAAGGCCGCCAGGAGGATCGGCTTGCGCAGGCGGGGAAGGTTCGACATCTGCTCAGCGTTCACCGAACCAGCCTACGACCGAACCGAACCGAGAGCGAACTACTCTGAACATCATGCCCACCACCGCATCGACCACCCGGGACTACGACACGACATTCGTCACCGCGATGTCGCGTCGGGTACTGATCGGCGACGGGGCGATGGGCACGATGCTTCAGGCCGCCAATCTCACCCTGGATGATTTCGCCGGCCTCGAGGGATGCAACGAGATCCTCAACGACACCCGTCCGGATGTCCTCGAGGGGATCCACCGCGCCTATTTCGAGGCCGGGGCCGACGCCGTCGAGACCAACACCTTCGGGTGCAACCTGTCGAACCTCGGCGATTACGACATCGCCGACCGGATCCGTGAACTGTCCTACAAGGGCACCGCGATCGCCCGGGGCGTGGCCGACGAGATGGGTCGCTCCGCGGACGGCACCGACCGTTATGTGCTCGGCTCGATCGGCCCCGGGACCAAGCTGCCGAGCCTGGGTCACACCACCTACGCCACCATCCGCGACGCCTACTACGAGTGTGTCGCCGGCATGCTCGACGGCGGTGCCGACGCCATCCTGGTGGAGACCTCCCAAGACCTGCTGCAGGTGAAGGCCGCAGTGGTTGCGGCCCGCCGAGCGATGGGTGATCTCGGCCGGCAGATCCCGATCATCTCGCACGTCACCGTCGAGACCACCGGCACGATGCTGCTCGGTTCGGAGATCGGTGCCGCCCTCACCGCGATCGAACCGCTCGGCATCGACATGATCGGCCTGAACTGCGCCACCGGACCGGCCGAGATGAGCGAGCACCTGCGCTACCTGTCGCGGCACGCACGCATCCCGGTGTCGGTGATGCCGAATGCCGGTCTGCCGGTGCTCGGACCGAACGGTGCCGAGTACCCGCTGCGCCCGGACGAACTGGCGCAGGCGCTGTCGCAGTTCGTCGGCGAGTTCGGCCTGTCCTTTGTCGGCGGATGCTGCGGCACCACGCCCGAGCACATCCGACAGGTCGCCGATGCGGTCGCCGAGACCACGCAGGCCGTCCGCACACCCGAACACCAGGCGGAGACGTCCTCGCTCTACACGGCGGTGCCGTTCGACCAGGACGCCAGTTTCCTGGTGATCGGTGAGCGCACCAACTCGAACGGATCCAAGGCGTTCCGGGAGGCGATGATCGCCGCCGACTACCAGAAGTGCCTGGACACCGCGAAGGACCAGACCCGCGACGGCGCGCACATGCTCGACCTGAACGTCGACTACGTCGGCCGTGACGGTGCCGCGGACATGACCGCCCTCGCGACCCGGTTCGCGACGTCGTCGACGCTGCCGATCATGCTCGACTCCACCGAACCGGAGGTCATCCGCGCCGGGCTGGAGGCACTCGGCGGCCGCTGCGCGGTGAACTCGGTCAACTACGAGGACGGCGACGGTCCGGACTCGCGATTCGCCCGGATCATGCGGCTCGTCGTCGAACACGGTGCCGCGGTGGTGGCGCTGACCATCGACGAAGAGGGCCAGGCCCGCACCGCCGACGACAAGGTGCGGATCGCCGAGCGGCTGATCACCGACATCATCGGCAACTGGGGGCTGGCCGAGGAGGACATCATCATCGATGCCCTCACCTTTCCGATCTCGACCGGCCAGGAAGAGGTGCGCCGCGACGGCATCGAGACCATCGAGGCGATCCGCCGGATCAAGCAGGCGCACCCGCAGGTGCACTTCACCCTGGGTATCTCCAACATCTCGTTCGGCCTGAACCCGGCCGCGCGACAGGTCCTCAACTCGGTGTTCCTGCACGAGTGCACCGACGTCGGACTCGACACCGCGATCGTGCACGCGTCGAAGATCCTGCCGATGAACCGGATCCCCGACCAGCAGCGCGAGGTGGCCCTCGACCTGGTCTACAACCGTCGCCGTGCGAGCGGGACCGACGGCCCCGACGATCCGGGGTACGACCCGCTGCAGCGGCTGATGGAGCTGTTCGAGGGCGTCTCGGCGGCCTCGGCACGCGAATCGCGTGCACAGGAGCTGGCCAAGCTGCCGCTGTTCGATCGGCTCGAACGCCGGATCGTCGACGGTGAGCGCAACGGACTCGAGGCCGACCTCGACGAGGCGATGCAGCAGGTGCCGCCGCTGCAGATCATCAACGAGACCCTGCTGTCGGGGATGAAGACCGTCGGCGAGCTGTTCGGCTCGGGGCAGATGCAGTTGCCCTTCGTGCTGCAGTCCGCCGAGGTGATGAAGAACGCCGTGGCGCACCTCGAACCGCACATGGAATCGACCGGTGAGGACGGCAAGGGGCGCATCGTGCTGGCCACGGTCAAGGGCGACGTCCACGACATCGGCAAGAACCTGGTCGACATCATCCTGAGCAACAACGGCTACGAGGTCGTCAACATCGGGATCAAGCAACCGATCTCGACGATCATCGACGTCGCCGAGGACAAGCGTGCTGATGTGATCGGGATGTCCGGACTGCTGGTGAAGTCCACGGTGGTGATGAAGGAGAACCTCGAGGAGCTCACCGCGCGCGGCCTCGGCGAGACCTACCCGGTCCTCCTCGGTGGTGCCGCATTGACCCGCTCGTATGTGGAGAACGACCTCACCGAGGTCTACAGCGGTGACGTGCACTACGCCCGCGACGCCTTCGAGGGGCTGCGCCTGATGGACGACATCATGGCGCTCAAGCGTGGGGAGACCCCCGCCGCCGACAGCCCCGAGGCGATCGCGGCCGCGAAGAAGGTCGCCGAACGCAAGGCGCGCCATGAGCGGTCGCAGCGGATCGCGGCCAAGCGCAAGGCCGCCGAGGCGCCGGTGGAGGTGCCCGAGCGTTCCGACGTCGCCGCCGACAACGAGGTGCCGTCGCCGCCGTTCTGGGGTACCCGGATCATCAAGGGTGTTCCCGTCGCCGACTATCTGCAGTTCCTCGACGAGCGGGCATTGTTCCTGGGCCAGTGGGGACTTCGAGGTGCCCGTGGCGGCGAGGGCCCGAGCTACGAGGACCTCGTGGAAACCGAGGGACGCCCGCGGCTGCGGTCGTGGATCGACCGGCTGTCCACCGAGGGCATCCTGCAGCACGCCGCGGTGGTCTACGGCTACTTCCCGGCGGTCAGCGACGGTGACCTGGTGCACGTGCTCACCGAACCGAGACCCGATGCGCCGGTACGGTTCTCGTTCGAGTTCCCGCGCCAGCAGCGCACCCGGTTCCTGTGCATCGCCGACTTCGTCCGGTCCCGTGACGCGGCGATCGAACACGGCCGGGTCGACGTGCTCCCGTTCCAGCTGGTCACCATGGGCAACCCGATCGCCGACTTCGCCAACGAGTTGTTCGCCGCGGACGCCTACCGCGACTACCTCGAGGTGCACGGCATCGGTGTGCAGCTCACCGAGGCCCTCGCCGAGTACTGGCATCAGCGTGTCCGTTCGGAACTGAGGTTCGCCGACCGCACCATGGCCGCCGATGACCCGGAGACCGCGCAGGGCTTCTTCGATCTCGAATACCGTGGTGCGCGTTACTCGTTCGGCTACGGCGCGTGCCCGAACCTCGAGGATCGCGCCAAGATGATCGAACTGCTCGAGCCCGAGCGTATCGGCGTGGTGCTGTCGGAGGAGCTGCAGTTGCATCCCGAACAGTCCACGGACGCCTTTGTGCTGCATCACCCGGAGGCCAAGTACTTCAACGTGTGAGTGGTACCCGCCGGGGGGTGGGTACGTCGGAGGTGGGTGGGGATATTGGCGGGTCGCGGGGTCTCGACTCGGGTCCTCGCGATGCTCGGTCCCGGCTCGACCATCCATGGTGGGTGCGTGGCGTTTTCGGTGGTTGAGCCGTCGAGGAGCGCAGCGACGAGGCGTGTCGAAACCTCTGTCGGCCGGGGTCGGGGGGTGGGTACGTCGGAGGTGGGTGGGGATATTGGCGGGTCGCGGGGTCTCGACTCGGGTCCTCGCGATGCTCGGTCCCGGCTCGACCATCC
>NZ_JBSFRM010000032.1:0-55433 GCF_053589235.1 Gordonia sp. NPDC003376 | reverse complement strand
GACAGTCTCGGGCATGCCTATTACGCGAAGAAACGTGCCGAGGGTAAGAAGTCTCGTGAGGCGATGCGTTGCCTGAAACGGCGACTCGTACGCACGATTTTTCATCGTCTGGTCACCGATCACGCTGCCCGTTCGCACACTGAAATCCTGGTTCCAGGAGCAGCCGCTTGACATAGGAGCGATGAGCCGGGACCGAGCATCGCGAGGACCCGTGTCGAAATCTCGGTGGCGTGCGTGGGGTGGTGACCAGCTCCGAGGTGGTTGCGTTGGTGTGCTCGGCCGGCGGAGGTTCGACAGCCGGACCCCCTCAATGCAAGAAGCCGTGCGGATCAAGGAGATCCGCACGGCTCATCACGATGTCGAGGGTCCGGTCAGATGGGGCGGAACCCGGCGCCGGGGCCGCCGCTGCGGTCGAGGGCGGTGGCGATGGTGGGCCACTTGGTGGCGACCATCGGGGTGAAGACCGGGATGGCGGGGTGCGCGCAGGCGATGGCGATCTCGGAGTTGGTCAGCGGGATGCGGATGTACTGGCCGCCGGTCAGCATGCCGACGAGGCGGTTGCCCTGCACCACGGGGGCGCCGGAATCACCCGGGGCGCCACAGACATAGCCGAAGCCGATGTTGCGGGTCTGGTTCAGCACCGGGCCGCACGTGCGGCCGGTGGTGCGGCCCGACTTGCAGACGGTGACGCCCTGCCCGGGGAAGGTGCCGGTGCGGGCGATCGTCGAGCCGCCGAAGTTGCGGGCACCGTAAACCTTTGCCGAATCGAGGGCGATCACCGCGTAGTCGACAGACTTGTCGACCGCGACGACGCGGCCGATGATGCCGGCACTCATCTTGTCCTCGAGCTGGATTCGTGAGCCGATGTTGCCGCAGTGCCCCGCGGTGATACCCACGAAGCGCCCGGCGCGGTCATGGCCGACGGTGGTCACGGTGCAGGCGCCCTTGCCGTCGATCACGATGGGGCTGCCACCGCCGACCGCCAGGCGCGGTGCGGCCTGGGCGGTGCCGGTCGGGATGAGCAGTGCTGCCAACCCGATGAGTGGGATCGCGATCCGCAGGAGGCGTCGCATGTCTCTCCGATCCGTTGAGGCCTCTAGATATTCACTATCGTGAATTCTCGGGCAACC
This sequence comes from Gordonia sp. NPDC003376, assembly GCF_053589235.1. Taxonomy (NCBI): domain Bacteria; kingdom Bacillati; phylum Actinomycetota; class Actinomycetes; order Mycobacteriales; family Gordoniaceae; genus Gordonia; species Gordonia sp. NPDC003376. The sequence continues at coordinate 54,303 of NZ_JBSFRM010000032.1, read as the reverse complement.
TTAGCGGCTCTGACGTGCTTGTCAATCGCCGAACACGATGCTGCCCGCCGTCGAGCTCAGTACTCGCGAGCGTAGCCGAGAACGTCGGAGACATACGTCATGGAGTTGTTGTAGCGGAGGACGGCGGTGGTCTGGGATGCCACGGTCCGCAGGTCGAGATGGCCGTCGCACAGGTACCGCGCAGTGGTGAGCGCGGCGTCGTAGATGTTCTGCGGGTCGGCCACGCCGTCGTCGTTGCCGTCGGCGGCGTACTTCTTCCACGTGGACGGGATGAACTGCATGGGGCCGACGGCGCGGTCGTGCACCGAGTCGCCGTCGAGCGCGCCACCGTCGGTGTCGGTGATCACCTGGTTGCCGTCCAGCGAGCCGTCCAGGGTGGGACCGAAGATCGGTGTCTTCAGCTCACCGTTCGGGGCGATGTCACCATTGTTGGCGTGGTGGGACTCCACCCGGCCGATCCCGGCGACGAGCTTCCAGTCGATACCGCACGTCGGCTCGGTGCGGGCGATGGTGTCGGCGGCCGCACGATAGGCGCGGTAGTTGATCGCCGGGACGTCGCCGGCGGTGACGCTCGCCGGGAGCGGGTCGGCCGCCGCAGGGGCGGGCGCGGATGTCTGGGTCTGTGCCACCGGGGACGGGGTCACCGCAATGTGTGGTGCCGGGGCCGCCGTCGACGAGGACGGCTGTGTGACCGGCTGGGCGGTGACGGACGAGGTGACGGGAGCGGCGACGCTCGGTCCGGCACCGTCATCGGTGGTGGCTGCTGCAGCCGCGGCAACGACGCCGACGAGCGGGACCAGTGCGGTGGCGAGCAGCGGCCGGTGGGAGCGCTGCAGCAGTGGAGTGCGGGGTTTGGAGTGCTTTCCCAACGAAACGACCTCAATGTCTGGAACTCGGAGTGGATGCGCGTCGGACATGGGTGCGCACCCGGACCGCAGGCGACGGTACACGCGAACGTTGCCGTTCCGTTATCGCGGCGTTATCGAATCCTGGGAGTTGGCTGAGCGGCCGTTGCGGCCTCGCAGGTCATCGGCGATACCGGACCGGAAACTGTGATACCGGACACGAGTTGTTCCCGCCGCGGTCGTGAACTGCCCGAATCGGTCAGGTCAGGTCAGCTCAGCTCGGGCGCACCATGGTCAGCGTGGTGCCCTGCTCGAGGACGACGAACCCGTCGACGACGCGGGCACGCCCGAGGATGGACTGCGTCCATGCGATCGAACCCCGAGCGGGATCGAAGGCCGTGATCTGGGCGGCGTTCGCGAAGACGAGCAACCCATCGCTCGAACCCACGCAGCGCAACTGGTCGATGTTGGTGTCCGGGGACTCGGCGTCGGGTTCGGGCAGGGTGCCGAGGTGGTTGCCGTCGGCAAGCGCATACACCGACCGCGACCGGTCCTTGAGTGCAAAGGCGACATAGGCACCGCACGGGCGGGTGTTGGCCTTCGACAACTCGGGGTCGGTGATCGTCCACAGCGCACGCCGCTGCGCGGGGTCGCGGATCTCGTACTCGCCCTGCGTGGCCTCCATCTGGGCCTGCCCGGTGCCGGTGAGCACCGGCAGGGTGGACGCGCCGGGCACCACTCGCAGGCCCGCCGACCGCGACGTCGGCTCCGGTGACAGCGTGCCGTCGCTCACCGCATAGGTGTCCACACCCCTGTCGTCGAGCCCGTCGTGGGACACCGCGATACCGGTGGGATATGTGGTGATCGAACACCGGGAGCAGTGCAGCAGGTCGCGCCCGGTTGCCGGGTCGACGAGGAACTCGGTGGCGTCGTTGGTCGAGATCTGCAGCAGGCCGTTGTCGGTGACCTGCGCCGACGCGGTGGCCGCGAACGAGCGGGACCAGATCTCGTCGCCGTCGGCGGTGCGCATCGTGACCCGGTACCCGGACTGGTTGATCCGCAGGAACGACGATCCGACGCCGACCACCGAATGGGTGTCGTCGAGTGTGGTCGGATGGGTCGGGGTTCCGTCGTCGTCGACGAGATAGAAGGCGTCGGGAATGGCGGTCACGTCCACGGCGCAGCCGACCACGCCGTCATCGGTGAACGCGCAGCTGCCGGTGCCGACCTTCAGTGGGGCCTTCCATATCGGATGGCCCGATCCGCGCCCGATCAGAAGATAGGCGCGGCCGATCCCGGAGGGATAGGAGATCAGCCAGCGATCGCCGTGTGTGCCGGCCACCTCGATCCCGGCATCGGAGCTGTAGTCCGGCAGGTCCTGCGACGACAAGGTCCAGGCGGTCTCGGGGACCGTCGGATACGCGCGGAGCTGACCGGCCGAGTATCCCGACGACGGGCGGTCGGGGGTGCCGATCGCCAGCACCGCGCCTGCGGTCGCGACGAGGGCCGCCGAGAGGACGAGCGCCACGGTGCCGATGCCGAAGGGTACGCGTGCGCGGGCACTGCGAAGGCTGGATCGGACGCGGCCGGACCGGGTGGGCATGGCCATCAGTCAATCAAAGGGACCGGCCGACCCCGCCGCGCGACCTGCCACACACCACCACCGCCGTCGTCGAGGGGCGCTCGGCGACGGCGGTGGTGTGGCGGGGGTGATCAGGCGAGTGCGGTGCGCAGTACCTCGACGAGCGGCGTCGACGGATGGCCGAGCAGGGTCTGCAGGGTGGTGGAGTCGGAGTCGAGTGCCCCCTGTGTGATCCCGGTGTCGGTTCCGGCCAGGAATCCGGCGAATTGTGCCGGGATGCCGGACTTCTCGAGCGCGGACGCATATTCCGCCTCGGTGAGGTTCTGGTAGCGGACCTGGGTGCCGGTGGCCTCGGTGATGGCGGCGGCGATGGCCGGGTAGTCCAGGTGCTCGGACCCGGCGAGCTCGAAGACCTCGCCGCCGGTGGCGGTCACGAGCGCGGCTGCGGCGGCCCCGGCATAGTCGGCCCGGGCGGCCCCGGCGATCCTGCCGTCGCCGCCTGCGCCGTAGAGCACGCCGCTCTCGAGTGCGGACTTCGCGCCGGACAGGAAGTTCTCCCAGTACCAGCCGTTGCGCAACAGGACAGCGGGGATACCGGATTCGGCGAGCAGCTTCTCGGTACCGAGGTGCTCCTCACGCAGCGCCAGCGGGGTGGTGTCGGCGCGCAGCAGACTGGTGTAGGCGATCAGGCCCACGCCGGCGGCGCCGGCCGCGTCGATCACGTTGCGATGCTGCGCGAGACGCTGCCCGACCTCGGAACCCGACACCAGCAGGAGACGGTCGACGCCGTTCAGCGCCGTCGTGAGTGCCTCCGTGTCGGTGTAGTCGGCGATGCGGACGGCCACGCCTGCCTCCTGCAGTGGTACCGCCTTGGCCGCATTTCGGACGACGGCGACGATGTCGGTGGCGGCGATCCCGCGGGCGATCAGTGCATCGACGGTGAGCCCGCCGAGTGCCCCGGTTGCTCCGGTGACGGCGTAGGTGGTCATGGTGTCCTCCTCGAACGTTGAGGCCGCGAATCGGCTACCCGCCAATCATGCACTTACTATTCGTGCAGTGCAACCATTAATCGACTGTGCACGAGTGATCATTAGCACTGGGCCTGAAGGTGGCATAGAATTCTGGGCATGTCCGTCGAAATTTCGTCACCCGAACCCGCGTCGACCGGACCCCTGTCGACCGGATCCCTCTCGACCGGGTCCCCGGACGGCCTGACGCCCGAGTTCGCCGACACCCTCGAGGCCGACGTCTTCGCCCGCAACTGTGCATCCCGGGATGTCCTGCAGAACGTCACCAGCCGGTGGGGGCTGCTCGCCCTGGCCGCCCTCGCCGAGGGTGAACTGCGCTTCAGTGCGCTGCGGCGGCGGGTCGACGGGGTCAGTGAGCGCATGCTCTCGCAGACGCTGCACACCCTCGAGCGCGACGGATTCGTGACCCGGACCGTGCTGCAGTCCATCCCGCCAAAGGTCGAGTACTCGCTCACCGACCTCGGCGCCGACGTGGCCGGGCGGTTGACCGCCATCATCGAACTGGTCGAGGGCCGCGTCGACGACGTCTCCCGCGCACGCCAGGAGTACGACACGCGCGGGGGCGGTTCGTAGTGCCGGCGGGGACCGGTCGCTAGAACAGCTGCCCCAGGTAGAACCGGGCGCCCTGGTCGTCGGCACACAGTGCGGTGGCCCCGTAGGGTTGGCGCGACGGTTCGTCGATCACGGTGCCACCCGCGGCGCGGACCCGCTCGACCGCAGCGTCGACGTCGGCGACGTTCCACATCGGCACCGACACGGATTCGTCTGCGCCACCGGCGATCCCGATCTGCGGGTGCACGTCGACGACCTCCCAGCCGTCCTCGATCCGGCCCGGCCGGAATGTCCAGCCCAGCACGGTCCGATAGAACGCGCGCCACTGCGCCGAGTCGGGGGTGTGCACCGTCAGATACGACAAACCGCCGATGTCGCGGGGATGCCGCTCGGGTCGGGCGTCGTCGGCTTCCGGTGTGTACACCGCGAATTCGACGCCCTGGTCGTCGGACGCGTCGAGGCCGTGTGGGTCGTCGACAGCACGCCCGCCGGCCCGCTCGATCGCCGCACGTGCGGCGTCGAGGTCGTCCACGGCATAGGCGCAGAACACCGTCTGCGGCCCGTCGGTGTGCACGATCGCCAGTGGATGTGCCGCATTGGTCACGCGCCGTGTGCCCGCGTCGAACTCCCACCCGAGGACCGCGCCGTAGAAGCGTGCCGCCCGCGCGACGTCGTGGGTCTGTACGGAGATGAATCCGATGTCGCCCACATGGATTCGATCCTGATCGGGGGTGGCCGACAGCGACGGTCCGGTGAGCATCCATCGGTGCCCGAACGGGTCGACGATCACCGCGGTCCGGGTGCCGTGGGCCTCGTAGGGTTCACGGGTGACGATGGCATCGCCCCGGCGTGCGCGGTCGAGGGCCGAGTCGGTGTCGTCGACCGCCAGCATCAGGCTCACCGACACGTGGCCCGGCGCCGGTGCGCGCAGACCCATGTCCGGGAACTCCTGCGCGAGATAGACCACACCACCGCCGATCTCGAGTTCGGCGTGGCCGATCCGGTTGTCGTCCATCAGGATCGGCTCACCCCGCAGGTGTGCACCGAGATGGGTTGCATACCAGTCGATCGCCGCCCGGCCGTCGCCGACGGTCAGATAGGGCAGGGCGCCGGGCCGCTCGACCACCGGTGGTGTCGCGGGGAGAGCGGGTCGGGTTGTGGTGTCGGACAGTTCGTGTTCGATGGCGCTCGTGTCCACGATGACTCCTTCGGGTAGTCGGGCACCGCGCTCGAGCCGCGCACGCAGTCGGCGGGCGAAGTCGGGATCGGGTGCCGGTGGGATGGGATGGTCGATGGGATCGGTCGCGCGTAGTGCGGTGAACGCGTCATGTGGGGCACCGGCGTCGGTTCGGTCGTGCGTGCTCATGCGTGACCTCCTTCCCGGCCGATCCCGACGGTTCGGTCGGGGTAGGCCGCGCGGAAGGCCCGCTTGGCCCGGGTGAGCAGTGCCTCGGTGGCACCCACCCCACGGTCGAGTGCGGCGGCACACTCCGCGACCGGCAGATCGTCGACGTAGCGCAGCGTCAACACCGCCCGATGGACGGGCGAGAGCTGGGCGAGGGTGTGGTGGGCGAGCATCCGGTCGAGGTGGACGTCCCACTCGTCGCCGTTCGGCGGCGGGTCGGGGATCTCCTCGACCGGTTCGGGGGTGCGCTGCACCCGGCGCCAGTGATCGGCGAGTTTGTGCCGGGCCACCCCGATCAGCCACGGCACCCCCGGGGTGAGGGCCGGATCCCGCCGCAGCGTGTCCAGGGCGGCGAGGAATGTCTCCGCGGTCACGTCCTCGGCGACCCGACGATCCGAACAGCGGCGGAACACATACCCGAAGACCGCGGGCAGGGCCTCGTCGTAGACATCCAACAAGGCCTGTCCACCCCGTGTCCTCGCGGGCCGCGTCACGGGGTCCTCGTCCCCTGCGGCTCCGGGTGCTGCGCCACTCACATCCCCATCGTCGTCCGGGACTGCCCGAACCCGACGCGCCCCGAACAGAAAAGTCGCCGACAGAAAAGTCGCCGACGCCGCATCCGACGGGTCTCGACACTCGACGGTGGGCCGGCAGAAGGGCGCCACCGGTGTCATCGCCGACGAGGGGACCATGCATGAACAGCAGCGGCGGATGCGACGACGACTCGGGGCGGGCGACGCGGTGTTCGATGGTTCCGGATCGACGACAGGCCGCTCGGTGGCGGGCCCGGTGGCCCCGAGGGCCGGAGCCCGATCGCCGACGGACGCCCGCCGCGAAACGCGCAGACGGCCCGAGCGGAAGTCCACAAGTCGCCTCAACGGCCGGTGAACGACACGAGAACCGGCTCCGACGTGCCCGTTCGCTCACGGCGTAGCGATCCCGGAACAGGCCCGGACGCTGGGCTGTTGCACATCTCGATGCCCGAACTTCCCCCGAATCACCCACAACCGGGGCGGGCGTTAACTGTAGGTGCACTCCATGCGACCACTAGAGTGGAAGCAGGACGGTCGTCGTGTACCCGACACCGCCACGATGGTCGCCATCGTGGTCCGGTTCCCGGGGTACCGGGAGAGCATGACGACCTGGGCGACAGCGAAATGAGGGAGAACAATGTTCGAACGGTTCACCGACCGCGCTCGACGGGTTGTCGTGCTCGCCCAAGAAGAGGCGCGGATGCTCAACCACAACTACATCGGTACCGAGCACATCCTGCTCGGCCTGATCCACGAGGGTGAGGGTGTCGCCGCCAAGGCACTCGAGTCGCTCGGCATCTCCCTGGAGGGTGTTCGTAGCCAGGTCGAGGAGATCATCGGTCAGGGCCAGCAGGCCCCGAGCGGGCACATCCCGTTCACCCCGCGGGCCAAGAAGGTCCTCGAGCTCTCGCTGCGCGAGGCACTGCAGCTCGGCCACAACTACATCGGCACCGAGCACATCCTGCTCGGGCTCATCCGCGAGGGTGAGGGCGTGGCCGCGCAGGTGCTGGTCAAGCTGGGCGCCGACCTCAACCGGGTCCGCCAGCAGGTCATCCAGCTGCTGTCGGGATACCAGGGCAAGGAGCCGCAGGAGGCCGGCACCGGCGGGCGGTCCACCGAGTCGGGCACCCCGTCCACCTCGCTGGTCCTCGACCAGTTCGGCAGAAACCTGACCGCCGCCGCGGCCGAGGGCAAACTCGACCCGGTCATCGGCCGGGAAAAAGAGATCGAACGGGTCATGCAGGTGCTCTCGCGACGCACCAAGAACAACCCGGTGCTGATCGGCGAGCCGGGTGTCGGCAAGACCGCCGTCGTCGAAGGCCTCGCGCAGGCCATCGTCAACGGCAAGGTCCCGGAGACACTCAAGGACAAGCAGCTCTACACCCTCGACCTCGGTTCGCTGGTCGCGGGCAGCCGCTACCGCGGTGATTTCGAGGAACGCCTGAAGAAGGTGCTCAAGGAGATCAACACCCGCGGCGACATCATCCTGTTCATCGACGAGTTGCACACGCTCGTCGGCGCAGGTGCCGCCGAGGGTGCGATCGACGCCGCCAGCATCCTCAAGCCGAAGCTGGCGCGCGGGGAACTGCAGACCATCGGTGCCACCACCCTCGACGAGTACCGCAAGTACATCGAGAAGGACGCCGCGCTCGAGCGCCGCTTCCAGCCGGTGCAGGTGGGCGAGCCGTCGGTGGAGCACACCATCGAGATCCTCAAGGGTCTCCGCGACCGCTACGAGAGCCACCACCGCGTGTCCATCACCGACGGCGCACTCGTCGCGGCGGCCACCCTCGCCGACCGCTACATCAACGACCGGTTCCTGCCGGACAAGGCGATCGACCTGATCGACGAGGCCGGTGCGCGCATGCGCATCCGCCGGATGACCGCGCCGCCGGATCTGCGCGAGTTCGACGAGCGGATCGCCGAGGCCCGCAAGGAGAAGGAGTCCGCGATCGACGCGCAGGACTTCGAGAAGGCCGCCGGGCTGCGCGACAAGGAGAAGCAGCTCGTCGCCGAGCGCTCTGAGCGTGAAAAGCAGTGGCGCAGTGGAGATCTGGACGTCGTGGCCGAGGTCGACGACGAGCAGATCGCCGAGGTGCTCGGCAACTGGACCGGTATCCCGGTGTTCAAGCTCACCGAGGAGGAGACCACCCGTCTGCTCCGCATGGAGGAGGAGCTGCACAAGCGGATCATCGGTCAGGAGGACGCGGTCAAGGCCGTCTCCAAGGCCATCCGCCGCACCCGCGCCGGTCTGAAGGACCCGCGTCGCCCGTCCGGCTCGTTCATCTTCGCCGGCCCGTCCGGCGTCGGTAAGACCGAGCTGTCCAAGGCCCTCGCGAACTTCCTGTTCGGCGAGGACGACGCGCTCATCCAGATCGACATGGGCGAGTTCCACGACCGCTTCACCGCGTCGCGTCTGTTCGGTGCCCCTCCCGGGTACGTCGGCTACGAAGAGGGCGGCCAGCTCACCGAGAAGGTGCGCCGCAAGCCGTTCTCGGTGGTGCTGTTCGACGAGATCGAGAAGGCCCACTCGGAGATCTACAACACCCTGTTGCAGGTCCTCGAAGACGGTCGCCTGACCGACGGACAGGGTCGCACGGTGGACTTCAAGAACACCGTCCTGATCTTCACCTCGAACCTCGGTACCTCCGACATCTCGAAGGCCGTGGGACTGGGCTTCAGCAAGGGCGACGACGCGCAGTCGAACTATGAGCGGATGAAGCTCAAGGTCAACGACGAGCTCAAGAAGCACTTCCGGCCCGAGTTCCTCAACCGTATCGACGACGTCATCGTGTTCCACCAGCTGACGAAGGACGAGATCATCGAGATGGTCGACCTGATGATCGGCCGTGTCGAGAAGCAGCTGAAGAACAAGGACATGGACATCGAGCTCACCGAGAAGGCCAAGTCGCTGCTCGCCAAGCGCGGCTTCGACCCGGTGCTCGGCGCCCGTCCGTTGCGTCGCACCATCCAGCGTGAGATCGAGGATCAGCTCTCCGAGAAGATCCTGTTCAACGATCTGACCCCGGGTCAGATCGTGCTGGTCGACGTGGAGGACTGGGACGGCGAGGGCGACGGTGACGGCGCCAAGTTCACCTTCGTCGGCTCGGAGAAGCCGCGCGAGGTGCCCGACGCGCCGGTCGAGCTGAGCAAGGCCGGCGACGGCAGCGCCGACCTGGGCTGACGTACAACCTGATTCACACGACGACGCCCGCCGCATCCACCCGGATGCGACGGGCGTCGTCGTATGTCCGGGATCTGTGGATCGGGCGATCGGGCGGCACTGGACATCGGGTCGCCCGATTGCCACCATGATCGAGGGCCGATCTGACGGCAGTACCGTCGGATCCGAAAAGCGCTTGTGGCAGAGGAGGATCGATGGCAGAAACCGGACCGGTCATCAGCGTCGACCGTGACGACGAGATCGCGGTCATCACCCTGAACCGTCCGGATCGGCTCAACGCCTTCACCACCCGGATGGGTGCCGAGATCCGTGCCGCACTCGACGAGATCGACACCGACGACTCGGTGCGTGCCGTGGTGTTCACCGGGGCCGGACGGGCATTCTGTGCCGGCGCCGATCTCGGTGCGGGCGCGTCCACCTTCGAGCTCGACTCCGACGGCGGTGTCCCGCGCGACGAGGGCGGCCGCCTGACACTACGCATCTTCGAATCGCTCAAACCGGTCGTGATGGCGATCAACGGTCCGTCGGCCGGCGTCGGGGTCACCATGACCCTGCCCGCTGATGCCCGGATCGCCTCCGAGACCGCACGATTCGGATTCGTTTTCACCCGCCGCGGTCTCGTCCCGGAGGCGTGTTCGAGTTGGTTCCTGCCGCGGCTGGTGGGGTTGCCGACCGCGTTGCGCTGGTCGATGGGTGGGCAGATGGTCCCCGCAGCGGAGGCGCTCGAAGCGGGATTGGTCCAGCAGGTGGTGCCGCCCGAGCAGGTGTTGCCGACGGCGATCGCGGCGGCCCGCGAGATGACCCGCGGCACCGCGCCGGTGTCGGTGGCCCTGACCCGACAACTGCTGTGGCAGATGGCCGGTGCGCCGAGCCCGTGGGACGCCCACCGTGCCGACTCGGCGGCGATCTTCTACCGCGGCACCATGCCGGACGTGGCCGAAGGGGTGACGGCGTTCCTGGACAAGCGCGATCCGGTGTTCACCGACACCGTGTCGGCCGACCTGCCCGAGATCTTCGGAATGGATGTGGAGCCAACACGTGGTGCACCCGACACCGGGGATCCGTCCCCGGCGCACCCGGATATGTGAGACTGGGACGGTTATGTCGCGCGCACTCTTCTATCGTGGCGCGACGGCCCTCGCTGCACTGGCCGTCGCGGCCGTCGTCGTACTCCCCGGGAGCGCGAGCGTCCAGCATGCCGTCGCCGGCCCGGTGTCCACCGTCGCCGCATCCCAGCACGACGAACTGCCGAGCACACCGGCGCCGCCCCCGGCGAAGTATGTGGCACTGGGCAGTTCGTATGCCGCCGGTCCGGACGGGCCGGAGTCGCTGTCGAATCGGTGCCTGCGTACCTCCGACAACTACCCGCACCAGGTGGCCGACGCGCTCGGCATGACGCTGATCGACGCAACCTGCTCGGGTGCCACCACGCGGAACATCCTGTCGGTGCCGCAGCGCTTCACCGCGCTGCCCCAGATCGACGCGGTGACCCCCGACACCTCACTGGTCACCATCACGACCGGCGGAAACGACGTCGGCTACATCCAGCGACTTCTCGCGATGAGCTGCCGCAACGTGTCACCGGTGGTGGCCAAGGAGGTCGCCGCCCGCACCTGTGCGCTCGGCCACCCGCTCACCGAACCGGATCCCGAACGCTTCGCCGAGGCCGAGTGGTCGATGTACGAGACGGCGCTGGCGGTCAAAGCGCGCGCCCCGCATGCGCGCGTCGTGTTCGTCGACTATCCGCCGGTCGTCCTCGCCGGGGAGCGTGCGTGCTCGTTGCTGCCGCTGAAGCCGGAGGAACTCGCCGCCACCATCCGGGTGTACGACGAGCTCGCCGCGGCCACCGCACGCGCCGCCGAGGCCTCGGGATCGCAGCTGGTGCGCACGATGCCCGCGGCCACCGGGCACACCGTGTGCTCGGCCGACCCCTGGCTGAACGGCTTCGAGCTCCCCATCCCGTATCACCCGAACGACGCCGGCAAATCCGGTGTCGCAAGCCTCGTCATCGACGCCTTGCGCTGAGTCGCCACCTCGGTGATCGAGCCGACGAGGAACTCGTGAGGTGACCGGGCCCTTGGGGGATGTCGCGTGTCGAGTCGACGCCCACCACGGTGATCGAGCCGACGAGGAGCGTAGCGGCGAGTCGTGTCGAGGTCTTCGCAGGCCGAGCGCATGAGGTGATCGGGTGATCGTGTGTTCGGCGTGCTCGACCGGCGGCCTGCTCTGGTGATTGAGCCGACGAGGAGCGTAGCGGCGAGTCGTGTCGAAATCTCCGCAGGCCGAGCGCATGAGGTGGTCCGAGACACGACCACGATCACACGGCCGCGGTCACACAGCCTCCTCGAGGACTTTGCCCTCGCGTACTTGGCGCCCGTAGACCAGGGCCATCGAGAACACCAGGAAGGCGCCGGTGGCGGCGATCAGGTTGCCTGCCCACATCTCGAAGCCGAGCCGCAGGATCACGCCGACGACGATGCCGACCAGGCCCACAACAGCCGACCGTCCGGCGTTCTGCAGACGCCAGTCGATGCGATTGCGTCCGGTGGTGATCAGGCTGATCGGGCTGCGACGCAGGGTCTCCACGATGAACACGGTGAGCGCCACCGTCGCCAGGTAGGCGATGATCACGCGCGGAACGGCGGGCAGCGATGTGGTGGCGATCTGCGGCAGCAGGGCGTACAGCGCGAGCGCATGTGCCAGGTAGATGCCGAACGACCGGTCCGACGCGGTGCGCATCAGGCGGTCCGGGATCGACCCGGGGGTGCGACGTTCCTGCCAGATGGTGCCCAGGGAGTACAGGATGATGATGATCGCGATGAACGCCCACATGTTGTGGAGCATGAACACGTTGGTCGCGCGGAACAGATCCTCGCCCTGGTCGACGACGTACAGGTAGTACAGCCAGGTCGCCAGCATGACCACCAGTCCACCGGTGATCAGCTGCCGGCGCCAGCGCTTGACGAATCCCTGGAACGCCTCGAAGTGCATGGCCGCCACGCAGCCGGCGAAGATGAAGAACTGGTACGGGATGATCGTGACGACCAGGTGACTCCAGATCTCGCCCTGGATTCCCCAGGTGAAGAACGACACCGGCGGCCGCACCATCATGTACATCACGACCATCTGGACGATGAGGCTGACCGCGAGCAGGTACCGGTGGTAGCCCCACGACCGCTTGAGCACCCACAGCACCAGCGGGAACACCAGGTAGATCTGCATACTCACCGAAAGGAAGTACAGGTGGTAGGCGGCGTGACCGGTGATCAGGTCGTAGACGATGCTCTTCACCGAGCGTTCCACGGCGTCGAAGCTGTTCCACGCGTTGGTGATCGCGTCGACACCGCCGAACTTGTAGCGCGTGTAGAACCAGTAGAACAGGCTCCAGGTGACGAACGGCAGGCCGATCAGCTTGTAGCGTCGCCGCCAGAACTCCGTCGCCTTCAGGTCGCGCTTGCGGTACTGATAGGTCAACACGAAGCCGGTGAGCGCGAAGAAGCCGTACCGGGTGTAGCGCAAGAACATCTCGACCGCGCCCGCGGCGACGTTGGTCGGCGCGGTGACGCTGAGCATCACGTGGTCGAGGATGACCCCACCGAAGGTGACCAACCGGACGAGGTCGATCTGGTAGAGATGCTTGTCTTTCTTCTTCGCCGGTGGAGCCGGGGCGTCCGCCGCGGTGGCGTCGGTCACGTTCTGTTCGGGTGTGTCCGATGCTTTCGGTGCCTGCGGTGACGATGTACCGGCCGAGGGCTGTTCGGTGACGATCGGTCTTCCTCCGTCCGGTGATTTCCGGCGCGATATGCTGCTGCGCGCGTTCGGGTAGGCAGGCTACTCCGTATTCCTGTGAGCCCTGAAATCAGACAGGGCCCCGCCGAGACGTTCATCGGCGGTCCGCTCGGACGTCGTCGGTGGCCTGTAGCCGGGCGACGGGGCGTCGTCGGGCGGTGACGCGCCACCCGATCAGACCCACCACCGCGGCCAGGAAACAGGCGGCCGCGCCCACCGCGAGGCCGATGCGGGCCCCGGCCGCCTCGGAGATCCAGCCGATGATCGGACCACCGATCGGTGTGGACCCCATGAAGGCCACCGACCACAGTGCCATCACCCGTCCCCGCATGTGAGGTTCGGAGTTGAGTTGCAGGGTCGCGTTGCCGGTCGAGAGAAACGAGACGCTGAGCCAGCCGGTGAAGAACAAGGCCACGATCGCCATCCACAGTTCGGGGACGACGGCGGTGATCGTGATGGTGATGCCGAAGCCCACCGCGGCCAGGGTCAGGGTGCGCAACCCGATGGTGCCGCGCGCGGCGACGATCAGCCCGCCGACCACCGCACCGACCCCCATCGCCGCCGTCATGAACCCGAACGCCTGGGGCCCGCCGTGGAAGGCGTCCTTGGCGGCGGCGGGCAGCGACACCTGGAATTCGTATGCCAGGGTGCCCACCACTCCCATCATGGCCAGCGGTACCCACAGCAATGGTTCCCGCGCGACGTAGACGAAGCCCTCACGCAACTGTCCGCGGGCCCGCGTGATCGGTGTCTCCGGGGTGATCTCGTCGGTCCGCAGGGCCAGCAGGGAGACGACGACCGCCACGAAGCTGGCCGCGTTGATCGCGAAGCACCAGCCCGCGCCGACCGCGGCGAGCACCACACCGGCGACGGCCGGGCCCACCGCGCGGGCGGCGTTGACCATGACCGAGTTGAGGGTGACGGCGTTGCGGATCAGATCGTTGCCGACGATCTGATGGAGAAAGGCCTGCCGGGCGGGATTCTCGAAGGCGTTGCCGAGCCCGAGGAGCACGGCGAGGACGCCGACATGCCAGACCTGCACCCAGCCGCCGAGGGCGAGGACGGCCAGGACCACCGCCAGCACCCCCATCGCCGACTGCAGCACGATCATCGTGCGGCGACGATCGAGGCGGTCGGCGAGCACTCCGGCGTAGGGGCCGAAGAGCAGGATGGGCAGCGCCTGCAAGGCGACGATCAGACCGAGGACGGCTGCGGAGTCGCTGAGGGTGAGGACCAGCCACGCCTGCGCGGTCGCCTGCATCCACGTCCCGACGAGCGAGAGTGTCTGACCGGCGAAGTAGAGGCGGTAGTTACGGACCCGGAAGGATGCGAACATGCCACGCTGCTCGACGGGCTCCCGACGCCCGGGCTCCTCGGCCTCGGGAACTCGGTGCGTGGTCATCATCTGCCACTGTATGCCTCGGTGTCCCAGGGTCGGGGGCTTGGTCCGGCACCGATCACCCGGCCCGAGCCGGCGTGCACCGGGAGTCAGCGTCGGCCGGCCTCGCCCAGCCGCAACGCCAACGCCGGACACGCCGCCACGGCGCGATGGGCGTGACGACGCTCTGCGGGCCGAACGGGGTCACCGTCGACGACCGGGAATCCCCACTCGTCGAGCCGGATGTGTTCGGGCACCAGCACGGCGCACAATCCGTGGCCGTCGCAGCGGGTCCAGTCGACGACGAGTCGGTGTGTGGTGCGAGGGTCACGCCGGGTCATCGCCGGGCCCCGATCGGGTCGTCGGGGTCGTCGGGGTCGTCGGGAATCGGCAGGACTCCCAGGATCGGCCGGCCACAGCCGCCACGGAGGTGCGCATCGACCTCGTGGCCGAACCGCGTCAACGCCGATGCCGCGAAGCGGGCCACACCGTCGGGGTGGTTGCAGCTCCCGCGACCGGCCATCATCCCCAGACGGCGTCGGATGGCGTCGGGGTCGCGACGTTCCCCGCGCGCGAGTGCGGTCATGTCCGCGGCGAGGGCGTCGAGGCCGAACACGCAGGGGCCACACTGGCCCGCGGAGCGGCGCGCCGACCACTGCACGACACGGGCGATCTCGCCGAGTGCGCAGGTCTCGGTGGGCAGCACGACCACGCTGCCGACGCCACGCCCCAGATGTCGGTCGTGCAGGAATCGGTGATCGAGCGGTATGTCGAATTCGGTCGTCCACGCGCCGTGATATCCGCCGAGCAGAACCGGCTCCCGGGTCGGCCCGGTCAATCGGGACAGGCGTGTTCCCACCGGCACCTCGGCGACCGCCCGGAACGGGACCGCGCCACCGGTGGTCATCAGCATGGTCCCGCGTTCGGGTCCGAAGCCCAACTCCGCGAACCGGTCGACGCCGAGGCCGGCGAGCAGTCCGAGCTGGGCGAATGTCTCGACATTGGACGCGAAGGTCGGTGCCTTCCCGATCCCGCGGCGCGACGCCGAGACGCGGCGCCCGGTGGGCACCGCCGGTCGTCCGTCGAGGGCCTCGATCAGGGCGTGCACCTCACCGGACACCACGCTGTGGCCCGTGCGGGTGACGATCCGGCACCGAGCGGCATCACGGCGTTCGTCGCATGCGGCGGTCAGCGAGTCCGCGGCGACCGGGTCGGGGACCACGATCGTGATCCGATCCGTCTGCAGGGCGGCCGCGACGAGCAGCGCACCGTCCACCACGTGATGGGGGGCCAGGCACAGCAGCGCCTTGTCCTTGCTGCTGGTGGGGTCGCTCTCGCTGCCGTTGACCAGCACGTGGGTGCGCCTGCCCGGTGCCACCGCGGCGAGCTTGTCGGCGACCGGGAACCCGGCACCTCCGCGTCCACGCAGGCCGACCCGGTGGGCGGCGTCGATCAGCCAGGTGCGGTCCCGATGGGGTGCCGCACCGGTGAGCGCACGGTGGCGGGAATGGCCGACCCGGCCGGCAGTCGTCCCGGCGAACAGCCGGTCGGCTCCCAGGTGTGCCACCTGCACCGTGGATTCCATGGGCCGGTGACTCGCGGCGGTCACCGAGTTCGAGGTCGCCGTCATCGCAGTATCTCCTGTCGGGTGGTGGTCGTTGCCGGGGTCGGGGTCGGGCTCCGGAGAGGATGACGAATCATGATGCCCCGCAAGAGAAGTGACATGCCGACGGAACCGGTGCACAGGCCGTGGATCGAGAGGGCCCACCAGGTGTGGGTGTCGGTGCCGGCGCTGAATCCGTGATAGATCGCGGCGGCCCATGCGAGGTAGGCGATGGCGTGAACCGTCCGCCAGCTCCGGACCGCTCCGGCCGACGACGCGAAAAACCTTCTCGTGAAACCGGATACGGCAGCAAGGGTGAAACCGTACAGTGCGACGACCCCGAACGCCACGGCCACCGGGCGGTAGCCCGATCCGAACGGGAGGAGTGCCGCCGCCGGTGGGACGTCGACCGCGGAGTCGACGAGGATCAGCGCGATGTGCATGAGGAGCGCGAGGAGCCCGATCACGGCCAGCGTGCGGTGGTGGAGCTGCCGGGTGATCCGGCGTTCGGCCGCCCCCGGGTCTGCGCGGTGCCGGGACGGGGTGACGACCCCCGCCAGAACGCCCAGACAGATGCTCCCGGTGAGTGCGACGAGCGCGACGAATCCCAGTGCGCGGATCAGGTACCAGAGTGTCATGCGGCAGCCTCGATCACCTCGGGGTCGTCCGGCCAGGCGCCCAGCCGTGTCACGCGGCCGTCGGTCCCGACGAGGCGCGCCGGCTTGCCTGTGGTCAGCAGGTCGACCACCGCACTCGCCGCGTCGACCAGCACCCAGGTGCTCGCGATGTTGGCGCCCAGTGCGGTCGGCGCCCACACCGATGCCGACCGCCACCGGCCGTCCGCGGGCGTTCCGGTGGACGGGTCGATGATGTGATGCCGGGCGGTCCCGGCGGCATCGGTCCACGACCGGTCGAGCACAGACGATGTCGCGAGGCCGCCGTGGGTCAGGCCGATACGGGTGGGGTCGTCGCCCTTCCGCTCGGCGACCTCGATTCCCCAGGGTGCCGGTCGTGCGCCGGCGGTCGAGAGGTCACCTCCGATCGACACCAGCACCGGGCGGCCGGTGCGGGCATGCGCGCGGCGTGCGGCGGCATCGGCGGTCCAGGCCTTCGCCGTCGCGCCCAGATCCACCGTCACGCCCGGTGGGAGCGTGACGATCCGGCGGTCGCCGTCCAGGCGTACCGATCGCCAGTCCGCGCGTCCCGGGTGACCACCGGGGGGACGAGAGATGGTGCGGTCTCCGGGTTCCCGGCGATGCCGGACGACGGTGATGTCGTCGTCATAGCCCGCCCGGATCAGGTCGCCCCCGACCGTCGGATCCACCGCGCCACGGGTCGCCGAGGCGGCGTCGAGGGCCACCTGGAGGAGTTGAAAAGCCAAGGGGGAGAGAATTGTCGGCGCTCCACACGCGGAGTTCAGCCGGCTGATCTCGGAGTCCGGGTCGAATCGGTTGACCGCAGCTGCGACCCGGCTCATGAGTTCACGGATCTCGACGACGGCATCGCGGGTGAGGTCGGCGCGCCGGGCGGGTTCGCGACAGTCGACGGTCAGCTCGACCGTGCACGACCACGCCGTCCATCGTTCGGGGTCCCCGGCGGCGGTCATGACGCGTGACTCGATCCGTGCATCGGGCCACCTTGATACGGGGTCAGCGCACCCGTGCCCGGATTCTCTGGGATGTCATCGGTCGTCTGCCCGGTCGACCCCTGGTCGGAGGTCTGCGACTGCGTCACCGTGGACGTGCCGGTGACCGGTGTGCCGACAGATCCGCTGCCGGTATGGGCTGCCGCGACAGCGAAACCGGCCGCGGCCGCAAGACTCACCCCGGCGGCGGAGAAGGAGAAGATGCGGTTGCGGGACCGGATGCGGTCCCGTCGATCGTCGGCCGGGTTGTGCTGTGTGGGATCTGGCGGGCGCAGCTGCATGTCACCACGGTGCGCGCATCCACGTCAGGAATGCCTTGTCGGACCGTCAAATCCACGTCAAGAAAGCGACATTCGCACGCCCCGCATCCCCGACGCCGCATCGGTGATGAGCTCCAGCGCGCCGCCGGTGTTCTGCGCCACCGACCGGGCGATGTCGAGGCCCAGGCCACTCGATCCGCGGTCGCTGCGGCCACGGGTGAGGGCATCTGCGGCGATGCCCGGACCACGATCGAGGACGTCGATCGTCACGTCGCCGTCGCGCTGCGCCACCCGGACCGCGAGGTCGGTTCCCTCGGGAGTGTGGGCCAGGACGTTCTCGATCAATGCGTCGAGCGCTGCGGCCAGATCCGCCCGCGCGGCGCGGACCGGCACCTCGCCGGGGGGCAGATCGATGTCGAGGCGACGCCCCTGATCCTCGGCGAGGGGCGCCCAGAACCCGGCCCGGTCGGCGGCCACGGCGACGGCATCGGACCGGGGATGCAGCCCCTCCCGCTGGGGACGACGGGCGGCATGGATCACCTGCGTGAGGGTGCGTTCCAGATTCGCGACGTGGTCTTCGAGCTCGGAGGTGATCTCGCCGGGCGGCAGTGCCTCGACGGACAGGCGGACCGCGGTCAGCGGGCTCCGGAGTCGATGGGACAGGTCGGCGACGTTCTCACGTTCGGCCAGCAGCAACTCGTCGATCCGGTCGGCGAGGGAATTGAGTTCCACGGCGACACGGGCGACGTCGGCGGGGCCGGTCGCCGGGGCGCGGGCCGTCAGGTCGCCCCGGCTCAGTCGTTCGGCCGTCTCGGCGGTCCGCTGCAGCGGGCGGACCAGCCGTCGGGAGGTGATCTCGGCTGCGGCCCCCGCGATCAGGAGCAGGCCGGCCGCGACACCGATGACCAGCAGATAGCGCCGCAGGACCTCCTCGCGGAGGATGTGGGCGGGCGTGAGGGCGTAGACGTGGATCTGCCCGCCCGGCCCGCCGACCGTGGCGGATGCGAGCACATCGCCGTCGGGCAGGCGCGATGTGGCAGCGGTGGAGACCACGTCGAGTCCCGAGTATCGGGGGTCGCGGTCGTGCTCACCGTGGCCTTCCGCGTGTTCTTCGGCGGGATCACGAGGCGAGGTCGACGGGGACGCCGAACCCGGTGCCGTCGAACCCCGGGGCGCGGCTGTCGCGTCCGAGGGCAACTGCGCGCCGAGCACATCGCCGTCGGGCATCACCACCGTGACCCGTTCGTCGGAGCGCTCGTTGCGGCGGTCGAGGTACTGCGTCACCACCGTGTCATCCGCATATCCACCGGTGCTGAGGTAGTCGGCGGTGCTCTGCGCGGCGTCCCGGGTGGTCTGCTCGGTGTGGTTGTAGGAGTCCGCTCGCAGCAGCACCGCTATCGGAACACCTGCCAGCACGATGATCAGTACGGCGATGCCGATGGCCAACAGGAGGATTCGGGCACGAAGGCTCACCGGCCACTCCCGGGGTCGACGAGTTTGACACCGACACCCCGCACACTCGCGAGATAGCGCGGACTCGCCGCGGTCTCACCGAGCTTGCGTCGCAGCCAGGACAGGTGGACGTCGACGGTGCGGTCGGCACCACCCCAGGGCTGTTGCCAGACCTCGGCGAGCAGCCGGCTCTTGGAGATCACCTCTCCCGGGTGTTGCATGAGTATCTGCAAGAGATCGAATTCCTTGCGGCTCAGTTCGATCGGACGGTCGTCGAGGGTGACGACGTGTGCGACCGGGTCGAGGCACAGGCCCCCGACGACGAGGACGTTGTCGGGTGTCGACGGTGCGGACCTGCGGAGTACCGCCCGGATCCGCGCGTCCATCTGCGCTGCCGAGAACGGTTTGACGAGGTAGTCGTCGGCACCGGCGTCGAGGAGTCGGATGATGTCGCGTTCGTCGTCGCGTGCGGTCGCGACGATCACCGGTACGTCGTGGATCTGCCGAGTCACCGCGAGGATGTTGGCGCCATCCATGTCGGGCAGGCCGAGGTCGAGGATCACCACTTCGTGTCTGCGGGCGTCGAGGGCGGTGATGGCCTCGACGCCCGATGCGACTGGGGTCACCGCGTGCCCGTGGTCGGCGAGGCCTCGGGTGAGGGCGTGCCGGATGGCAGCATCGTCTTCTACGAGCAACACCTGGACCATGAAGCGACAGTAACCCCACCGGGATGCTCTACTCTATAGACTATGGTCCGCAGGTCAGGGGCACCGGCGTCGCGCAGCGTCCGACGACGTCCGCGGCTGTCCGACGAGGTGTCGGAGTACGTGCGTGAGCTGATCGTGTCCGGGCAGCTGCAGCCGGGTGAGTTCATCCGGCCGGAGAACGTGGCCGAAGAACTGGGGGTGTCGGCGACGCCGTCTCGCGAAGGTCTGCTCTCCTTGCAGAGTGAGGGACTGCTGCGTGTGGAACCCCGGCGCGGATTCGTGGTGGCCCCGCTGAGCGGCGACGACATCGAGGATGTTTTCGCCGGGCAGGCACTGCTCGCCGGCGAACTCACCGCACGTGCCACACCGCGACTGTCCGCCGACGATCTGGCGCGACTCGAACAGCTACAGGAGGAACTCGAGACCGCGGCCGCCGCGGTCGACGGCGACGAGGTGGAACGGCTCAACCACGAGTTCCACCGCACCATCTACCGTGCGGCCGGATCTCCCAAACTGTCGTGGATGATCAAGTCCTCGC
Source organism: Gordonia sp. NPDC003376 (assembly GCF_053589235.1). Classification (NCBI taxonomy): domain Bacteria; kingdom Bacillati; phylum Actinomycetota; class Actinomycetes; order Mycobacteriales; family Gordoniaceae; genus Gordonia; species Gordonia sp. NPDC003376. The sequence continues at coordinate 33,802 of NZ_JBSFRM010000032.1, read as the reverse complement.
TGGGATATGCGCCGCGCCGGTTCTTCGCGTCGGTGCAGGGCTGGCCGGACGCGTCGGCGCACGACCACCGCGCCATCCTCGACAGTCTGCGTCTTCGTGATCCCGATGCCGCCCGCAGCTCGATGACCGACCACGTCCGTAAGGCCGGACAGCTCCTCGCCGAGCATCGGCGCGGGGAATAGCCGCCAGCCCGGTCCGAGGTGGCCGGGTGGGGAGGCCGGTGGCGGACGTTGTGACTGGGCTGGTCGTCGGCTCGATCATTGTGTGGCGCAACTCTTTGGCTTGGTGGTTGAGTCGCGACCGAGCGTCGCGTGGATGCGTGTCGAATCCCGGTGAGGTTGTGACTGGGCTGGTCGTCGGCTCGATCATTGTGTGGCGCAACTCTTCGGCTTGGTGGTTGAGCCGCGACCGAGCATCGCGAGGACGCGTGTCGAAACCTCGGTGAGGCTGCGCCGGGAACGCGCCGACGTCCGACATGAGGGTGAGCTGCCGGTAGATCAATCGTCGCGCGGGTGTCTCGTCCTCGGGTCGGCCAGTGCTCCGGCGATCGCGAACCGCACCGACGTGTCGATGAACTCCTCGTCGAGGGGGCGATCCACGAGAAGCGCGCGCAGATACGCGGGGGCGACGAGCGTCTCGATCAGGCGGAAGGCATCGGTGCCGGCGGGGAGCTCGCCCCGTGCGATCGCCCGGTCGACGAGCGGGGTGGCGTTGGTGAATCGTCGAGGGAAGAAGGCGGCCTTGGCCGCGATCACCGAGCTGTCGTCGTCGTCCATCGCGGCCGCACCCCGGACCACCCGGAGTACCTCGCGGCGGCTGAGCAATGCGACGATCTGCCGGAGGAACGCCTCGAGATCGGTCTCGAGAGTTCCGGTGTCGGGCAATGGGTTGTCTCGTTCGGCGAGCTTGACCAGTGCCGCTGCCGCAAGGTGATTGGTGGTCGGCCATCGGCGGTAGACGGTCGTCTCCGCGACACCCGCGGCCTGGGCGACACCGCGGATGGTCAGGCCCGGGAGTCCGCGCTCGAGCAACTGCTCCAACGCGGCCGCGGCGACGGCATCCTGCACGCGCGCGGACCTGCCGCCGGGTCGTCGCCGACCGGGAGACTGCGATTCGGGAGACTGCGATTCGGGAGACGCCGATTCGGCAGACGGCGATTCGGCAGACGGCGATTCGGCAGACGGCGACGTATTCGGCTCCGACACATACACCAGCATCCCAGGGCAGTGCACCGTTCACGTCGTGCCCTCGCCGTTGACGAGTCTCGGCGTGACGGCTACCGTTCGCTAACGACAGTCTATCTAGCGTTAGGTGGCGTTATGTCAGTGACGGAGTTGGCGATCGTCGCCAAGATCGGCCGCGAGGTGTTTCCTCGTGCCGATGTTCTCGCCTGGGAAGACATGCGTATCGACGCAGCGGCGAAGAAGATCGGCGCTCCGGCGCCGGCCCCGGCTCCGATCGGCGACCGGCGCGAAGCGTGGTTGCGAGTCAAGCAGGACCTCGGCAACGACGAACTGCTGCGCCGCCTCGGGCGGGACACCACCATCGCGGGCGCGATGGCGCGAATGGCGAAGCTCTCGGGTCGTCGGCGCAAGAGCGTGACGGATCTGTTCGTGCCGGGCGGTTCGGCGCGGCACTTCACCGAGTGGTTCACCGGGATCACGGTCGCCTCCGACGAGGCGGCGCTGCTCCGGGCCTGCCCGGACCACTTCGTGCTGCGGATGCACAACGGAACGCAGCAAGTGCTCGAGACGAACGGTGGCAGTCCGTTCGCGGCGTTGTTCGACATCGACTACGACGATGTCTCCTCGCTCACCACACCGATCGATCTGCAGTTCCCGTACCGGCTCGACGGTGTCGCCCGGGGATCGGACGGCACACCCATCGGCGGTGTCCGACACCAGTTCCGAGACACCTCCGACGGTGTCCACGCCCGGCTGCTGGTCGAGTTCCCGTTGACCGTGCCCGGCATCGTGGTCCGCGGTCACCGGTGGCACCTGGCTTGCGAGTTCGCCAACTGGTTCGAGGCCGCGGTCGCCTCCGGGGCGGCCTGATCGTGGGAGACCAGACCATGGGATGCGGGGGATTCGATCCCGACCTCGCAACCCCATCTGCCACCACGGACTCCGGAGAAGGACTGATGGACGGGCGATCAGAACCGCTGACGGGCACCTCATCGCCGGCGGAGACCACGGTGTCGTTTCGGTTCGCGGCGGTGGGCGACAGCTTCACCGAGGGTGTCGGCGACCGGCGGCCGAACGGCACGATGCGCGGGTGGGCCGACCTGGTCGCGGAGGGACTGGCCACCGCGCGGGGTGAGGCGATCGGCTACGCCAACGTCGCGGTTCGCGGGCGACTGCTGGCACCCATCGTCGACGACCAGCTGGCGGCCGTGCTGGCCCTCGACCCACCGCCGACGCTCGTCACCCTCAACGGCGGCGGAAACGACATGCTCCGCCCGCACTGTGACGTGAGTCTGCTGCGCGACCGGACCGAGGAGGCGATCCTCGCCTGTGCCGCCTCCGGTGTGCGGTTGATACTGCTCAGTGGCCCGGACCCCTCGGGACGGTTGCCCTTCGGATCGGCCATCGGTGCCCGGGGAGCCGAGCTCACCGCGATGTTGGCCGGCCTGGCCACCGCACATGGCGTGGAGTTCGTGGATCTGTTTCACACCATGGCGTTACGCCACCCGGGCTTCTGGTCGTCGGATCGCATTCACCTCAATCCCGTGGGCCACCGTCGTGCCGCGGCCGAGGTGCTCACCGCGCTGGTCGACGCGACGCCCGAGGTGCCGTCACCGCCCGCGGGGTCGCCGTCGACGCCGTGGGATGCCGTCACCTTTGGGCGTGACCATCTGTTGCCGTGGGTGATCCGGCATGTGCGGGGCCGGTCGTCGGGTGATCTGGTCGACCCCAAGCACGACGATTGGGCGGTGATCGGTCCGGCTACGCCGGCGTGATCGCGGCGATGATGCGCTCGGCACGCGCGACGACCGGCGGATCCACCATGTGCCCGTCGACCGCCACCGCCGACGAGTCCGACGATGCAGCCTCCAGAATCGAACGCGCCCAGGTGATCTCCTCTTCGGAGGGGGCCAGGCAGGTGTGGACGGTGGCGACCTGTGCGGGATGGATGCACAGCTTGCCGGTCAGCCCGATCCGGGCGGCATAGGTCACGTCGTCGACGAGCTTGTCGGTATCGCGCAGGGCGGTGGTGACCCCGTCGATCGGCGCACCGATCCCGGCCGCCGCCGATGCCGTCGCCAACGTCGACCGCGCGAACAGCAAGGCCTCGCGGTCTTCCGGATCGGCCCCCACCTGAACCGCGAAGTCGATGGCGCCGAAGGCGATTCGCACCACACCGTCGAGGTCGGCCAGCGCCGGGGTGGTGAGGATACCGCGTGCGGTCTCGACCAGCGGGATCACCGGTGCGCCGGTGGCGGTGGTCACCGCGGCCACCTCGTCGGGGAACTGGGCCTTGGCCAGCACCACCGGCGCCGAGAGTCGTTGCGCGAGAGCGACATCGTCGTCATGCCACGGGGTTCCGGCGGCGTTGATCCGGATCGCCGCGGAATTGCCTGCGCCGAACCACTCGGCGATGTGCTCACGGGCGGCCGGCTTGTCCTCGGGGGAGACGGCGTCCTCGAGGTCGATGATCACCACGTCGGCACCGGCAGTGGCGGCCTTGTCGAACCGTTCCGGCCGGTTACCCGGAACGAACAGGAATGTCCTTGCGGTGGAAAGGATCTGCGCGGTGGGCGCAGCCGTTGTGGTCATCAGAACTCTCCCTTTCCGGAGACGTGCACCGTGCCGTCGCCCGTGATCACCTGCAATGTGACGGTGCCGTCGTCACCCGGGGTGCCCTCGACGCGGAACCGGTCGCCGGCGAACAGTGGCCGTTGAAGTCGAAATGTGAAGGTGCGTAACGATGTCCCGCCGTTGTTGAAACGGGCCAGCTCGGCCAGATAGGTGGCCAGCAGCGGGCCGTGGACGACGAGGTCGGGATAGCCCTCCACCCCGGTCGCATACGGGAGGTCGTAGTGGATGCGGTGGGAGTTGGAGGTCAGTGCCGAATAGCGGAACAGGGCCGGCGGTGTCGGGGCGGGCTCGTCGGTCCACGGCGCGGTGGCCGCGGTGAGTTGGGTCGTCGGCCGGGTGAACGTCGTCGAGTGCCCGGAGTCGCTGCGGTACACCAGATCCTGCTCCTCGGTGAGCAGCGCTGCGCCGTCCTGGACATAGGTGGTGGTGACGGTGACGAACAGCAGGTCGCCGGTGCGGCCATGCTTCTCGGCGATGTTCGTGATCGCCGAACGCTTCTCGGTGGGGATGCCGAGCAGCAGCGGTGCGGTCGAGGTGATCCGTGACCCCGCGAACATCCGTCGGCGGTCGGGGATCGGTGGCAGGAAGTGTCCCTCTGCGGGATGGCCGTCGGCCCCGAGTGCCCCGGTCGACGGCCACTCGGAGAAGTAGATCCAGTGCCACGGCAGTGGCAGTCCATCGCCATCGGCGAAGGTGTCGGCGAGATCGAGGGTGTATGCGAGCCGGGTGGCCTGCGACGGGTCGAGTCGGTCGGTCTCGACCGTGGGTGCGGGGCTCCAGCCGGCGATGTGATCGCGCAGCGTCGATTCGCTCTTCGTCACGACAGTCCTCTCAGAGGTCGAGCCCGCCGCGCTTGACGAGCTGTTTGGCGATCACGTTCTGCTGGATCTCATTGGTGCCCTCGCCGACGATCATCAGCGGGGCATCGCGGAAGTACCGTTCCACATCGTATTCGGTCGAGTATCCGTAGCCGCCGTGGATTCGGACGGCGTCGAGAGCGATCTCCATGGCGGTCTCCGAGGCGAACAGTTTGGCCATCCCGGCCTCCATGTCGCAGCGCTCACCGGAGTCGAGACGTGCCGCCGCGTCGAGGAGCAGGCTGCGGGCGGCCGCGAGCTTGGTGCCCATGGTGGCGAGCATGTTGCCGACCGCCTGGTGCTGCCAGATCGGCTGACCGAAGCTCTCCCGCTCCTGGGCGTACCGCAGCGCGTCGTCGAAGGCCGCGCGGGCGACGCCGGTGGCTCGGGCGGCGACCTGGATGCGGCCGGTTTCCAGGCCCTTCATCATCTGGGCGAAGCCTCTGCCCTCGGTGCCGCCGAGGACGGCGTCGGCGGTGACGCGCGCGTCGACGAAGTTCAGCTCGCAGCTCTCCACGCCCTTGTATCCGAGTTTCGGGAGATCCTTCGAGACGGTGAAGCCGGGGACCTTCTCGACCAGGAGGATGGAGACGCCCTTGTGGGCGGGTTCGGCAGCCGGGTCGGTCTTGCACATCAATGCGACCAGCCCGGACCTGCGTGCGTTGGAGATCCAGGTCTTGGACCCGTTGATCACATACTCGTCGCCCTCGCGTCGCGCGTGGGTCTTCATGTTCTGCAGGTCCGAGCCGCCGCCGGGTTCGGTCAGCGCCATGGTGGCGCGCAGCTCGCCGGTGGCCATCCGGGGCAGGTATTTCTGCTTCTGCTCCTCGGTACCGAAGGTGAGGATCAGCTTGGCGACGACGGTGTGGCCGCCCATCGCCCCGGCCAGGCTCATCCAGCCGCGGGCGAGTTCCTCGGTGACCTGGGCGTAGCAGGGCATCGACACCTGGGCGAACCCGTACGGCTCGGGGATGGCCAGGCCGTAGATGCCCATCTCCTTCATCGTCTCGATGAGGTCCTCGGGGTAGGTGTTGGCGTGTTCGAGCTCGCGCACGACCGGACGGACCTGCTTGTCCACGAAGTCGCGCACAGTCGCGACGATCGCCTGTTCCTCGGTGGACAGTGTGGGCATGGGAGCCTCCTGGGCATTCCTCGACGGCCTCGATCGGTCGGCCCGTCTCTATGGAACATAGACTATAGAGTTCGACGAGGGAAATCACCTGCGTTCGGTTCGTCGCAGGTCAGGGCTGGAATCGGTGTCGGTACGCCGACGGCGCGACCCCGTATCGTGCGACGAAGTTCTGCCGGAACGTCACCTCACTGGCGAAGCCGCAGGTGTGGGCGATCTGTCGGAGGTCGTGGTCGGTGGTCTCGAGGAGTGACCGCGCGGCCTCGAGACGTTGTTGCACAACCCAGCGCGCCGGCGTGGTGCCGGTGTTCTCTCGGAAGTGGCGGAGGAACGTTCGGCGGCTCATCTGGGCACGCGCCGCCAGGCGGTCGACGCCGAGGTCGTCGTCGAGGTGGGTGAGCGCCCAGTCGAGCACGGCACTGACCGACGTCGGGTTCTGGGTGGTGGGTAGCGGTCGCTCGATGTACTGGGCCTGGCCGCCGTCTCGATGCGGGGCCACCACCATGCGGCGGGCGACGCGGTTCGCGAGTTCGGTCCCGCGTAGGCGACGGATCAGGTGGAGGCACGCGTCGATCGACGAGACGGTTCCGGCCGACGTGATCACGTCCCCGTGATCGATGTAGAGCACCGAGTCGTCGACGCTGCCGCATCGTCCGCGCCGGGCGAGGAGATCGGTGGCCAACCAATGGGTTACGGCACTTCGATCCGACAGGATGCCGGTATCGGCGACGGCGACGGCACCGAAACACAATCCGGCGATGACGGCGCCACGCGCATGGGCCGCGCAGATCACCGAGCGGAGCTCGTCGTCGGGTTCGGGCCAGTGGTCGGGCCAGGACGGGATGATCAGGATGTCGGCGTCGGTGATCGTCTCGGGACCCGACACCCCAGTGAGCCCGTGCCCTTCGGTGAAGGCGACCGAGCCGGGCGTCGTCGACCACAGCGTGATGCGCCATTCCTCGGTGTCGGGCGCCAGGTCGGCAGCGTCACGGAACACCATCTGAGGTGCGGCGACATGGAACATGCTGACGCCGTCGAAGACGTAGATAGCGATGTGCATCGGTTCGCCTCCATGGCGCAATCTCATCGGAAATCGGCATTCGTGCCACTTCTGGCGACGACGATACCGCCGCAGACTGCTCACACGGGCCCGAAGACGAGCCCCTGCCGAAAGGAACTCCGATGACCGCACCCCGCCGAGCACTGGTGATCGTCGACGTCCAGAACGAGTACTTCCAGCCGCCCATGCAGGTCCAATACCCGCCGGTCGACGACTCGCTGGCCAACATCGTGCGTGCCGTCGACGCCGCGACCGAACAGGGGTTGCCGATCGTCGCCCTGCAGCACACCCTGCCTGCCGAGGCGCCCGTGTACGCCGAAGGCTCGCATGGCTGGAAGCTGCACCCGGAGATCGAGCGGCGTGTGCGTCCCGAGTGGAAGCTGGCGACCAAACAGTTCGGTACCGTCTTCGGCGGAACCGATGTGGCCGAATGGCTTTCGGATAAGGAGGTAGATACCATCACGGTGGTCGGGTACATGACCAACAACTGCGACCTGGCGACCGCAGCCGAGGCCGAGGTGCGCGGGCTGTCGGCGGAGATCCTCTCCGACGCCACCGGAGCGATCCATCTGGCCAATGATGCCGGCAAGGTCTCGGCTGAGGTCCTCCACAACACCTTGATGGTTCTCTACCATTCGAACTTCGCCGCGGTCGCCACCACCGGTGAGTGGCTGGATGCCGTGAGTTCCGGTGTGGCCCTCTCCAAGAGCAACCTCGTCGAGTCGGCGATCTCGGGAGCCCAGGCGCAGGGATAATCTGCAGGCCCCAGGCGACCACAGCACTCGGACATGCCGATACGTCTTGATGATCCTGTGCTCGTTCGTGATCGAGCCTGGATTCCCGACTGCTGATCGAGCCGGAACCGTGCATCGCGAGGACCCCCCGAACGATGATTGAGCCGGGACCGAGCGAAGCGAGGACCCCCGAACGCTGATTGAGCCGGGACCGAGCGAAGCGAGGACCCGTGTCGAAATCTCCGCAGCCTACGTCGGATGCGTGACCACCTGCGAAGTGGTCACGCCGGCGAGTTCGGCCGACAGAGGTTTCGACACGCCTCGTCGCTACGCTCCTCATCGGCTCAACCACCAACCGCCCGTTGCCGATTGAGCGAGGACCCCCCCAACGATGATTGAGCCGGGACCGAGCGAAGCGAGGACCCGAGTCGAAATCTCCCCAGCCTACGTCGGATGCGTGACCACCTCCGGAGTGGTCACGGTGACGAACTCGGCCGACAGAGGTTTCGACACGCCTCGTCGCTACGCTCCTCATCGGCTCAACCACCAACCGCCTCTTGCCGATTGAGCCGGGACCGAGCGAAGCGAGGACCCGAGTCGAAATCTCCGCAGCCTACGTCGGATGCGTGACCACCTCCGGAGTGGTCACGCCGGCGAGTTCGGCCGACAGAGGTTTCGACACGCCTCGTCGCTCCGCTCCTCATCGGCTCAACCACCAACAGTCTCTTGCCGATTGAGTGGGATAGTCCCGAACGGTGATTGAGCCGGGACCGAGCGAAGCGAGGACCCCCGAACGATGATTGAGCCGGGACCGAGCATCGCGAGGACCCGTGTCGAAATCTCCCCAGCCTACGTCGGATGCGTGACCACCTCCGGAGTGGTCACGGTGACGAACTCGGCCGACAGAGGTTTCGACACGCCTCGTCGCTACGCTCCTCATCGGCTCAACCACCAACAGCCCGTTGCTGATTGAGCCGGGACCGAGCGGAGCGAGGACCCGAGTCGAAATCTCCGCAGCCAACGTTGTCCCCAACAACCCCATAGGTGAACCCGAACCCCCACGGTGAACAGCCGACCCACTTTATCCACAAATACTGATCACCTTGACAATTCGACGTCGGTTCGCCTATGCGTTCGCTACAATAGAACACATGCAGGGGGAGCTGGACACCATTCTCGACGCACTCATCGATTGTCGTTTCGACGACGATCCGACCGGGCCGGTCGTCTTCGCGGACATGCAGACACTGGTCACCATCAGGAATGTGATCGATGCGCTGGCTGCTGCCGGGGCCGGGCACTTGGATCGGCTCCGGGTGGCGCAGAAGCATGGACACAAACCGATCGCCTTGTTGATCGAGATGGGTCTCGCGCCAGCCGTCGCTGCCCGGATGCAGCGGATCGGGACCTCGGCGGTGGTGGAGCGCACTGTGAACCATGCTGCCGAAGGGGCGATCTCCGGTGAACACGTCGACGCCATCGTGCGCGGACTCAACCAGATCGGGATGCGTGCCGGGGAACCACCCGACACCGACACGTGGGCGACCTTCGAAGGCGACCTGTTGGCCCAAGTCCTGTCCGGCGCGACACCGGCTGAGGTGATGGCACGCGCCCACCAATTGGGGGACCATCACTCATCGGATACCGACGGTGGACGCCCGGCGAAAGAGGACCGCAACCTGAATGCTCTGGATATCGGGCGCACCGATGATGGACGAGTGTCGGTGTCCGGTTCGCTGGATGTTGTTGTCGGGGAGAAGTTGGCGACGGCGATCGAGAAACTCTCGGCACCCGTCCCGCAACCGGATGGTTCGACAGACCCACGCGAAGCGCCCCGACGCCGCGCTGACGCCTTGGAGATGGTGCTTGACATGGCCGCCGGTGCCGGGGAACGGTCGGTCACTGCTCTACCGGCAGCGTTGATCACCCTGTCGGTACCCGCCGATACACCAAACAAAACCGAGTTGGCGTTCGGTGGGTCGATCACCCGCAACACTCTGCTCGAAACGACGTGTGACGGTGTGGTGGTGATGACCATCGTCGACGGCGAACGCGTCCCACTCGACATGGCGCGGTCGAAACGGTTGTTCACCGCCGGCCAGCGGCGCGCCCTGTTCGAGCGGGATCGGTGTTGCATCAAGTGTGGTGCCCCGGCGTCACGCACTCAGGCCCATCACATCGCGCATTGGTCGGATGGTGGTGCCACCGACCTCGCCAACGGTTGCCTCCTGTGCACCTCGTGTCACGCCGACGTCCACCACAACGGATGGGATGTCTATATGGGACCCGACTCCCATCCGTGGCTGATCCCACCCGAGACCGTCGATCCACGGCGACGCCCGATCCCCGCCTACAACCGGCGGTTCGCCGATGAACTACCGAATGCTGCCTGACTGTCGATAGAGCTTGTGTTCTTTGAGAACTTCATAGAGATAGGGGTGGGTGTCGGAACCTCCGCCGGTCACGTTGGTGAGTTCGGCCGGCGGTGGTTTCGACACGACTTGTCGCTACGCTCCTCGTCGGCTCAACCGCCTACGGCCGGTTGCTGATTGAGCCGGGACCGAGGCGCCCTGCGCTCCTCGTCGGCTCAACTCAACCATCAACGGCATACGTGGAGTGCCGGATGTCGATGTGCGCGGCCTCGGCTGCGCAGCATCAACCGACGGACGCGGCGTGCGCGTCGAATCCGTCGGCCGCGAAGATCGACTGAAGGCGTCGTCGTCGGACCCCGATGTTGCCGCCCTCGATGAGGGGGTAGGCCAGCACGTCGTTGAGGATCGAGGTCAGGGGGTGCGCGCGGTCATATGCGGTGACACCGACGACCTGGACGAGACTGTTGACGACCTCGAGAGCGGTCTCGGAGCCGAAGACCTTGGAGTGCAATGCCCACTCTTCACCGGCTGGGTGACCTCCGAGGACGGCGTCCATCGCCCGCCACGAGATGAGGCGCGTGGCCTCGATTTTGCCCTTCGCCGTGGCGAGAGCATCGCCGACGGCCTGGTGCTCGATCACGGGTACGGACCCGTTGCGGGAGTCGGTCCGGGCAAAGTCGAGGGCGATGTCGAATGCTCGGCTCATCGCCGCGGTGGCAAAGACTCCGATCGATGCGCCGCTGGCGAGAAAGGCATTGCGGGTCAACGTGACTCCATCACCCTCGGCACCGATGAGATTCGACTTCGGCACTCGCACATCGACCAGGCGGATCCGGGAGGTCAGGCATCCGCGGAGCCCGGGGAGGTCGTAGTGCTTCTCGACCTCGATGTGCCCGGCGAGGTGCTCGCGTTCGGCGATGATCACCGACACCCCTCCCGGAGCACGGCAGACGATCGCCATCACGTCGGGTCCGTGACCGTCCCATCCGGACAGGAACGACGCCCAGGCCTTGCTGCCGTTGATCACGTAGTCGTCGCCGTCAGGCGTCGCGGTCGTCTGGATTCCGGCAGGCGGAGGGGCATCGAAGTTGGCGCTACCACCCGGCTCGGAGTACGCCATCGCCGCGATCGGTGCCCCGGACGGTGCGAGGAACGGGGCGACGAACCGGCCGATCTGCTCAGGCGTTCCGGCGGCATAGACGGGCATCAAGGCGATCAACGGCCCGGCCATCGAGATGAAGAAGTCGGGGCAGATCCCTGCCCACTGCTCGATGAGAATCGACGCGTCGATACCGCTGCCCGCGGTGCCTCCCACCGCGGGCGGGATCATCGCCCGCAGATATCCCGATTCGACCGCGGCCTCGAATGCCGGGCGACCGACCAGAGCCCGCGTCAGCGGGTCGGGTTCGGCAGCGAAGTCCGCGGCGAGCGGCACGAGGTGCTCCTCGGCAAAGTCCTTGGCTGCGTTACGCAGTTCGATCTGAGAAGGCGTGAGGGTGAACGAGAATGCCATGGGAGTCTCCGGTCGGTGTAGGACGAGAACTGGACCATTCGAGATTCCCGCGTGCACCGAGTGGGAGGCCAGGCGTTGCGTGCACCGTTCTGTGCAGAACGTGCACCCACGGTCACGAACAGGTCCGGCGAGGACCCTGCGCGCGCATATCGCGCGGGCTGACCCCGAACTGGCGCTGGAAGGACCGGCTGAATGTGGAGGGGTCGTCGAAGCCGCAGTGGTGGGCCACCTGGCTGATCGTCGTCGTCACCGTGGGGTCGGTGAGACGCCGCCGCGCCCGTTCGAGGCGAACGTGGCGCACCGTCTGCGCGAATGTGGTGTCGGAGTCCTCGAACAGGCCGTGCAGGGTCCGCGGCGAGATGTGGAATCGAGCACTGACCGCGGCCACGGACAGGTCTTCGGCGATGTTGTCGCGGATGTACCGCAGGACGTCGCGTCTGAGCGACGACTTCAGTGTCGGGCCGGGAATCGGTTGGGACAGAATGCCTGCGGCGACCGCCGAGACCAGCGCATCGGTCATCTCCGTCGCCGCCGCCGCAGTGGACTCGAATTCCCACAGCGCACACATGAGGTTCCGGACGACGCGTCCGGCAGGTGCGTGGTCGAACGGACGGGCGGTCGGCACACCGACATCACCGACCCGTAGATCCAGCTGCGACTTGGGGATACGAAACGACATGACCTTCCAGTCGGTGCCGTGGTCGAACCAGTACGGCTGAGTGGTGTCGACGAGGATGGCCTCGCCCGGGTGAACGACCGCCGAGTGGTCACCCTGGCGGGCGTGACAGTCGCCCCGCAGCTGAAGATTCAAGAAGTAGTGCGCACCATCGGTCTGACGCACCTGTCGGCGCCCGTGTGCGGTGTGCTGGGCCCGCGATTCGACGGTGGACCGCATCAGCGTTCCGCAGGGACGATTCTCCACTCGGCCATGCAGCCCGCCATCATCCGGAGCGAGATCCGCGCGCAGCGGAACGAACGCCTGGCAGAGCACGTCGTGCCACACCGCACGTCGATCGCGCTCCGGATGGTCGGCGAGGTCCCAGACGGTGGTCATCACCCGATTCTCGAGGAACCGAGAAGCGGATCCGTGGCCCTTGCGTTTCCTCCGGATCACGGAGTGCTCACGGGTATCCGACATCGAATGCCGCTCGGGCGGTGACGATCACACACATCCGCTGCCCCCGGCCTCGGTCACACCCAGTCGTCGCTGAGCCGGCCCGCCCAGTTGGCGAGTCGCTCGGTGGGCCCGGCCTCGGCCCGTAGGGTGACCACCGCGGCGAACGGGACCTCGTCGGCGGCGCGGATCTCTGCCGGGATGAACCGCTGTGCGATCTCCGATGTGACCGCGACGATCTCGGGGTCGGCCTCCGGGTTCTGACCGGTGGCGACGGCGAGGTCCCAGCCATGTACCAGCGATTCGTTGACGTATCCCCAGAGCGCGCCGGCGCCGGGGACCGTTCCCCATGGAACGGTGACCGGCGCGGTGAGTTTGGCGTCGTCGGCCCACAGGTCGATGGCCTCGGCGACCGTGGCGGCATAGGTCTCGGCATCGAAGACATCGGCGACCGGGTGGACGGCGAAGACATCGGCACCCGACCCCAGGGCGACTGCCCGGCGGGCGGTGCCGATCAGATGCGAGGCGAGCGTCCGGACGTCGAACTCGGTGCACGGGGTGCGGTTGTCCCACTGGTCCGATCGGACCGCCGACAACAGATCGGTCACCCACGAGGTGGCGGCGGCATAGGCCGGACGCGGATCGGTCGGTGCGGCAGGAGCAGCGGACTGAGTGGTGTCGGGCTGGGTCATGGTTCTGTCCTCTACGGGTTCATCCGCGGGCCTCTCCCGCGATGAACACCACCCAACTCCTCATACATGACACCTTCTGTCATGTTTACCCGGACAATCGACATCATGCGTGCCGAACGTCTGTTGTCGCTGCTCATGCTCCTCAAGGTGCACGAGCGGATGACCGCAGGCCGGATCGCCGAGGAACTCGGGGTCTCGGTGCGCACCGTCCTGCGGGATATCGACTCCTTGTCACTGTCGGGAATCCCGGTCTACGCCGAACGAGGCCGCTCGGGAGGCTTCGCCCTGCTCCCCGGATATCGGACCGACCTCACCGGCCTCACCGCCGACGAGGCGACCTCACTCCTGGCCGGGGCGGGTCGACTGGACACCCCGGCTTTCGCGGCGGCGCTGCGCAAGGTCGCCGCAGCCCTTCCGGAAGCGCATCGTGCGCAGGCCGTCCGCTCGGCGCAGCGCGTCCTGGTGAGGCCCGAGGGGTTCGTCCGGTCACCGCAGAACCTCGAGGCGCTCGGGCCGGTGCAGCAAGCGGTCTTCGACGGCCGGCGCATCCGCATCCGGTATCGCCGTCCGGACCAGGCCCAGCCGCGCGAGCGGGTTCTTGACCCGGTCGGGCTCATCGTCGCAGGTGACACCTGGTATCTGGTTGCCAATGCCGCCGGCGACGAGCGACTGTACCGGATCTCGCGGATGAGTGTGGTGGAGATCCTCGACGAACCCGCGCATCGCGATCCGGACGTCGACCTGGCGGAGATCTGGGAGCGCCGCCGCCGGGAGTTCCGGGGCCGCTTCGAGTCCGTGGACGTGGTGGTGCGTTGTGCGGCGGAGCACGTCGTCGGCTTCGAGCCGAGTGCGCAGGTGTGTGGGATCGGCGACGACCCCGACGAGGCAGGACGCGTCCGGGTCGCGCTCCGATTCGGTGACCGGGGCGTCGCCCTCAAGGTCGTGTGGATGGGGCTGATCGAGCGTGACTTCCGGGTTGTCGAACCAGGCTGGCTGCGTGATGAGATCAGAGAGAAGGCGGCGCGCATCACGGCGGGGCATGATGGCGCGAGCGGGTCGGGGTGATCCCTTGTCGGCGGTGATCCTTTGTTGGCGGCGAATCACGTGCGTGGTGACGTGGCTCCGAGGCGAATCGTCACAACTGGCTAACGGCGGTTGCCAGGATTTCCTGGTCGCCACCGACTCGGATAGGCTCAGAGCGGCTGTTACACGTGTGACTTAAGGGGCTAATGGTGCGAACGGGATGGAAGCGGACCGTTGCGACGGCGGCGGCTGCGATCGTCGTCGGATCTGCGCTGACAGGTGTCGGTGTCGCGGCGGCCGAGCCGACGGAGACACCTGCGGCTCCGACCACCGGCACCACGGCGACCGAACCGAGCAACCCGGCGAATCCCGCGCCGATGAACTCGTCGAAGATCGAGACACTGGTCCGCGACTCCGCGCAGCAGGTCACCGCGATCGTCTACTCCGCGTCGATGAACAAGCTCATCCCGGTGACGATCCTGCGGCCCAAGGACACCAGCAAGGCCGCCCCGACGCTGTACCTGCTCAACGGAGCCGGCGGTGGCGAGGACTCGGCGACCTGGGCGGCCAAGACCACCTACCAGCAGTTCTTCGCCGACAAGAACGTCAACGTCGTCACCCCGATCGGGGGTGCCTACTCGTACTACACCGATTGGCAGAAGGACGACCCGGTACTCGGCCGCAACAAGTGGACGACCTTCCTGACCAAGGAACTCCCGCCCCTCATCGACAAGGAATTCGACACCACCGGTGTCAATTCGATCGCCGGGATCTCGATGGCCGGGACGTCGGTGCTCAACCTGGCGATCTCGGCACCGGGGCTGTACCGCTCGGTGGCCGCCTACTCCGGATGTGCCCGCACCAGTGACCCGCTCGGTCTGGCCTACATCCGGATGGTGGTCGGTGACCGTGGTCGTGGCGACATCGCCAACATGTGGGGTACTCCCGGTGGTCCGGGCTGGAAGGCCAACGACCCGTACATCAATGCCGAGAAGCTCAAGGGCACCAAGGTCTACATGACCAGCGGCACCGGTCTGCCGGGCCCCAACGACCAACTCAACGCGCCGCTGATCGACGGTGACCCGTTGACCCTGGGCAACCAGATCGTGCTCGGCGGCATCATCGAGGCCGCGGTCAACCAGTGCACGGTCCAGATGACCCAGCGGATGAACGAACTCGGCGTCCAGAACAAGGTGATGTTGCGCCCCACCGGAACCCACTCGTGGGCGTACTGGGAGCAGGACCTCCACGACACCTGGCCGCTGATCGCCGCGGACCTGAAGAACACCGGCAGCCAGAACTAGACGGAACCGGACGCCGCACCCGGCTCCGGACAACCGGCAACCGGTCGAGCCGAGCCGATGCCGGTCGAGACGAGCGAACCCCGGAACCTGCGATCAGGTTCCGGGGTTCGGTGTTCCGGTGTGGTCTCCCGCGGTAGGGCAGCGTTCCGCCCCGAGGATGCGGTGGCGCGTCGGATCTCAGTACGCCATGAACAAGATCTCGTCACGCGAGTAATCGTGACCGGGGTGGTTGTCGGCGAGGTGCTTCTGGACCTTCTCGACGAGCTCGTCCTCGTCCTCACCGCGGAGCATCTCGCCACAGGGGCAGGTCAGTCGGGTCTTCATGACGCGACCCTATCCTTCAGCAGCAGCCGAACGGTCAGTTCGAGACGATTGGTCACGTCGGTTGCCGAGGCGCGTCGCGTCAGCCACTGCACCAGATTCGACATCCACACGTCGGCGAGCACACGGGCGATCGCGAGATCGTCGGCGGTCGGTTCACCGTCGTCGACGATGGCTCCGGCGAAGAGCCGGTCGATGATCCCGGCGACCTGGTCGACCTCGGCGGTGGCCGAAGCGTCGGCGAACATGAACGCGCGGGTCATGGCCTCGGTCAGCAACGGGTCCCGCTGCATCGAGAAGGTGATCATGTCCAGCACGTGCCGGAGCCGTTCGATCGCGTTGTCGCCGCGCAACTGCGAGCGGTCGACGCGCGACTCCACCCGCCCGAGCTCACGGGCGAGTGCCGTCACCAGCAGGTGCACCTTGGACGGAAAGTAGCGATACAGGGTGCCGACGGCGACGTCGGCCTTCTCCGCGACCGTGCGCATCTGCACCGCGTCGTAGCCGCCCTTGGATGCGAGGCTGAGGGTCGCGTCGAGGATTCGACGACGACGGTCACGTTGCGCCGCAGAGCCGGACTCGGTGGGGGCCGGGGTCGCACCAGGGCGCGATTCGGCGGTGTCCGTGGCGGTTACGGCATTGTCAGATGCTGCCATGTGCTCTCGGGCATCCTCACATCATCGGGGAACAGGTCGGGTACCGCTTGCGCGGCCCTCATGGCATATTAGAACAGGTTCTAGTTCTTGGTCACCCTTCGACACAGAGGAATCCCGTGACTCTCGCCACGTCCCCCGAGCAGGCCGCGGTCTGTGAGGCCATCTCGGCCTGGTCGGCGAAGGCCGGCACCGCCGACTCTGCCCGCTCACACCTCGACAAACCCGATGATCAGTGGCGCACGCTGTTCCCGCAGATCGCCGGTCTCGGACTGTTCGCGGCGATCGTACCGGAGTCCGACGGCGGGATCGGCGCGTCATTCGCCGACGTCGCCGCGATGGTCGAGAGGTGCGGCCGGGTGCTGGTTCCGGGTCCGATCGTCGAGACCGTCGCGCTGGCGGTCGCGCTCTCGCGGGTCACCGATCCGCGCCGGGGCCCTCTGATCGCCTCGGTCGTCAAGGGTGCGGTACCCGGTGTGGTCCCGGCGGGCATCCGGGCCGGCCGCGGGGCCTTTGACGTGGTCGAGGGCGCGGTGGATCTGGGTCTCGTGCCCGGTGGTGTCGACGACGCGGCGATCCTGGTGCCGCTCGCGTTCGACGGCGGGCCCGCCCGCTGGCGGATTCTGCCGGCCGGTGTCGGGGTCCGCGAGGGCACTCTCGAGCCCGCCGTCGACGGAGCCGGCCCGGTCTCGACGGTGCGGGTGGCCGGTCTCGCCGAGGGTGACGTGATCGACTGTGGCGCTGACGAATTCGACGTTTTGATCCGCGGTGTGCTGTCGGCCGGACTGGCCGCCCACCAGGCCGGGGTGTGCCGCTGGGCGCTGGACACCGCCGTCGACCACGCCAGGGTACGCACCCAGTTCGGGGCGCCGATCGGATCGTTCCAGGCGGTCAAGCACATCTGCGCCGACATGCTGTGCCGCACCGAACAGGTCGAGGCGGCTGCCTGGGACGCCGCCCGTGCGGTCGAGGACGCGATCAACGCTGATCTTCCGAATCCATCTGTTCGTGAACAACTCGGGCTCGCCGCGGCAGCGGCGGACGTCCTCGTCGCCGATCTGCCGGTCGCGGTGACCAAGGACTGCGTGCAGGTCCTCGGCGGGATCGGCTTCACCTTCGAGCACGATGCGCACCTGTACCTGCGATCGGCGCTCGCCGCCCGGTCGCTGCTCGGGCAAGGGGCACGCGCCCGCCACGCCTCGGCCCGCGACGGGATCGCGGGCCGACGCCGAGCGTTCGAGATCGATCTGTCGGCGGTGGAGGATCGCCGCGCGAACATCCGCGCCGATGCCGAACGGATCGCTGCCGCTGCCGATTCCGACCGACGCGGCGTGCTCGCGGTGAGCGGGTTGCTCATGCCGCACTGGCCCGTGCCCCACGGACTCGGTGCCGACCCGGCCCTTCAACTCCTGATCGATACCGAACTCGAACGGGTCGGCGTCATCCGTCCTGACCTGGTGATCGGCGCGTGGGCCATCCCGACCATCCTCGAACACGGCACCGACGAGCAACGGGACCGCTTCGTCGCGCCGACCCTGCTCGGCGACATCGTGTGGTGTCAGCTGTTCAGCGAGCCCGAGGCCGGCTCCGATCTGGCATCCCTGCGGACGCGCGCCGCCCGCGTCGACGGCGGCTGGACCCTGACCGGCCAGAAGATCTGGACCTCGCAGGCGCACAACGCGCAGTGGGGGATCTGCTTGGCGCGCACCGACGCCGACGCCCCGAAACACAAGGGCATCACCTACTTCCTGGTCGACATGTCGGTACCGGGCATCGACATCCGGCCGCTGCGGGAACTGACCGGCAGGGCGAACTTCAACGAGGTCTTCCTCGACGACGTCTTCGTCCCCGACGCGGACGTGGTGGGCCGGATCAACGGCGGTTGGCGCCTGGCCCGCACCACACTGGCCAACGAGCGGGTCGCGATGGGCGGCTCGGGTCTCGGCAAGGAGATGGACGCCCTGCTGGCCCAGATCTCCGAGCTGGGCCGCGAACTCACCGACGCCGAGCTCGCCGCGCTGGGCCGGCTGGTCGCCGACGCCCACATCGGCCGGGTCCTCGACGCCCGGGCGGTCACCCGCCGCCTCGCCGGCCACGATCCCGGCGCCCTCTCGAGCGTCCGCAAACTGATCGGCGTCGCCCACCGGCAGTCGGTCCCCGACTTCGCCCTCGACATGCTCGGCGTCAACGGACTGACGGGCGGTCCGGTCTCGGAGCTCGTCCTGCAGAACCGATGCTTGTCGATCGCCGGCGGCACCACCCAGATCCTGCGTACCGCGGCGGCTGAACACATTCTCGGTCTGCCGCGTTCCTGACCGTGCCCCGGCCGGAGAGCATGGTCCGAACCCCCTGATCATCCCGTAAAACCGACATGCGTACCGTCATGTCTGCTACAACTAGAACAGGTTCTATTTCCAGTGAGGAGGCGCAGAGTGGACTTTGCGCTCAGCGCGGAGGCCGTCGCCGTCGGCGACGTGGCCGCGGACGTGTTCTCCCGGCATGGGTCGCAGTGGGAGTCGAAGTTCGGCCGAGAGGCCAGAGACCCCGATCCCGCGGCCGTACCCGGAGGCTTCGACAACGCCCTCTGGCAGGCGCTCGGCGCCGCCGGACTGACCGAACTCGCGTTGCCGGCCGCATTCGGCGGCGACGATCTCGGGCTGCTCACCGTCCTGCCGCTGCTGCGGCGGATGGGGGAGTCGGCCGGGGTGGCCCCGATCCTCGGATCGCTGACCTCTGCGCTCGTTCTCGCCACCGCAGACCCCGAGATCGCAGACCCCAAGATCGCAGACCCCGAGATCGCAGGCCCCGAGATCGCAGACCCCGAGACCGTCGGTCCCCGGGCACGATGGGGCCGCACCCTCACCGGCGGGACCTGGCATGCGATCGCCCTCGGCGAGGTCGGCGACCCGCTCACCGCCACACCGCGCACCACCCTCGCCGACGGCAGGCTCACCGGCACCAAGACCGGCGTGCTGCACGCCGACGGTGCCACCGCCTTCCTCGTGGCCGCCGACGCCGGGGTGGTGGCCGTCGCCGCCGACGCTCCGGGTATCACGATCACCCGGACCGCCACCTCGAGCGGGTGGGGCGAGTTCACCGTCACCTTCGACGCCGTGCCCGTCGCCGCCGACGACCTGCTCACCACGGACCTGTCCGTGCTGCGGGATCGCTACCGGATCGCCCTGTGCGCCTATGCCGACGGCCTGGTCGCCGGGGCCACCCGGCTCACCGCAGACCACGTCTCCACCCGCGAACAGTTCGGCAAACCGATCGCCCTGTTCCAGGCGGTCGGGCAGCAGCTCGCCGACATCTACGTGATCGGCCGGGCGATGAACCTCGCCACCACCGCAGCGGCCTGGCGGATCTCCGAAGGTCTTGACGCACAGCAGGATCTGGGAATCGGTACCTACTGGATGGCCGCCGAGATCCCCGCCACCCTCCGTACCATGACCCACCTGCACGGCGGCGTCGGCGTCGACCTGACCTATCCGCTGCACCGGTACTTCTCGATCGCCAAGGACCTCGCCCGACTGGCCGGTGGCGGGCAGGCACGCCTCGACGAACTCGCCGCAGGCACCGGGCATCCCGCGACCGACGTGGCGGGAGCCGCCTGATGTTCATCGACCTGACCCCCGACCAGCAGGCACTCAAGGCCCAGGTGCGCGAGTACTTCGCCTCGCTGATCGGCACCGACGACGCCCACACCATGCTCACCGAGCGGCACGGGCCCACCTACCGCCGGGTGATCAAACAGATGGGCACCGACGGCTGGCTCGGCGTCGGCTGGCCGAAGGAGTACGGCGGCAAGGGTTTCGGTGAGATCGAACAGCAGATCTTCACCAACGAGGCGGTCCGCGCCGACGTCCCGCTGCCCGCGGTCACGCTGCAGACCGTCGGACCCACCCTGCAGGTCCACGGCACCGCCACGCAGAAGGATCGCTTCCTTCCCCGAATCCTCTCCGGCGACGTACATTTCGCGATCGGTTACACCGAACCGGACGCCGGCACCGATCTCGCCTCGCTGAGCACCACCGCCGTCCGCGCGGGCGACCACTACGTCGTCAACGGGCAGAAGATCTTCACCACCGGCGGCCACGACGCCGACTACATCTGGCTGGCCGTCCGCACGGACCGGAATGCCCCGAAGCACAAGGGTATCTCGATCCTCATCGTCGACACCACCGATCCCGGGTTCTCCTGGACCCCGATCATCACCGCCGACGGGGCCCACCACGTCAACGCCACCTACTACAACGACGTCGTGGTGCCCGCCGACATGCTGGTCGGGGAGGAGGGTGGCGGCTGGAAGCTGATCACCACCCAGCTCAACCACGAGCGCGTCATGCTCGGTCCGGCCGGCCGCATCGAGGGGCTGGCCGCGCGTGTGCGCGACTGGGCGGCCCGCCCGGGAGCCGACGGCACCCCCATCGCCGCCCGGCCCGACGTCCGGCGTGCGCTGGCGCAGATCGACGCCTACGCCCGCATCAACGAACTGCTCAACTGGCAGGTCGCCTCCACCGGCGAGGCCATCTCGATGGCCGACGCCGCCGCGACCAAGGTGTTCGCCACCGAACGGCTGCAGACCGTGTGCCGGATGCTAGACGAGATCGTCGGACGCCACGGTGATTTCACCGACCCCGACACCGCGGCACTGGTCGACTGGTTGGATGTGCAGCAGAAGCGCAACATCGTCATCACCTTCGGTGGTGGTGTCAACGAGGTGATGCGCGACATGATCGCCACCGCCGGACTGGGACTGCCGAGGGCCAAACGATGACATCGGTTACCGCACAGTCTGTTCACACGCCAGATCAGATCCGCGCCGCCGCCGGGCGGATCCGGGCCGACGGCCCCAGCGCACCGGTAGCCGGCCGTGACCCGGTCAATCGTCCGATGATCAACAACTGGGTCGAGGCGATGGGCGACACCAATCCGATCTACGTCGACGCCGACGCCGCGCGGGCCGCCGGACATCCCGGCATCGTCGCGCCCCCGGCGATGGCCCAGGTGTGGACGATGCGCGGACTCAACGGGGTCCGCACCGCCGACGACCCGCTCGGCCGGGCCACCGAACTGTTCGACGCCGCCGGCTACACCTCGGTGGTCGCCACCAACTGCGACACCACCTATCACCGCTATGTCGAGGTGGGTGAGGAGGTGGAGCTCAGCGCGGAACTGGTCGACGTCACCGGTCCCAAGACCACCGCACTGGGCGAGGGCTGGTTCTTCACCACCCGCAACATCTGGTCGGTCGGCGACGAGGTGGTCGCCGAGATGGACTTCCGCATCCTGAAGTTCCGCCCGGCCGCCCCGGACACCGAGTCCGGCGCCGACACCGACGGCATCACGGTCGCCGACGTGCCGGAGGATCTCGACCCGTCGACCATGTTGCGCCCCAGCGTGTCCCGCGACACTGAGTTCTTCTGGGACGGTGTCGCCGCACACGAACTGCGCATCCAGCAGCGCCCCGACGGCAGCCTGACCCACCCGCCTGTACCGGCCACCTGGAAGCCCCGGGCCGGCGACGGCACGGTGCCGGCCACCGACCACGTCGTCGCCGCGGGCACGGGCACCGTGTTCAGCTACATCGTGCACCGCGCCCCCAAGGTGCCCGGCCGGCAACTGCCGTTCGTCGTCGCGCTCGTCGAACTCGACGAGGGAGTGCGGATGCTCGGTGAGCTCCGCGGCGTCGACCCGGACGATGTGCGGATCGGAATGTGCGTGCGCGCAACCTATCTCGACTTCCCCGCCGACGATCGTGGAGCGGCCTGGACGCTCTACGCGTGGGAACCCCAGGAAGGACCGGCATGACCATCGAGGCCACCTCCGCGTCGGTCGCCGGGGATGCGGTGTCCGTGGGTGACACGCTGCCCCCGCTGACCATCGAGGCCACCCCCACCTTCATCGTGTCCACCGCCCTGGCCACCCGCGACTTCCAGGACGTCCACCACGACCGGGATCTGGCCCAGGCCAAGGGATCGGCGGACATCTTCGTCAACATCCTCACCGACACCGGGCTGGTGCAACGGTTCGTCACCGACTGGGCCGGACCGTCCGCCCGGATCGGATCGATCCGACTCAAGCTCGGTGTGCCCTGGTACGCCCACGACGCCGTCACCTTCACCGGTGAGGTCACCGCACGTGACGGCGATCAGCTGACCGTCGCGGTCACCGGTACCAATTCGCTGGGCAAGCACGTGATCTCGACGGTCACCCTCACCCTCGGCCGGAAAGGCGGGCGCTGATGGGCACGCTGTCGGGCAAGGCGGCGATCGCCGGGATCGGCGCCACCGAGTTCTCCAAGGATTCCGGCAGGAGCGAACTGCGTCTGGCCGCCGAGGCCGTGAACGCCGCGATCGCCGACGCCGGACTCACCCCGGCCGACGTCGACGGACTGGTCAGCTTCACCATTGACACCAACGCCGAGATCGCCGTCGCCCGTGCGGTGGGGATCGAGGAGATGACCTACTTCTCCCGCATCCATTACGGCGGCGGTGCGGCCTGTGCCACGGTCCAGCAGGCGGCGATGGCCGTCGCGACCGGTGTGGCCGACGTCGTCGTCGCCTACCGCGCCTTCAACGAGCGCTCGGGATTGCGGTTCGGACAGGTCAATTCGGCGGTCGCCAACCAGGAGAACTCGTCGGGGACCGACAATGCCTTCTCCTACCCGCACGGCCTGTCCACACCGGCGGCCTTCGTCGCGATGATCGCGCAACGCTACATGCACGACTACGGTGCCACCAGTGCCGATTTCGGGCGGATCGCGGTGGTCGACCGCAAACATGCGGCGGTCAATCCCCGTGCCTTCTTCCACGGCAAACCGATCACCCTCGACGACCACCAGTCCTCGCGCTACATCGCCGAACCACTCCACCTGCTCGACTGTTGCCAGGAATCCGACGGTGGCGTGGCGATCGTGGTGGTGTCGGCGGAGCGCGCCGCAGACCTTCCGCATCGCCCGGCGGTGGTCGCCGGTGCCGCGGCCGGCAGCGCCCGGGACCAGTTCATCATGACCAGCTACTACCGTGACGATCTCGCGGCCCTGCCCGAGATGGGGCTCGTCGGTCGCCAGCTGTGGAACCAGTCGGGGCTGCAACCCGGGGACATGGACGCGGCGATCCTCTACGATCACTTCACCCCGTACACCTTGCTGCAACTGGAGGAGCTCGGCTTCTGCG
The DNA here is from genome assembly GCF_053589235.1 of Gordonia sp. NPDC003376. Lineage (NCBI taxonomy): Bacteria > Bacillati > Actinomycetota > Actinomycetes > Mycobacteriales > Gordoniaceae > Gordonia > Gordonia sp. NPDC003376. The sequence continues at coordinate 10,034 of NZ_JBSFRM010000032.1, read as the reverse complement.
GGCGTGGTGAGGCAAAGGATTTCGTCGCCGAACCCGGCGCGCTCGAGGTGGGGGGGCGCCTCCCGCTCAACACCCACGGCGGCCAGCTCGGCGAGGCCTACATCCACGGTATGAACGGTATCGCCGAGGCCGTTCGCCAGCTTCGTGGTGACTCGGTCAACCAGGTACCCGACGCCGCCCGCGTGGTGGTCACCGCCGGCACCGGTGTCCCGACCAGTGGTCTGGTGCTGACCGCACCCTGAACCGCGCACGCCCCACCACTTCCCCCCCGCCCGACCACCGACCCGAACAGCCGCCCTCTCTGTTTCCCATCTCCGACATTCGAGGCCCCGAGGAGTTCGACCAATGAGCCCAGAATCCGCCGCCGAGACCAAGTTCAACCTGGCCGATGTGTTCGAGACCGTCGCCGACGCCGTCCCGGACCGCATCGCGCTCAGCTACGAGGGGCGCCAGATCGCCTACCCGGAACTGGACCTCCTGGCCAACCGGGTCGCACACCTGCTGCTGGACAACGGGATCGCCGCCGCCGACCATGTGTCCCTGTTCCTCAAGAACAGTGTGGAGCACGTCACCAGCCTGCTCGGTGTCCTCAAGATGCGTGCGGTGCCGGTCAACGTCAACTACCGCTACACCGACCCGGAACTGCAGTACGTCTTCGACAACTCCGACTCGCGCGGCATCGTCGTCGAACTGCCCGAACACCAGCGCAGCGTCGCCGCCCTGATGGGGGAGCTCCCCGAACTGCGCACCGTGTTCGTCATCGGTGACATCGTCGACGAACTACGATCTGCCGCCGCCGGTCTGCCCGACGGGCGCACCGTGGCGATCGTGTCGTTCGCCGAGGAGGCCGACAAGTCCGAGGCGCGCGACTTCGAGCCGCGCACCGGTGACGAGCTGTACCTGATCTACACCGGCGGCACCACCGGCTACCCCAAGGGGGTCATGTGGCGCCACGACGACTTCTTCCGCAAACCCATCTCCGGCGGCAACCCATACGGGGACCCGCGCAAGGACCTCGCCGAGATCGGCACGGCGGTCAAGGATTTCCCGTCCATCGCATTCCTGCTCGCGGCCCCGCTGATGCACGGCGCCGCGTCGTACTCGCTGTTCACCTTCTTCACCCTCGGCGGCCGCCTGGTGCTGATGCGTGACTTCGATCCGGCCGGTATCGCCGAACTCATCGGACCCGAGCAGGTGCAGATCGTGCTCATCGTCGGCGACGCCATGGGCATGCCGCTGGTGGAGGAGATGGAACGCCGCACGGACGAGATCGACCTGTCGTCGCTGTTCTCGGTGACCTCCGGCGGCGCGATCTGGTCGCACCACAACCGTGAACGGTTCCTCGCACTCAAGCCGGACCTGATGCTGCGCGACAACTTCGGGGCCTCCGAGTCGGGCAACGACGGCGAGATCATGATGGACGACAACGGCAACCTCACCGTCCCGCCCACCGATCGGATGATGGTCGTCGACGAGCGGCTCACCCCGATCGTGCCCGGATCGGGCGACGTCGGCTACATCGCGCGCATCGGCAACGTACCGCTCGGCTACTACAAGGACGAGGAGAAGTCGGCGCGCACCTTCCCGACCCTGCCCGACGGCCGTCGGATCTCGATCCTCGGCGACATGGGCACGGTGGAGGCCGACGGCTCCATCGTCTTCCTCGGCCGCGGCTCGCAGTGCATCAACACCGGCGGCGAGAAGGTGTACGCGGAGGAGGTCGAGGCCGTCCTGCACGCCCACCCGGCGATCGCCGACGCCCTCGTCGTGCCGGTGCCCGACGACCGTTACGGCCAGCGGGTGGCCGCGGTCGCCCGGATCGCCGACGGGGCGGCCGAACCCTCGATCGACGACATCCAGGTGTTCTGCAGGGAATCGCTTGCCGGATACAAGGTTCCGCGCACCGTGGTGTTCGTGGACGAGGTCAGGCGCACCCCGGCCGGCAAGGCCGACTACCGCTGGGCCAAGGCCACCGCGGCATCGGCGGGACAGCCGACCCCGGCCTGAGTGGCAGTTGTCGGATCGGCGAGCCGCGGTACCGGCTGCGACGGTTCAGGACGCTGCTGCGGCCAGTGCCTTCTTGCGACGGGCCAGGACGCCGATCGCCCCGCCGACAGAGGCGAGGAGTGCGACCACACCGACACGCTCGTGTGACAGGGGATGCTTGACCGCCGCATCCAGCGAGTAGCGGCCGGGGCCGGCCAGAACGATTGCCGCCGAGGACAATCCGAGAACTGCGGGAAACTCCAGGCCGCCGTTCTGGGAGAAGAACCCGCTGGGACGATGAACGTCGGCTGCGGCGATCATCGCGGCCGCCCCGACCGCAGCCGCCACCCGCGTGCCGGCGCCCAGGACGACGAGCCCGCCCGCGGCCTCACTGATACCGGCGGCGACCGCCGCCGGTTTGGCCGGCTCGAAGCCCATCTGCTGCATACCTGCGGCAGTGCCGTCGATGCCGGGCCCACCGAACCAGCCGGCGAGTTTCTGCGTGCCATGCGCGAACAGCGTCGCACCCACCGCGACGCGCAGCGTCAGCAGTCCGGCATCGAGTGCGCGAGAGTTCTTCGAAGTAGGGGCCATGAGTTGTTTTCCTTCCTAACGACCGATCTAACAGGACTCTAGTCCGTTTATCGGCCGGGTCGCCACCGGAGTCCGATCGTGGAGCCCGGTGTGGCGTGGCCGGGCCCTGACGTCGGGATGCCACCCACCGTGCGCTCACCTGTCGGGACCGCGACTTGTCGGGGGTGCGGGACGCGATCAACCCCCTCCGGTCACCTGCAGTCCCGCCCACAGTGCGACGACGGCCGCCACCAGCGTCGGTGGCACCGTCGCGGTCCCCAGCAACAGGAACCGCCGCGTGGGCGGTGATGCGGTGTGCCGGTGCATGAGGTCGCGCCACAACAGGTTGGCGAGGGATCCGAAGTAGCCGAGGTTGGGGCCGATGTTCACGCCGAGCAGCATGGCCAGCGCCAGCCCCGGCTCGTGGGCCACCATCGGCAGCAACAACAGCGTCGCGGGCAGGTTGTTGAGCAGATTCGCGATCACCGCGGCCAGTGCGGCCACGGCCAGCAGCGCCCACAGCTGCGTCCCCGACGGGATCAGGGTGGCGATCGCGTCGCCGACGGGGCCGAGCCGGATCGGCAGGATGATCACGCCGAGGGCGGCGACGAAGCCGAGGAACGGGATGTTCGCCGCGCGCACCACCCGCACCGTCGTCGACACCGGGGTGCGACGCAGCAGTGGTGCCACCATGACCACGGCACCGATCGCCGCGACCATCGACAACGGCACCCCGAGCGGCTCGGCGACGACGAACCCGATCAGGATGAGCGCCAACGCGATCAGCGTGCCGATCGGAGGTCGGCGGACGGCGTCGGGGGTGCCCACCGGGCGGTCGGCATCGCGGGGCCGGCGTAGGTCGTCGGCGAAGAACCACCGGAACAACAAGTACTCCACCACGATCGCGGCCACCCACGGTCCGGCCATCAGTCCGGCGAACCCCAGGAAGCCGAGTCCGGTGGCCGAAAAGGCCAGCAGATTGGTCAGATTGGAGACGGGGAGCAATGTCGAGACACTGTTGGCGAGATGCGCGGTGGCCGCTCCCACCGGTGTGACCCGGACCCCGATCCGGCGTGCGGTGGCCACCGCGACCGGGGTGAGCAGGACGATCGTCGTATCGATCGACAGCACGGCGGTGGTCAGGGCCGCCGCCGTGAACACCAGCCCGAGCAGCCGCGTGGGCGACCCACGGCTGGACCGGGCGAGTACGCCGCCGATCCACGCGAACACCCCGGTCTGCGCACACACCTCGGCGATCACCAGCATGGCGGCGAGGAATCCGATGGTGGGGCCGATGAACTCGAGTTCGGAGCCGACCTGACCCCACGACACCACCCCGAGGACCGCCAGCAGCACCGCCGCGGGGACGGCGACGACGGCGGCCGGAATCCGGGTGGCCCACACCGCGACACCGATGACCGCCACCAGCGCGCACACCGCGAGGACGGTGCCGAGAACACTGTCGGCGGTCAGCACCGCCGTCCCCGGCGCAGGTCAGTCCGGCTGTGGTGCATGGGTCCGCTCGGCCGGCTCCGGATCGGGGCGCGGTTCATCGGGATGCGTGCCGTCGGGGTGGGTGTCGTCGGGGTGGGTGTCACCGACGAATGCATCGAGCGCGACCACCCGGCGCGGGGAGATCGCCGTGATCGCCACCGACCCGACGAGCAACACGGCACCGAGCACCACACAGGCCTGGTTCATCGGGTCGACGAAGGCGTTCCGTGCGCCTTCCAGGACCTGGTCGCCGAGGGCCCCGGGTAACCGCTTGGCCACCTCGGTGGCCTCGGCCAGTGATCGGGTGATCCGGTCTGCGGCGTCGCCGGCCTGCGCGACGATCATCTGACCACCCGCGGTGTCCCCGGCGGCGATCCGTTGCTCCCCGGCGGTGGTGAGCTGCTGCCGGGCGGCGTCGGCGGTGGAGCCGATCCGGTGCGCGTACCCGGCGGCGAGGAGGCTGCCGGCAAGGGCGATGCCGATCGCGGCACCGATCTCCCGGGCGGTGTCGTTGACCGCCGACCCCACACCCTGATTGTCGAGGGGGGTGTTGGCCATGATCGCCGTGGTCGACGGAGCTGTCGACAGGCCGATGCCGATGGCGCACACCGCGAGCATCCATGCCAGCGCCCAGTAGGTGTCGTAGTCGATCAGTCCGATCAGCAGCAACCCGACACCGGCGATGAGGATGCCGCCGCCCAGGACGAAGCGCAGCGAGTCGAAGCGCACCGCGATCCAGTTGCCGAGCAGGGCGAACACACTCACCCCGAGCACCATCGGCATCAGTGCGAACGCCGAACCGAGCGGCGAGTAGCCGAACACCAGCTGCAGACGCTGCAGCAGCAGGTAGAACGCGCCGAAGGAGGCGAAGAACTGCAGCGCGACGGCCAGCGATCCGGCACCGAAGGCCCGGTTGGTGAACAACCGGACGTCGAGGAGGGTGTTGTCCAGACGCAGTTCGACGACGCAGAACACCGCGGCGAGTACCAGGCCGCCGACCAGTGTGAGGAGCACCAGGGCGTCGTCCCAGCCGCGGTGCGGGGCCTCGAGCAGACCGAACACCACACCGGCGATCGCCAGGATGGAGATGATCGACCCGATGACGTCGAACCGTTTCGGGTGCTGATCGCGTGAGCTGCCGATGGTCAGGCAGAACAGCGCGCTGACCACCGCCGACACCGCGAAGGTGATGAAGATCGAATGCCACGAGAAGAACTCGAGGAGAACACCGGAGACGAAGAACCCGGCGATGGCGCCCGCACCGGCGATCGCCGCCCAGATACTGATGCCGAGGCTGCGTTTGTCCTCGGGCACACCGGAGGTGATCAGCGACAGCGTCGTCGGCATGATGAATGCGGCACCGATACCGGCGACGATCCGGGTGATGATCAGCTGGGTGGGGTCGGCCGCCCAGATCGCCACGAGCGAGCCGATCGCGAAGACGACGAGCCCGGCGATCAGCAGTTCACGGCGGCCGAACCGGTCACCGATCGCCCCGGCCGGCAGCAGCATCGCGGCCAGCGCGAGGGTGTAACCGTCGGCGATCCAGGTCATCTGGCCGGTGTCGGCGTCGAGGTCGATCGCGATGTCGGCGAGGGCGGTGTTCAGTGCGGCCATCGCCGCGACCACCATGCTCACCGATGCACACGCGATGAGGATCAGCCATGCCGAGCGGAGGTCGACGGCCCTGAGTCGCCGGGTCATCGTCCGAGTGCCCACCCTTCGAGTGCCCACCGCGTGATCGCCCCCTGTCCGCGCATCCGTCCATTCCGCAGCTCCCCCGGGTGAAATACGACACGCGAGCAGGAGAGCGAGACACCACGCGCAACCTGTGACACATTTATCACTGGAGTCACAAACCCGGTATGCACGATGGTCATCCCCCGGGTTCCGGCCGAGCGAAAGTGGGAGATCATGGTCGCACCGGTTGCCTCTTCACGATCCACCGACACCCAGACCGTGCGTCTGCACATCTGGCGCGTCCTGACGATGCTGGTCGCGCTCATCGGCGTGGTCTGCGCTCTGGTCCTCATCGTCGTCACCGCGGCCTGAGAACGTTTCGGCCTGAGAACGTTTCGGCCTGCGACAGCGCGGCCCGAGAACGGACTCGCCGCACCGCCCCACCGGGATGTTCCCGACGGTGACGACGCGGCGAGTGGGTCACGCGTTCTTCTCGACGGCTGCGCCGACGGCGGGCAGTGCATCGGCCACATAGCCCTTCGCCTTGCCGCGCAGCGACCCGTATGCCCTGGCCAGGGGCGCCTTGGCGGTCTCGGCCTGGGCGTCGGTCACCGCCAGCAGTGCCTCGGAGGCGGAGTCGGAGTCGGCGGCCAGGTGATCACCGAATGCGGTGCCGGCGGGCTTGGAGTCCCAGAACGGCTGTAGGGCGGTGACGAAGTCCGGCAGCATCAGGTTGGTGGCCTTGCGAACGATGTCGGGCTTGACCTTCTGAGCCGTTGCGTAGGCGGCCTTGACCGCGGCGCCCCCGAGTCCCTTCTGCGCCGAGACCTGGCCGTCGATCACCCCCACGAGGTCGTCGACCACGGCCGCGCGGTTGGTGTCGAGCAAGGACTGCAGCGAATCACTCATCAAGGTTCTCCTCGTCGGTGACGGATCCGGTCGGATGACGGTCACCTGATGTGACCGATCCCAGAGCAGGATAGTCGGCCCGACCATGTTTGCCGGTCAGCCGCGGACGAGCATCACGTTGCCCAGCGCCGGGGCATCATGACGGTTGGCGACGGTGGCGGTGATCAGCAGCCGATCGCCCTCGTCCCAGAGCGAGACGGTCAGCGTCTCGCCGGGAAAGACGACGCCGGCGAAGGTCGCCGAGAAGTCGGCCACCGCCGTCACGTCACCGCCGAGTGCGGCGTCGACGACGGCACGGCACACCGTCCCGTAGGTGCACAGTCCGTGCAGGATGGGGCGGTCGAACCCGGCCTTCACGGCGAAGTCCGGGCTCGAGTGCAGTGGGTTGCGGTCACCGCACAGTCGGTACAGCAGAGCCTGATTCGGCAAGGTCGGCACCGCGATCCGATGATCGGGGGTGCGGTCGGGGTAGGTCACCCGGGCCGACGTCCCCCGCTCGCCACCGAAGCCGCCCTCGCCCTTGGCGAAGATCGACGACCGTGCGGTCCACAGCGGGCGGCCGTCCTCTCCGGTGGCGACCTTCTCCTGCACGATCACCGCGGCCGATCCCTTGTCCTGGATCTCGGCGATCGTGGTGTGCACGGTGGCCTTCCCCGACGCAGGGATCGGGCGGTGCGGGGTGATCTGCTGGCTGCCGTGCACCACCTTGGCCAGATCGATCTCGATACCGGGGAAGCTCACCGTGGGGGCCTCCACGGCATGGAACGACTCGGCGACGGTGGTGAAGGTGGGCAGCACCTTGGGGGCGACGTCGTCGACATAGGCCAGTCCTGCGGCGTCGAGCGGGTCGGCGGCCGCGCCCACTGCGAGGTGATAGAGCGCCACATCCGACGCCGACCACGCGAACGACACCTCCGGCAGTTCGGCACCGAGCGCCACGGACAGGTCGATCGGCATGCTCAGTTCTCCTTCTTCGGTCCGGATGTGCCGGTCGCCGAGGCGGTTTCGGCGTCGGTAGGCGAGGCGCAGTTGAGTGCGGCGAGATAGCCGAAGACGATCGCCGGGCCGATGGTGGCGCCGGGACCGGCGTAGGTGTGACCCATCACCGGGGCGCTGGTGTTGCCCGCGGCGTAGAGGCCGTCGATCACCGAACCGTCGGCGCGCAGCGCGCGGGCGCGCGCGTCGGTGTCGATGCCGCCTTTGGTGCCGAGGTCGCCGGGCACCATCTTGACCGCGTAGAACGGCGCCTTGTCGACGACGCCGAGGCTCGGATTGGGCTTGTTGGTGACGTCCCCGTAGTAGTGGTCGTAACCGCTGGTGCCACGACCGAAGTCCTCGTCGACCCCGGCACGGGCGAAGCCGTTGAAGCGATCGGTGGTGGCGCGCAACGCCTCTGCGGACACACCGATCTTCTCGGCCAGCGCCTCGACGGTGGCGGCCCTGACCACCACGCCGGACTCGAACCACTTCTTGGGCAACGGCTGGCGCGCGTTGACACCGGCGAACAGGTAGCGGTTGCGGCAGCGCTGGTCGAACACCATCCACGCCGGGACGTTGGTGCCGGGGCCGTCACCCTGACCGAACTCGCCGCCGTACATGTGGTGTACCGCTTCGACATACGGCAGCGATTCGTTCATGAATCGTTCGCCGCGTTCGTTGACCATGAAGGTCCCCGGCACCGCGCGCTCGGACAGTGCGAACCAGGGGCCGCGGGGCAGCGGGATGGTGGGACCCCACCAGGCGTCGTCCATCAACGAGACCGCAGCACCGATCTTGAGTCCGGCGTTGATACCGTCGCCGGTGTTCGACGGTGCGCCGGTGGTCCAGTCCGAGCCGATCGGCTCGCGCTGGTACTTCTTGCGCATCTCGACGTTGTGCTCGAAGCCGCCGCAGGCGAGGATCACGCCACGGTCGGCGCGCAGCTCGATCCGGGTGCCCTCGTGTTCGGCGATCACGCCGACGACGCGGTCGTTCTCGGTGACGAGATCGACCAGACCGGTCGAGAGCTTCAGTGGCACACCGGCCTTGCGCACACCCAGTAGCAGCTCGGCGGCGAGTGCCGCTCCCATCGCGATGAGCTTCTTGCCGCGCGAGCGCGCCCAGAAGAACCGGCCACCCACCTTGGCCATCCGCAGTGGGCCGCGCCAGTGCCGCAGTCCGGTGTTGAGCCAGCGGTAGTCCGACTGCAGCACCACCATGTTCAGTGGTGCCTTGGTGTACTGGGGGTGCAGGGTGTCGAGGTCGGCGCCGAGGGCGCGGGCGTCGAAGGGTTTCGGTTCCACGCTGCGTCCGCCGAGGCGTCCGCCGGGTGCCTCCGGATAGTAGTCGGAGTAGTTCTTGACCCATTCGAGTTCCAGCGGGGCGTGCGCCATCAGGAAGTCGAGGGCCTCGGCGCCGCGGTCGATGTAGGTGTCGATCTTCTCCGCGGGGGCATGGTCACCGATGATCGCGTGCACGTACTGCCGGGCGAGTTCACGGTCGTCGGGGACGCCGTCGCGCTGCAGGACGGAGTTGCCGGGAATCCAGACACCGCCGCCGGAACGGGAGGTGGAGCCGCCCCAGTACGGGGACTTCTCGATGATCACCGTGCGCAACCCCTGCGCCGCGGCGGTGATGGCGGCGGACAGGCCCGCGGCACCGGCGCCGACGACGATGACGTCGTAGCTCTCGGTCATGAATGGTCCCTTCGTGTGCCACTGGTGGAACGTGTTCTCATTCAGAATTAGAACACGTTGCAGAAACGGTGCGCCAGTGGGTGCGACTGGATGGTGCGCGAGACGGGCCAAGCGTGCGCGGGGTTCGAGAGGAATGCGGCGTGCGGGAACTGTGACCACGGCGCCTGGGTGGTCATCGCCGGTGGGTCCCAGGGCGTGGGGCGTGCTTCGCCCACCGGCCGGCGGATGCGGGCGTCAACCGGGTCCTGATCGCCAGGAAGCCCGGGCCGCCGGCACAGGTGCAGGCCGTCGACCTCGCCGCCGAAGGCTCGGTCGACCGGATCGTCGAGCCACCCGCCCCGAATGATGATCAAGCCGGGACCGAGCGAAGCGGGAAGCCCCCGAGTGATGATTGAGCCGGGACCGAGCGGAGCGAGGACCCCTGAACGATGATTGAGCCGGGACCGAGCGGAGCGAGGACCCGTGTCGAAATCTCCGCAGCGTGGGCTGGGTGGTGACCGCCTCCGAGGTGGTCGCGTTGGCGAGGTCGGCCGGCGGGGGTTTCGACTCGACTTGTCGCTGCGCTCCTCGTCGGCTCAACCACCAACGGGCGGTTGGTGGTTGCGTGGTGCTGTCGGCCGGCGGGGGTTTCGACTCGACTTGTCGCTGCGCTCCTCGTCGGCTCAACCATCATGTGGCTCTTGGTGGTTGAGCCGGGACCGAGCATCGCGAGGACCC
>NZ_JBSFRM010000031.1:31132-58000 GCF_053589235.1 Gordonia sp. NPDC003376 | reverse complement strand
CAAGCAATGGCGAGGACTGGCCACCCGCTACGACAAACTCGCCATCACCTACCGGGCCGGGGTGACTCTCAACGCCATCCTCAACTGGTTGCAACGGTTGGGAGACACGCCCTAGCCACTCGACAGATTCGAGATCACCACCAGCGACGATCTCCAGCTTGCGCTCGCGGGGCAGGTAATCACCGATGTCCCGATAGTGGACCTCGCACGGGCCTGTGCAGGCGGGGTCCTTCACTCCGATGAGGATCGCAACGGTGTTGCGGCTGCCGGAACCGAACACCTTGCCGCCTTCCTTCCTGGACAGTTCCCCTGAGGTGCGCTGATTCCCGCGGAGGTTGTAGACGTAGATCCGGCTGTACTCATCGGCGAGGGACAGGCGGATTCCGTCGGCGGTGTTCCCGTCGATCCAGCCGCCGTTCGATACGAACGCGACGACGCCATGGTCACCGATACGGTCTGTGGCCCAGCGGAACGCCCGGAGGTAGCTGTCGTAGAGGCTGTTCTTGTTCGTCGCCGTGGAACGCTTGGCGTATGTGTCGGCGATCCGCTTGTCCAACGTCGGGTACTTGAGGTTCGCGTTGAGGTCGTTCGCTGAGTCCTGGCCCGATGAGTAGGGCGGGTTCCCGACGATGATATGGATCGGCGCCGCGAGCTGCTTCACGATGCGAGAGTTGTTCTGCGGGAACATCTCCGTGTCCATCGAGTCGTCGTCTTCAGTCATCTGGAACGTGTCCGTCAGGACGATGCCCTCGAACGGGCTGTACTCGGTCTCGGTCAACGCGTGGTAGGTGGTCTCGATATTCACCGCCGCGATGTAGTAGGCCAGCAGCATGATCTCGTTGGCGTGCAACTCGCTGGCGTACTTGCGCGCCAGGTCTTCCGGGCGCACCAGGCCCGATTGCATGAGCCTGGTGATGAAGGTGCCGGTGCCGGTGAACGGGTCGAGGATGTGTACGGCGTCGTCGGTGAGGCCCCGACCGAACGCCTCACGCGAAGCGTGGTCGGCGGCGCGGAGGATGAAGTCGACGATCTCGACCGGTGTGTAGACGATGCCCAGTGCCTCAGCCTGTTTCGCGAATCCGACCTTGAAGAATTTCTCGTAGAGCTCCGCGATCACCTGCTGCTTGCCGTCGGCAGTGGTGACCTCTGATGCCCGGATTCGCACCGAATCGTAGAAGCCTTCGAGATGCTCGGTTTCGGCCTCGAGGCCTGCGCCGCCGAGTTGGTCGACCATCGCCTGCATCGTCCTCGACACCGGGTTGTGCGCCGCGAACTCGTGGCCGGCGAACAGGGCGTCGAAGACCGGCGCAGTGATCAGGTGCTGCGCCAGCATCGAGATCGCGTCGTCACGGGTGATGGAGTTGTTGAGGTTGTCCTGCAAGCCTTTATGGAACTTCTCGAACGCCCTGGTCACCGTCGGGTTGGCTCCGTCGATCAGGACCTTGATCCGCGCGATCAACGCCGCGGCGATGTCAGCGACGTCCTTGGCCCAGTCCTCCCAATAGGTGCGGGTACCGACCTTGTCGACGACGCGGGTGTAGATGGCTTCCTGCCACTCGGACAGGGAGAACAGCGCCATCTGTTGCGCCATACTTCCACCACTGGCTCCGCTGCCGTCGGTGATGCCGTTGGCGGGGTTGTCGTTCGCGCCGTTAGTAGCGCTGCCGGAGCTTTCACCGCTGCCGATGGTCTCCGGGTTCTCCGTGGTCGGGCCGATGTGCCCGCCAAGGAGTTGGTCGGAACCCTGGCCGGTCGCGAGAAGCTCGGCGGAGGTGTTCAGTGCGATCGAGTTGACCATTGCGTTGAAGCGGTCGTCGTGGGCACGCAGTGCATTGAGGACCTGCCACACCACCTTGAAGCGGCGGTTGTCCGAGAGTGCCTGTGACGGTGCGACTCCGGCAGGGACAGCCACCGGTAGGATGATGTACCCGTAGTCCTTGCCCTCTGCTTTGCGCATCACGCGGCCGACGGACTGCACGACGTCGACAACGCTGTTACGTGGGTGCAGGAACATCACGGAATCCAGCGCGGGCACGTCGACGCCTTCGGACAGGCATCGGGCGTTGGTGAGGATGCGGCACTCATTGTCTGGGAGTGGCGCTTTGAGCCACTGGAGTTCGCGGTTGCGTTCGAGGGCGTTGTAAGTGCCATCAACGTGGTGAACCTTCACGCCCAGATCAAGATTGGTGGTGTTGACGTCGTGGCCCTCGTCGATGCTGTCGGTGAGCATGTCGCGGTAGGTGTCCACAACGCGGGGAAACAGCTCAGCGATCTTTTTGGAGGCGGCGATGTCCTTCGCGAATGCTACGGCTCGACGCATCGGTGGCTCGCCCGGGGCGAAGCCGGTGCCATCCGGGGTGCGCCCAGCCCGCTTGGCCAGGCCGTTCCACGCGCCGACGATCTTGGTCGCGTCGTCGAGGCGCAGGTCTCCGTCGGGGCCAGCGAGCTGGGTTTGCAGGGGAGCGGCGACCATCTCCTCGTCGACGGTGAGGACGAGGACTTTGTAATCGGTGAGCAGTCCGCGTTCGACGGCCTCGCCGAACGACAAGCGATGGAATTCGGGTCCGTATTTGCCCTCGTCGTCCATCGACGTGATCTCGGCGGAGTGCTCGTCCGCCTTCGTCTTGACCGATTCGTCGAAGATCCGAGGAGTGGCCGTCATGTAGAGCCGTCGCGCTGACTTGATGTACTGGCTGTCGTGGACGCGGACGAAGTTCGACTCGTCGGCACCTTCAAGTGTGACGCCTGTCGTTCGGTGCGCCTCGTCGCAGATCACCAGGTCGAAGGGGTCCACTCCATCACGTTGCGCCTGCGCTACGACCGGCAGCGACTGATAGGTGGTGAACACCACCGTTAAACCCTTGGCGCGCTTGCGATGTGACATCTCCGCGACCAGTCTGTCGGCGTTGGTGGTGACCGGTACCGCGACGTCGTAGGAGCTGATGTCTTCGGCGGCGCGCGACACCTTGGTGTCGGAGCAGACTGCGAAGGCTCGGAGGTCCAGCTGAGTTTGCGCAGTCCACTCGCGCAATGTCTGGGAGAGCAGCGAGATGGATGGGACGCAGAAGAGGATTCGTGCGTTGCCAGCATTCTCGGTCGCCGTGCGTTCGGCGATCTTGAGAGCCGTGAAGGTCTTTCCGGTGCCGCAGGCCATGATGAGCTTACCGCGATCGTCGCCCTTGCCGAAGCCGGCGAAAACCTTCTCGATCGCGGTGACCTGATGCGGCTTCGGCTCGTGCCGCTTTGCCTCGGCGAGGTGAACTTCGACCTCACCGTCGACCAGGCTCACATCCCAGTCGATGGGGGAGTCGGCGATCTCCGCGAGGCCGATGCGCTGCACCGGGATGGTTTGGTCGTCGAGTGTGTCCTCGGCGTTCTTGCCCCAGCGGTCGGTGGTCGAGATGATGATGCGGTTGGTGAACGGCTTCTTGCCTGACGCGGTGAAGAACGAGTCGATGTCTTCTTTGCGCAGAGTATGGGTCGGTTCGTAGAACTTGCACTGGATCGCCGTGTACTCGCCGCTGTCGCGCTCTCGGGCGACGAGGTCGATGCCGGTGTCAGGTTTGCCCTGACGCCCGGGCCAGTCGATCCAGCGCCACACCGCGTCATACTGCTGGGAGAGCATCGGGTCGAGTTCGAAGTAGCGGACCATCAGCTTCTCGAACTTGGTGCCACGTTCGGAGTTCGACGGCGCTTCGCGAAATGCCGCCATCACCTCGTGAATCGAACCCATACTCCGTTGCCTCCAGTCGATCGGGCCGTCTGTCGCGAAACCCTATCGGGCGGGAGGCTCGCGTCGGGGCACTCGCGCTTCGGTCCAGCGCGTCGCGGAGGGTGCGCGGGCTTTGATCTCTCCCAGTGGCAGCGTGAACACGGGAGGCGGCGGGTGTACGTACCCGTTTCGGCTGTTCTCGCTCATCGCTCGGGCGTCAGCAGCTTGCCAGCATCGACGCCCAGCACTTCCGCGATATCGAACAGGCGCTCGTAGAGCAGGCCGCGCCGCCCGTGCTCCACCTGGATGAGGACGTTGCGGGTGACCCCTGACTCCAGTGCCAATGCTTCTTGAGTCAGCCCTTGCTCGATTCGGAGTGTCCTGATTCGTTGGCCGACGGCTTTGCGGTGCCGAGCCCACGACTCCAGTCGACGCGGATCGACTTGAGATGGGCGAGTTGGCACCCACCAAGTACCAAGGATGACTACCGCAAAGTCTGCACTACTAGTAGTACTTTGTTGACGTGGGACCGGAAATGCGCAGAGAGTGGGCCTCGCCGATGGCGATGGCGATTCTCGACGAGATGGTTACGGTGCTCGATGAATGCGGAGCAGTCCTGTTGATGCTCTCCGACGAGGCGGCGCTCAACCTTGACGAGCTGGGCGAGGTCGTCGACGTCGCTCGCGGCGAAGCCGTTAATGCGTTTGGAGCAGCGAGTCTGTTGAACAAGCACGCCGAGTTGGGCGAGTCATGGACCGATGATCTGTCGCGTCCTCGTGCGATCTACGCTCGACACTCGAAAGCAGTGCGAAACGGCGCGACGCGTGTGAAGCCGGCAGTGCCCACGGTTCGCTTCCCGATGGCTGACGAGGCTATCGAGGGCGTCTTGGACAGTCACCAGCAGTTCAGCGAGACGAGCGCGGAGCGTCCGATTTGCTCCGCCTTCGCGAAGTCTAAGGGTCGCACGTGCACGAAGCCTGCAACGTGGATGAGCCCGAACGAGTTCCTGCCGCATTGTTACGGCCACCTCGACGCGGATGAGCGGCGGCAGTACGACGAGCGTAGAGAGCAAATGGCTGAGCAGGAGAGGCTGCATCGGGCTGAGGTGGTCGAACGGCTCTACGAGGAGGGCCGAATGGTTGCGGCGGAGTGGGCGGAACGGCGCCGGGCTCGGACTCAACTTGAGATGAGTTGATGGACTCTATGCTGCCACGCCAGCACTCCCGACGCTGCCGTTGGTGCGGAGCAAAAGCCGATGACGCGCCAAGGCGGGCCGCGGTGAATGCGCTAGGGAGCATTGCGGCAACGCGACGAAAGATCATCACCCACTGAGTCGTTGGTGACGTTCGAAGGTCTTAGTCACCAGGCCTGGCTCAAGGAAATGGGTCATTGGGGGTGCGGCTCGGAGACTTGTGGGGTTTGTCGGAGTCCTCGATACCTTCGATGTGATCAACCCCAGAGGAGACGCCATGTTCGACCTGACAACTGATTACCCGAAGGCGGTCGCGAGTTATGACGATCACGGGCTCGACGCTGCTATCGAGTGGTGCGCGGGCCACGCGGAGGACGGAGATGTGATCTCTGTGTGGACGTCGTTGGTGTCGAATCTAAAGAACTGCCCGGAGTTGGAACGTTTCGTGAATCGATACCGCGACGTCGAGCACATCACCGGAAGAGGTCTGAGCATGCCGTCTCCCGGTCCGGTGCTGATGGCATGGCCTCGCATGGACAGCATCGGTGAGCTCCTGAGATTCGCCCCGCGCGTTCGGGCGCTGTGCGTCGTCACCTGGGATGAGGACGAAATCCGACCGTGGGTGACTGCCGCGCAACCCAAGATCCTCGGTGACGGATCGCCATGGGAGAAGCTGACAGACCCGCTCGATCCAGTCGTGCTGGAGGCGCTCAAGAGCATCACGCTGACCATCAACCACAACAACACAATTAAGGCGGGCTACGAGAAGGACGACGTAGTGGGCGTTCTGCGGGCCCTTCACGAGTCAGGCGTCCCTATGGACGGCAAAGCAATGCAGGGTTGGGCCCTGGCGAACGGGTGGTCGGGTGACAACCCTGCTCAGTTGGCTAAGTACGTCGACGACATCAACGTCGGCAAGCGACCGAAGACGAGCAGGCGACTCGGGCGGAGTTACGTCGATCAGCTCCGCGAGAAGGCGGCAACCGACTGACCTCAGCTGGAGGCACAGTGCACGTCACGTCAACAGCCAGTGCAGATGTGAGACACGAGCGACAGCGGCGTGCCGGGGTTGCCAGGCGGCCGCATGACGTACAGACTGCCTGTGACAGATGTGAAAGGTGGGACTGTGGTGGCCAGTACCGCGATCGAGTGGACCGAGGTGACCTGGAACCCGGTCACCGGCTGCGATCGCGTCGCTGCGGGGTGTGACAATTGCTACGCGCTCGCACTAGCAAAGCGACTCAAAGCGATGGGCGCTGAGAAGTACCAGAACGATGGTGACTCGCGGACGTCCGGACCGGGCTTCGGTGTGACCATCCATCCGCGTGCCCTGGAGCAGCCACTGCGGTGGCGAGCACCGAAGGTCGTGTTCGTGAACTCGATGAGTGACCTGTTCCACGCCAAGGTTCCGCTCGACTTCATAGCGGAGGTGTTCGATGTCATCCGCTCGACGCCGCAGCACACATACCAGGTGCTGACTAAACGAGCACACCGGCTCACGCGTGTTGCTGACAAGCTTGATTGGCCCGACAACCTCTGGATGGGCGTGTCGGTGGAGTCCGCCGACGTCGTCGACCGGATCGACCATCTGCGGTCGGTGCCAGCGACGACAAGGTTTCTTTCGTGCGAGCCGCTACTCACTGCGCTGCCGGAGCTCGACCTGGGCGGCATCGGCTGGGTAATTGCTGGCGGTGAGTCAGGCCCGCGGGCGCGCCCGATGGACCCAGCTTGGGTTGAGGAGATCCGCGACCAGTGTGTCGAGGAGGGCGTGGCGTTCTTCTTCAAGCAGTGGGGCGGGCGTACCCCCAAAGCCAATGGTCGTGAATTGGGCGGTCGAACCTGGGACGACATGCCCGACCTGGGCCGAGTATCTGCCTAAAGTGCCGGTCGGCGGATGACGTGCTGGTGGGGCTTCTTGCCCTTGATGACGTACTCAACCTCGCCGGAAGTGACCAGCGCGCGGAGCGCTGCGGAGAATGCTGTCTCCTTTGCCTCGCCGTAGACGTCTCCGAAGATCTCCTTCACGGACTGGACAACGCGCTTCTGGTGCCCGTCGGCCGTCAACATCCGCAAGTTGTCGGTGATCGTCGCGATCGCTGTGGCGTGCTCGCGGTCGAGCTGCTCCCTGACGGTGTCCCACAGTGCAAACTGCGCCTCGTCGGGATCGGGACCGAGGAACTCGATCCACTTCTCGCGGGCCTTGGAGGCAGCTGCGCCGAACACCCAAATGCCGTGCGGGTCCTGGGTCAGGAAGATGAGGAAGTAGACGGGTTGGTGATGAAACTGTCGCCGAACCGGGGCAACTATTGACCCGTACCCGGTGCCTGCGGTGAGGCGGCGGGCGTACTCGGCCGCGACTAGTTCGGCAGCAGTCTCCCAGCTCAGCTCATCGCATTCCGCATGTGCTCTCAGGGCCACGTCCCGCCACCACCTGCCGCCACATACCGAGTCGGCCTTGTCGACTCCGCCGAGGTCGAGCTGACATTTCTTGAGCTGTCCGCCCGCACGCCGGATCAGGTCCGCGCTGAAGTTCAGGAGCACCTCGCTCCGAGGCCACTTTCCTCGCGTCATGAGGATGTCCCGGATCTGGTCTGGAGGCAGTACGGCCCCGCAGGGGTCGAGCAGGACGAATAGGCTGGCATCCTGGGCCAAGGAATACATGTCGTCGAGGTGGCTCGCGCAGTCGCCGTTGAAGCTGTCGACGCGGATTCCCCGGTTGCGGTACTCGTCGGCGACCGCGGTCAGCGACTGGTAGGACTCTTCGTCCTTCTCCACAAGAAGCAGGTCGACTTGGGTCGACGCCTTGGACTTCTGCGCTGCAAGCATCATGTGCTCGGCGGAGCCCGCTTCACCGGTCTCGAAGCGGCCACGGCCGGCGAAGCCGTCGAACAGAACGCACCGTTTGGGATTGAGTCTGCTGGCCGTCATGACGGCGTAGCGCTGCACGTACTGTTCGATGATTCCGTGCTTGTAGACGGACTGCGGTCTGGGGCTGTCGAGCAGGCCCGCGTCTGTGCCGATCGCCATCGGGCGGTCTCACTCTCTACCCGTCGCACCGTGAGCCGGAGTTACGGGCGACAATCCTGTTAGTCCATGCTATCCGCTCATTGCGGCAACGAGGCGGGCCCGTGGCGGGTGTGTTGCAAAGCATCGGCGCCCGTCAGGGCTTTCGGCTTCTGGCTACTCGGATTCATTCTGAAGCTGGTTCGGCATGATTCATCAGGAACTGATCTACGTTGCGACCGCCGTCTGACTACGCGATATCGAGTGCGCCGTGCGTCTACAGCTCTCGGATGATCGCGGCATCCATCCGGCAGTCGTCAATGTTGATGAGCTTCACCGAAGCCAGTGACTGTCCGTAATCCTGAGCGGCGCGGCGTACGAGATCGGGAAGGGAATCGACGCCACGCAATTCAATCGGGAGCTCCCATGGGGTGTCGTGGGTCCACAACCGTGCGGTTTTCGTTTCCGGGCTGTAGAAGGCCATCGCTCCGAATGTGTGGTCGGAACCCGGTACACCAATGCGGCTGTGTTGCGAAGGATCGACGCCTGGGGGCACCCGCATTTGCAGTACCGGTGATCCATCCCGTTCGACGATGCGTCCTTCGGTCTCCCATGGCCCCGATCCGGACGGATCACTGCGGAATCGGAACGGCCGATTCGCGCTGCCTGTCACCCGCGTGACGTAACCGCCGACGGAGGCGACATCGCCGATAGCGACAGCCGCCTGTGTGGCGACGGCGAGACGGCGTTCCAGAGGCTGATCTAGGATCTCGGTGAGATAGACCGACTGAAACGCTGAGAAGCCCGCTCGATCGCCTATCCAGAGGCGCGGAGCCTTCTCGTCAGCCGCGTCTACTTCTCCTTCGCGGATTCGCCAAAGACGCGGACCCGGCGCGCGTTTCGCTATTAGAAATGACTTGGGAGCGCCGTGCTCGCGCGAAATTTCTGCGCTGAATTGTTTCAGCGCCTCGACAACCTCGGCGGGTGTGCGGCCTCGCAAACCGACCGCACGCTGAATCGAACTCTGAGGCCAGTTCCCGGCGACGGCGACCGCAACGTCGTCATCGACGACAACGATTTTCAGCATTGGCCGCGTATAAACCTGTCGGTTCCACGCTTCGTCGGTCTCATGGGTCACCTTTGTGTCGGCGAGCATGGTGACGCGGCCGTCGGTGTCCGCAAGTATCTCGGCGATAGCGAAGGTCACCAGGCAAGGGTAGTGAAGTGACACCAGCTTGCCATCGTTCTTCCTCGACACGGCGTGTAGCAGCACCTTTCGAGCGGCTTCGGCTCCTGTGTTGAACGATGGCCGTTCAATACGACTGGCGTGCAGCTGACGATCTACTACCTGAGGTTATCCATGTTGTTGCTAATCGTTCTTTGGCGACCTTGCGCGATGTGTTGATAGGACATTGCCATGCCCGGTGTGGCGTGGCCGAGCCTCTCCTGCAGCTCGGCCGTCGATGCGCCCGCTTGGGCCGCGAGTACTGCGCCAGTATGCCGCAGCGCGTGGACATTCATGTCCGATTTCGCCGACGGCAGCGCGGTTTTGAACGCCTTGGTGAAAGTCGCACGAGGTAGCCGATCACCGCGAAAGTTGGTTACTACCAGTGTGTTCGGTTGTTTGTTAATCGCTTTCAGTCGCTGGCGTATCGTCTCAGCCAAGTTGGGCGGTACCCACACATCCCTAGTACCCGCATCAGACTTGCTGCCTTGCTTGACGACGGGCACGCCGTCGACGAGTGGAGCTGAACGCCGGACATGGATCACCATGCCGTCCGGACCGTCGTCGATGTCCTTCACGCGAAGCTCTGACACCTCGGCGTACCGCAATGCGCACCAGGCCATGATGGGCAGCGCGATCGCATAGTAGCTGGGCAACTTCGTCGCAGTTTCGCTGATCTCCAAGGGGGTGAGGAGGATGATCTGGCGTCGAGTGGGGCGTTTCCCGTAGCGCTTGAATCGCGGGCTGTCGGCCGGGTTGCTTGTGATGATCTCGCGTTCGACGGCTTCCTTCAGCAGGGACTTGAGCAGATTCCATGCATGAGCGCGGCTCGCTTCGTGTTCGACGCCGAGGTTCCGCCACCACTCCTGGAGGTCGTCGGCCGTGATGTCGCGAACAACGAGGTCGCCGAGGCCCGGCTCGATGCGTGTGTCCCATAGCCGTTTGTAATTCGAGCGGGTCGTCGGCTGAAGGCGGCGGCCAGCGAGTGCGTCTTCTGCGAACTCCCGCAATCGAATTGACGAGCGAGCCGCAGCCTTCGCGCGTTCGGCTGGCGGTGTCCAGGTGGCCTGGTCGATCAGTTGGCGCTCCTTATGGAGCCATGCCTCCGCGGCCATCCGCGTATCAAATGTCTTCGGCGCGTTGAACCTCGTCAGGGTGCCATCGTGGATGTGCATGTACGCGGCCGCGAAGCGACAACTCGCCGAACGGGGCGCACGGACATAACCCCAACCGCGTCGTCGGCGCTTACTCGGCAAGGCTCGTCCTCCGATCGTCACCCATGCTTCTCGGTGCTCACTCGTGCTCAGTCATGTCGATATCGTGGCTCATATGGATGGTAGCGCGTGGATGCTTGCACTGGTCAGTGCTCGCGGCTAGAGTCGCTCTCACCGGGCAATATGCACGCCTTGTCGCCTGGTAACACAAGTGAATGGGTCCTCAAGTGCAACCAGGTTCGAGCCCTGGTGGGGGAGCAGCGGGCACTGCCAGCCCAGAGCTGGTTTTGCTTACGCTCCATTCGTTGGATGCGGATGTCGCACGTGGCCATACGAAAGACGAACGATTCCGATCAGGTGTCACCCGCACCGGCCTGGGTCTGGCGAGGGTTCCGTCAGGATCTCCATCGGGTCGGCTGGGAGTCCGCCGCTCACCGACGCGCTGCCGATTACGCCTGCACTGCCGGTCAACTGTCGAGTCGTGGCATATGCAGGCGGCTCGTGGTGGTAAGGGGCACAACGTAGTTCGCAGCTTCACTCGGAATCGATCACAGACGTCGACGGTCGGCGAGTCGGTGCTGAACCCGAGTTCCCGATATGCCAGAACGCCTTTGCGCACGCCGAGATGGGCGGCCACCAAGGTGTGTCGCACCCCCCCGGGCGTTGGTGGGGAGAAAACCGGCGCCCGTGCCGATCGGTCGGTCATCACGACTGACTGCACGCACCCCGGCGTGTGTCAGCCTGCAGCACAATGACCAACGGCGACGATCCACCCGAACGTACGACAGGCCCGAGGCGTGTGGTCGAGACTCGGCGGGCGGGTGGCCCCGAACCCGAGGGCCTGTGAATCCCGCTAGGCGGACTCGACGCCCGCCCGTCGGGCGCGATGCTCGTTGCGTCGCCAGAACAGTGGTTTGGCGATCTCGGTGGCCGCCGCGTAGGCCACGGCGATCGCCAGCATCAGCGCGGCCAGCGACAACGGCAGCACCGACAACCGCAGGATGGTGCCGGCAGGGGTCAGCACCAGTGCGAAGGCCACCGCCACCACACCCGCCGACAACCCGATCAGCATGCCGCTCGGACGACTGTGCCAAGCCGGACCGCGGGTCCGGAGGATGAACAGGATGAACACCTCGGTCAGCACCGACGCCAGGAACCACGCGGCCTGGAACTCGCTTTCCCCGGCGCCGACCGCCAGCCGCAGCACCGCGAACGCGGCCAGGTCGAAGATCGAGCTGATCGCCCCGAAGACCACCATGTAGTTGACGATCAACCGCATGTCCCAGCGCTGCGGCGAGGCCACCTGCCGATCGTCGACGCGGTCGGTCGCGATGGCCGCCGCGGGCAGATCCGACAGCAGGTTGATCGCCAGGATCTGCGCGGCCAGCAACGGCAGGAACGGCAGCACCAGTGACGCGATCGCCATCGAGATCATGTTCCCGAAGTTCGCGCTCGTCGTCATCTGGATGTACTTCATCGTGTTGGCGAAGGTGCGACGCCCGGCACGCATCCCGTCGAGCAGGCTGCGAAGGTCCTTCTCCAGCATCACGATCGACGCCGACGACGCGGCGACGTCGGCGGCGCCCTTGACCGAGATCCCGACATCGGCGGCGTGCAGCGCCGGGGCATCGTTGATCCCGTCGCCCATGTATCCCACGATCTGCCCGGCGGCGGTCAGACCCGTGACGATCCGCTCCTTGTGGTGCGGGGTGGTCTCACAGAACACGCGGACGGCCGGCAGTCGGCGTGCGAGCTCGGCGTCGTCGGCGTCGTCGATCTGCCGACCGGTCATCACCGCCCGAGGATCGAGGCCGAGCTCGCCGGCGATGTGGGTGGCCACAGGCAGTGCGTCACCGGTGATCATCCGGACAGTCACCCCGGCGTCGGCGAAATCCGCGACAGTGCTCGCCGCGTCGGGTTTCACCGGGTCGGCGAAGCTCAGCAGCCCGACCAGGGTCAGCCCGGTCTCCGAGGCCGGACCCATCTCCACAGCCGCGGACGCGGATTCCCTTGTCGCGACCGCCAGCACCCGGAATCCCTGCGCTCCGAGCCCGGCGACGACGTCGCGGACCGACGCGATCACATCGTCGAGCGGGACGAGGCCGTCGGCGGTCCGAGCGGTGTCGCAGACCTCGAAGACCTTCTCGACCGCGCCCTTGGTGACCAGCAGCGGGCGGCCGGCACTCCCGGCCCGGTCGTCGACCAGGACCGACAGACGCTTGCGGACGAAGTCGTAGGGCACCTCGCCGAGCGCCCGGGCACCGTCGAGGTCGACGCCGGCGGCCGTCGCCGCGGTGACGATGGCCGCGTCCATCGCGTTGACCAGACCGGTCTGCAATGTCGCGTTGAGCGCGGCGACACGCAGCAGGCCGGCATCGGGTTGACCGGTCAGGTCGAGGGCCCCGGACAGGTCGATCCGGCCGAGGGTCATCGTGCCCGTCTTGTCGGTGCACAGCGTGGTCATCGCGCCGAAATCCTCGATCGCGTTGAGTCGCTTGATGATCACCCGATGACGGGCGATGACCTTCGATCCCTGTGCCAGGGAGAGGCCGACGATGGCGGGCAGCAGCTGCGGGGTGAGTCCCACCGCGAGCGACAACGAGAACAGGGCGGAGTCGATCACTGCGCGATGCAGGACGAGGTTCACCACGAAGATCACCGCGACCAGCACCACCATCACCCGGGTCAACAGCAGGCCGAACCGGGTCATCCCGCGCTCGAATCCGGTCGGATGTTGCTTCTTCCCCAACGATGCTGCCACGCCACCGAACTCGGTGTCCCGACCGGTGGCCACGATCATCGCCCGCCCCGATCCGGACTGGACGTGGGTGCCGGCGAAGACCATGTTGGCGCGGTCGGCGAGTTCGGTCCCGGGGTCGAGGACCTGAGGTGACTTGGTCGCCGGGAACGTCTCACCGGTGAGGCTCGACTGGTCGAGCTGGAGATCGGTGGCAGCCACCACCACCGCGTCGGCCGGAATGATGTCGCCCGCACGGATGACGATCACGTCACCGGGCACGACCTCGTCGAACGGGACCTCGACCTCGGCGCCGTCGCGCCGGCACGTCGCCGACAACCGGATGGTGCCGAGCAGCCGGTCCATCGACGACTGGGCGCCGCGTTCCTGGACGAAGTCGAGAAGTCCCGACAGGAGCACGATCGTCAGGATGATGGCGGCGTCGAGCCAGTCGCCGAGCAGCCCCGAGATGAGGGTGGCCACCACCAGGATCAGGATGATCGGGCTGGTGAACTGGTGCGCCAGCAGACGCCAG
Organism: Gordonia sp. NPDC003376; assembly: GCF_053589235.1. NCBI lineage: Bacteria > Bacillati > Actinomycetota > Actinomycetes > Mycobacteriales > Gordoniaceae > Gordonia > Gordonia sp. NPDC003376. Next base: position 44,382 of record NZ_JBSFRM010000031.1, on the reverse strand, counting down.
GCCGAGTTGGCGTGCGACGTCGACACCGCACGCGCGCGGGTGGCAGGGAGCGCGGCATGGGCGGCGTCGGCGCTGAGTCCGTCTGGTCCGGAAGAGAACTCGCGGGCCAACTGATCCGGTGGTGACGCCCACGGCGGCGACTCTGTCTGCACGTTCGCTGATCATACGATCATCTCCAGGGAATGCGGCGTCGGTGTCGTCGGCCCGGGGGACACCGGCCGGAGCCCTCCTCCGAGCCCACGGTGATACTGAACCCATGGGTTACCCGCAGTATCCGCCGCACCATCCCGGCGACGTCGAGGCGTTGATCCGCGCCTACCCGCTCGCCTGGGTGATCCCGACCGCGGACCCGTTCACCGCCACCCCGCTGCCGTTGCTGCCGGAGATGGCCGACACCGAGCTCGTCGCACTGTTCGGGCATCTGTCCCGCCGCAACCCGATGCTCCCGGCACTCGCCGACGACCCCACCGTCACCATCCTGTTCCAGGGGCCGCAGGGCTACATCTCGCCGCGCCTGGTCGGCGATCCGACGTGGGGCCCCACCTGGAACTACGCGGTGATCCGGGTCCGGGCGCGGATCGAGATGGTTCCCGACGAGCTCGACGACGCACTGAGCACGCTCGCGACCGCCGTCGAGGCCGACCACCGCGAGCCGTGGGAGCCGTTGGAGATGGGGGAGCGCTATGACCTGTTGCGCCGCTACATCACGGCGTTCCGCGCGCACGTCGACGCGGTCCATTCGACGTTCAAACTCGGGCAGGACGAGAACGACCACGATTTCCGCGCCATCGTCTCGGGCGTGGATGATCCCGAACTGGCCGCCTGGATGGAGCGGATGCGCGCGGACGTCAGGAGACGATGATCGCGATAGCCGCCACCACCAGCACGATCAGCAGGACGAACAGTGACGCGCCCACGATCACCGCGACCCGCACGCCGGAGTTGTCGGGGCGGTACGGTCCGGGCGGACCCGACATCGCCGACGGTGCCGCCATCGGCGTCGGTGGCCCGAAGGGCGCCGGACCGGGCCCCCCGGTGACGTGGGGTGGTGCCGTCGGTGGGATCGGGATGATCGGCGGGAGGCCGGGATTCCCGCCCGGGACACCCTGCGGGGCCCGTGTGGCGGGCGGGAGCGGCGGGGTGGACACGACGGGCGGTGCCGACACCATCGGGGCGGTCGTGTGGGGGACGGGGGCGTGTGGCGGAGGCAGCATCACCAGACGTCCCTCGAGGGCGTCTCGTGCGGCGCGTGCCATCTCGCCGGCCGTCGCGAACCGGTCGACCGGATTCTTCGCCATGCCGCGCGCGATCACCGGATCGAACGGGCTGCCCAGCAGAGGTGGCGGCTGGTTCAGGTGTGCGGCCACCAGTATCTGGAGGTCGCCGGCTCCGAAAGGTGGTGCGGCGGTGAGGCATTCGACGAGAACGCAGGTGAGTGCATAGATGTCGGCGGCGGGTGTGGCGATGTTGCCCGCGCCGAATCGTTCGGGCGCCATGTAGGCGAAGGACCCGACGGCCGCCCCGGTGTCGGTGAGCCGGGGGTCGGTGGTGGTCTGGGCGAGCCCGAAGTCGGTGAGGTAGGCGAAGTCGCCGCCGTCGATCAAGACGTTGTCGGGTTTGACGTCGCGGTGGACCAACCCGGCCGCATGCGCGGCGTCGAGGGCATGGGCGACCTGCTCGATGATCGACACGACCCGATCGGCCGGCAACGGCCCTCCCGCCAGCAGACCCCGCAGATCGGCTCCCTCCGACACGATCCGCATGTCGAGGAAGAGATGGCCGGTGATCTCACCCCAGTCGTGGATCGGGATGATGTGCGGATCGTTGAGCTGTGCGGCCATCCGGGACTCGCGGAGGAACCGCTCGCGGAACACACTGTCCCCGGCGTACTGCGGGGCCAACAGCTTCAACGCCACGGTGCGTCCGCGGCGCTCGTCGCGGGCCTGATAGACCTCGCCCATCGCGCCGCGACCCAGGAGCCGCTCGAGGGTGTAGTCACCCAGCGTGGAGCCGCTCCGATCGGCAGGGTCATGCATCGTGCGGTGTGTCCTCCTGCCACGTGGGGCGCCGGTTCTCTGCGGGTACGCTACCCGCTCATCGGACGTCGGGGCAGCCGGACTCGCAGTCGGTGGATGGATGTGTCCGCTGTTCGGACGGTGTGGTCATGCCGGGGATCGTGGTATCCGACAGATCGGACCCGACACCGCCCTCGGATCGGGTAGGTCGAGCGTCTAGCCTGTGACGATGGGGAGCCGAGCAGAGCAGAACCGGCGTCCGCTGCGCGTCGACGCCGAACGCAACCGGCGGCGCATCATCGCCGCCGCGCGGGAACTGTTCGCCGACCGTGGACTCGACGTCTCACTCGACGACGTCGCCGAGCGTGCCGGTGTCGGGGTGGGCACCGTCTACCGGCGTTTCGCCAACCGCGACGAGTTGATCGCGGGCGTGCTCGTCGAGCATCTGCACGAGGTCGTCGACCATGCCCGCGCAGCGCGCGACAACCCCGACCCGTGGTCCGGTGTGGTCGAGATGGTGGGCGGCGTCGTCGGATCGATGGCCGCAGACCGCGGGCTTCGCGCGGTGATCACCCGCACCGATCACGAGCACCCCGAGATCGCCGCACTCAAGACCGACCTCGGTGAGCAGGCGTGGGCGGTGTTCGACAGGGCGCTGGCCGCAGGCGTGCTGCGCCCGGATCTGGCGGCCAGTGACATGTTCGCGATCGTCGCCATGCTCACCGCGGTCGCCGAGGTCACCGAGTCGGCGGTGCCCGGCACCTGGCGTCGCTACCTGGAACTGCTGCTCGACAGCATCCGGACCGAACCGGTGCGCGCGGAGCTGACCGTGGCCGCGCTCACCGAGGACCAGATGACCATCGCGCAGCGCGACACCCTTCAAGCGGCGCGGCGGAGGGCGTTCTCGGCCAAGGACTGACCGCGCGTGCCGCGCGGTCAGGTGATCAGTCCTTCACTGACGAGCCAGTCGTAGGCAACATCGGACGGGTCCTCGCCGTCGATGTCGACGCGGCCGTTGAGTTCCTGCAGCAGGTCGTCGGTGAGGCGTTCGGACACGGTGGCCATCAGTGGGGCGATCTGCGGGTGGGCGTCGAGGACGTCCTCGCGGACCACGACGGTTCCGCTGTAGGGCAGGAAGAAGTGCTCGTCGTCCTCGAGGACCGTCAGATCGAGGTTCTTGATCCGCCCGTCGGTGGTGTAGACCATCCCGAAGTTGCACGGTGAGCTCTTCGCGGTGGAGGTGTAGACCACGCCCGAGTCCATCTGGGTCACATTGGCCGACGGCACACCGTCGGGGCTGTCGTAGGGCATGCCGTAGGTCTTGAGCATCGGCAGGAAGCCGTCGGGACGGGAGAAGAACTCGTCGTTGACGCAGAAGGTGCGTTCGGACACCGGCAGCTGTGCGATCTGCGACATCCGGGTGATCCCGAGGCGTTGCGCGGTGGCCGAGGACATCGCGAACGCATAGGTGTCGTTGAAGTTCGCCGGCGGTAGCCACACGAGGTGGTTCTCGGCGAGCTCGACGTCGTGGACCTTCTGCCACAGTTCGGTGGGATCGGCGATCACCTGGGTCTCGTGCAGGTAGGTCACCCATGCCGTGCCGGTGTACTCCCAGGCGAGGTCGGCACTGCCGTTGAGCATCGCCTGCCGGCTCGACGCCGATCCGGGCGCATTGGTGAGGTCGCTGACCTCGGCGCCCGCCGCCGCGAGATAGGTGGCGGCGATCTTGCCGAGCAGGATGCTCTCGGTGAAGTTCTTCGACGTCACGGTGATCTGGGCACCGGCGAGCGGTGTCTTCCCGTCCGGCAGTGACGCTTCGTGGAAGGTGCCCGACGAACTGACGAGACCGCACCCGGCGAGGGTGAGGACGCCGAGGATCGCCACCGCGAGCCCGAGTGTCGCGGTGCGGAGCCGTGCGATGGGCATCAGATCCCCCGTGGGGTCGCGGCCAGCTCGACGAGCCGGCCGAGCCAGTCGACGATGAGCGCCAACAGGCCCACCAGAATGGCGCCGGAGATGAGCAGCTTCGGCAGGAACAGGGTCACCCCGGTGGTGATCAGGGTGCCCAGGCTGGTTGCACCGATGAAGGTGCTCAGGGTGGCGGTACCGACCAGGATCACCAGTGCGGTGCGCACGCCGTTGAGGATCACCGGTACCGCCAGCGGCAGCTCCACCAGGACCAGGGTGCGCACCGCCGACATCCCGATCCCACGGGAGGCCTCGACGGTGCGCTGGTCGACCTGCCGGAGTCCGACGATGGTGTTCTGCAGGATCGGCAGTACCGCATAGACCACCAGGCCGATGACCGCGGTCCGGAAACCGGTGCCGAGCCAGAACGTGAACAGCACCAGCAGACCGACGGCGGGCGCGGCCTGCCCGACGTTGGCGAGGTTGATCGCGATCGGATTGAGCAGCCTGGCCCACGGCCGGGTCAGCACGATGCCGAGTGGGATCGCGACGACCACCACGATGACGGTCGCCACCGCGGTGAGCTTGATGTGGTCGAGGATGGTGGTCTGCAGGCTCGACCAGGTCAGTGCGGCGCTCTCGGTCTCGGTGAAGGTGGTGTTGAGATACCAGATCACGTAGCCGGCGCCCACGACGACGATGACGAGCGGCTCGAACCACACATCCATCGGCAGGCGTCGCACCCGGGCGGTGAGAGCGGTCATGACGAGGAGTCGCTCTCGGTCGGCGCCGGGCTCCGGGTCGGTTCGCCCGCCGCGGGCTGTTCGTCTGCTTCGGTGTGTTCGGTGTATGTCGAGTGGTCGTCGTCGCGGACCTCGGCGATTCGACCCTGGATGATCTCCATGACCGACCCGATGGCGAGCGAACCGATCACCGCCCCACGCGAATTGGTGACCAGGGTTCCGCCCTGGCTGGCGGCGAGCATGCTGTCGAGGGCGTCGTTGAGCGTCGACGACGACGCCACCACCGGCAGGCGATGGTCGACGTAGCCGGTGACCTGGGGTTTGGTGGCCACCTCGTCGAGCGACGGCCAGGCGAGCGGACGTCCCTGGGTGTCGACGGTGACCAGCCACCGCTGCCCGGCCGCACGAGCCCGGTGCACGGCGGCGTCCGAGGACTCGCCGACCCGGGCGGTGACCACCGAGTCGAGGGCGACGTCGCGGACCCGGGCGAGGGTGAGGTGCGCCAGGGTGGCACCGGATCCGACGAATTCCTCGACGAACGGGGTGGCCGGGTTGGCCAGGATCTCCTCCGGTGTCGCGTACTGCTCGATGTGACCACCCTCGGACAGGATCAGCACCTCGTCGCCGAGTTTGGTGGCCTCCTCGAAGTCGTGGGTGACGATCACGATGGTCTTGCCGAGTTCCTTCTGGATTCCGATCAGGCTGTCCTGCAATCGGACCCGGGTGATCGGGTCGACCGCGCCGAACGGTTCGTCCATCAGCAGGACCGGGGGATCGGCGGCCAGGGCGCGGGCCACGCCGACGCGTTGCTGCTGGCCGCCGGACATGTCCTTGGGTAGCCGGTGGGCGAAATCGGCGACGTCGAGCCCCACCAGGTCGAGGAGGTACTCGGTGCGTTCGGTGATGCGTTTGCGGTCCCAGCCGAGCACGCGGGGGATGGCGCCGATGTTCTTGGCGACATCCCAGTGCGGGAACAGGCCGCCGGACTGGATCACGTACCCGATCGACTGACGCAGTTTGTCGGGGTTCTCGCGGGTGACGTCCCGACCGCCGATGAAGATCCGGCCCTCGGTGGGCTCGATCAGGCGGTTGATCATCTTCAGGGTCGTCGTCTTACCGCATCCCGAGGGTCCGACAAAGGCCACGATGTGGCCGGCCTCGATCTCGAGATCGAGCTTCTCGACGGCCGGTTTGGTCTGTCCGCGATAGCGTTTCACGACGCCGTCGAGCGTGATGGACGCTCCGGTGACCGTGTCCGGTGGTGTCATGTCAGTCCCCTCGAGATGGTGAGCCGACCGAGCAGAACGAGCAGCGCGTCGAAGACGAGTGCGACGATCACGATGAGAATCGTTCCGGTCAAGGCCATTTCCAGTGCGTTGGCGCCGCCGAGGCGCGAGAGTCCGCTGAAGATCAACGATCCGAGTCCCGGGCCGAGCACGTAGGCGACGATCGCCGCGACACCGATGATCATCTGGGTGGAGACGCGGATGCCGGTGAGGATCACCGGCCATGCGATCGGAAGCTCGACGGTGAGCAGGATTCGCCAGCGCGGCAAACCGATTCCGCGTGCGGACTCCACCACTGCCGGGGGCACCGAACGGAGACCCACGATGGCATTGCCGACCACCGGCATCGTCGCGAAGAACGCCAGCATGATGAACGACGGGACGACGCCGAGGCCGAAGGGGACGATCAGCAGTGCGAGGAGGGCGAGCGACGGAACCGTCAGCGCCACACGGCTGGTGGTCAGGGTCAGCGAGGATCCCAGCGGGAGTCGGTAGACGGCGACGGCGACGGCGATCGCGATGAGCGTCCCGATCAGGACGGTCTGGAACGCCAGCGACGCATGCTGATAGGTGAGGAAGGTCAGATTGCTCGCGTGGTTGCTGATGTAGTCCCAGAGATGCACATCGAAACCCCTTCCATGGGCGCCGGTGACTGCCCGCCGCCACCCGGGCGGGTCCTCGATCGACCGTAGACGGGGCGGTTGCCGAATCCGCGCAAATCGGTGGGATCGGTCGACCATGAAGCGGGGTTCCGCCAGAATCCGACCCCGACCACCTGGGAACATATCGATGAGGTCACAGTCTGGTCACTTCGGCTCGTCGTGGCCGCAACCCGGCACGATGCGACGTGTCGGTGGGGAGCGCCGGCGGTCGATAAGCTGGCCCCATGGCAGTGAGTCGACCCCCCGACAAGAGCGGTGCGGTGCAACGCGCACCCCGCTCGCGGATGACCGGCGCGCAGCGGCGGCTCCAGCTGATCGAGGTCGCGCGGGGGCTGTTCGCCGAGCGGGGCTTCGAGGCGACGTCGATCGAGGAGATCGCCCAGCGTGCCGGGGTCTCCAAGCCGATCGTCTACGAGCACTTCGGCGGCAAGGAAGGCCTGTATGCGGTGGTGGTGGACCGCGAGATGGAGACCCTCCTGGAGATGGTCACGTCCTCGCTGACCCGCAACCGTTCGCTGTACCGCATCCAGCAGGTGGCCCTCGCCCTGCTCACCTACGTGGAGGAACGCACCGACGGGTTCCGGATTCTCGTTCGTGGCGACAGCACCGCCAGTTCCGATGCCACCACGTATTCGAGTCTGCTCAACGACGCGATCAGCCAGGTGGAGCACATCCTGGCCGGGGACTTCGAGCGGCGAGGATTCGATCCGAAGCTCGCGCCGCTCTATGCCCAGGCGCTGGTCGGCATGGTGTCGGTGACCGCACAGTGGTGGCTCGACGTCCGCGAACCGCCGAAGGAAGTGGTGGCCGCCCACCTGGTGAACCTGTGTTGGAACGGCCTGACGCGACTCGATCCCCATCCACACCTGGTGGGTCCGGACTACTCCGAGCCGACCGCACGGACCACCACCGACGGTCCGCCCGATGCCGACGACCCGTCGGTCACCGACGATCCGACTCCCGCCGCGGAATAGCGAGACCGGGACCGGTCAATTCAGCACGATGCTGCGCTTGGCGAGTCCCATCCAGAAGCCGTCGATCACCTGGTCGGGATGCTGCTCGGGGTCGTCGCTGGCGCCGAGGGTGACGAACAGCGGTGCGAAGTGCTCGATCGTCGGGTGGGCGTAGGGCATCCCCGGTGCACGGCGGCGGAAGTCGATGAGCGATTCCACGTCGCCGGCCGCGAAGCGCTCGTGGGCCCAGGCGTCGAACTCGGCCGACCAGGTCGGCGGGGTGGCCTCCGGTCGTGGGTCGGTGAGATAGGGCAGTCCGTGGGTGGTGAACCCGGAACCGATGATCAGCACACCCTCGTCGCGCAACGGCGCGAGCCGTCGGCCGAGGGAGATCAGGCGTTCGGGGTCCAGGGTGGGCAGGGAGATCTGCAGGACCGGGATCTCGGCCTCGGGGTACATGACGGTGAGCGGCACGTAGGCCCCGTGATCGAGGCGTCGTCGGTGGTCGTGGGCGATCGGCTCGCCGTCGGGCATCAGCGCGGCCACACGTGCGGCCAGCTCCGGGGCACCCGGCGACCAGTACGTGGTCCGGTAGTACCGCTCGGGGAAACCCCAGAAGTCGTAGGTCAGCGGGGTGTGTGGGTCGGTGGAGCCGATGGTCAGCGGCGCTGCCTCCCAGTGCGCCGAGACCACCAGGATCGCGGTGGGGCGGGGCAGATCGCCGGACAGTTCGGTGAGTTGGCGGACCCATCTCTCACTGTCGACGAGCGGCGGGGCGCCATGGCTGAGGAACAGGGCGGGGGTGCGTGACGGCGCTTCTGACATGGCCATATCCTACAAAACAGTACTCCGGTCCGTTTTGTTTCCGCGGTATTCGCCCGGGTGGATCCCGACCGCTCCCGCAGTACGGATGCCGCGGGTGTCGACCGGAGGTCACGGCTTAGACTCTGTAAGAGTGTCGTCCTCACCCGCCCTCTCCGGGCTCGCCGCGGTCACCTGCTCGGATTCGTCTCTGGCGGCGTTGGCCGACCGGCGCGACACCGAACGCCTCGACATCACCGCCCCCGACGCAGCCCGCCCGTTCGTGGTCACCGCTCTCGCCCACGCCGCCCCGGCACCCTTGCTGGTGGTGTCGGCGAACGGCCGCGAGGCCGACGATCTGACCGCCGAACTGCGCGAACTGCTCGACGACCCGGCGTCGGTGGCGCAGTTCCCGTCCTGGGAGACCCTCCCGCACGAACGCCTGTCGCCGAGCGCCGACACCGTCGGCCAGCGGTTGGCCGTGCTGCACCGACTCGCCGTGCCCGGGGAGCATCCGCTCAAGGTCATCGTCACGACCGTGCGTTCGCTGGTGCAGCCGATGGCCCCGGGCCTCGGGGAGGTCCGCACGATCACCCTGCGTGAGGGAATCGAGCTCGACTTCGAGAAACTGCTCGAGGATCTCGTCGAGATGGCCTACGAGCGCGTCGACATGGTGGGTCGCCGAGGTGAGTTCGCGGTCCGCGGCGGCATCCTCGACGTCTTCCCGACCACCGCCGACTACCCGGTGCGTGTGGAGTTCTGGGGGGACGAGATCAGCGAGATGCGCGCCTTCTCTGTCGCCGACCAACGCAGTCAGCCCGAGGTCGACGCGTCGCTGGTGCAGATCCACCCATGTCGCGAACTGGTCCTCACCGACCGGGTGCGCCGGCGCGCCGCCGAGCTCGCCGCCCAGAACGAGGGCGACGCCTCGCTGTCCGAGATGCTCACCAAACTCTCCGAGGGCATCCCGGTGGAGGGGATGGAGGCGCTGATCCCGGCGCTCGTCGAGGGGCGCATGCAACTGCTCACCGAGGTGGTCCCGGACGGCACCCGTGTACTGGTGCTCGACCCGGAGAAGGTCCGCACCCGCGCGGCCGACCTCGCCGCGACCGGCGCGGAGTTCCTCGAGGCGTCGTGGAACGCCGCGGCGATGGGGGCCTCCGCCCCGATCGACGGCCGCCCCGCCGGTGGCGGCAGCGGGATCAACCTGCAGGCCAGCGCCTATCGTCCGCTCGACGACGTGCTCGCCGCCACCCTCGAGGCGGGACGCTCGTGGTGGACGATCAGCCCGCTGTCCACCGGATTCGGGGACCAACTCGAGCTCGACCTCCAGCCGGGCCCGGCCCCACACGGCAAAGAGGACGAGATCGCCGCGACGTTCACGATGCTGCGCGCACACGTCGCCACCGACAAGCCCGCCGCAATCGTGGTGGCGGGCAAGGGAACCGCGCAGCGGCTCGCCGAGCGGCTCGCCGACGCCGAGGTCCCGCACACCGTTGCCGAACCGGGCGCTCGTCCTGCGCCGGGCGAGGTCACCGTCTACGGCGGAACCCTGCGGCACGGCATCATCGCGGCATCCGCCGGACTGGTCGTCGTCACCGAGGCCGATCTCACCGGATCGCGGGTCGCCACGGTCCGCGACGGTCGCAAGCTCCCCGCCAAACGGCGCAACCAGGTCGATCCGCTCGCCCTCAGCGCCGGCGACCTCGTGGTGCACGACCAACACGGCATCGGCAAGTTCGTCGAGATGATCGAACGCACCGTATCCGGTGCGCGCCGTGAGTATCTCGTTCTCGAGTATGCCGCCGGCAAGCGCGGGCAGCCCGGCGACCGGCTGTACGTGCCGATGGACGCCCTCGATCAGCTGTCGCGATATGTCGGCGGCGAGCAGCCATCGCTGTCGAAGCTCGGCGGTTCCGACTGGCAGAACACCAAACGCAAGGCGCGCAAGGCGGTTCGCGAGATCGCCGGTGAACTCGTCCAGCTCTACGCGGCGCGCCATGCCGCCCCCGGCTACGCCTTCAGCCCGGACACCCCGTGGCAGCATGAGATGGAGGATGCGTTCGACTTCACCGAGACGGTCGACCAGATGACGGTGATCGGCGAGGTCAAGGCCGACATGGAGAAGGCGGTCCCGATGGACCGTGTGATCGTGGGCGACGTCGGCTACGGCAAGACCGAGATCGCGGTGCGCGCGGCGTTCAAGGCGGTCCAGGACGGCAAGCAGGTCGCCGTACTCGTCCCGACAACGATTCTCGCGCAACAGCATCTGCAGACCTTTGCCGAGCGGATGAGCGGCTTCCCGGTGCGGGTCCGGGGATTGTCCCGCTTCACCGACGCCAAGGAGTCGAAGGAGATCATCGCGGAGATGGCCTCCGGTGAGGCCGATATCGTGATCGGTACCCATCGTCTGCTGCAGACCGGCGTGATCTGGAAAGATCTGGGTCTGGTGGTCGTCGACGAGGAACAGCGGTTCGGCGTCGAGCACAAGGAGCACATCAAGTCCCTGCGCACCCACGTCGACGTGTTGACCATGTCGGCGACGCCGATCCCGCGCACCCTGGAGATGTCGATGGCCGGCATCCGGGAGATGTCGACCATCCTCACCCCGCCCGAGGAGCGGCACCCTGTGCTCACCTACGTCGGCGCGTACGCCCCCAAGCAGGTGGCCGCCGCGATCCGCCGGGAGCTGTTGCGGGACGGGCAGGTCTTCTACGTGCACAACCGGGTGTCGACCATCGACAAGACCGCCAAGCAGATCGCCGACATGGTGCCAGAGGCGAGAGTCGTGGTGGCCCATGGTCAGATGAACGAGGACCAGCTGGAGAAGACGGTGTCGGGGTTCTGGAACCGCGACTTCGACGTGCTGGTCTGCACCACGATCATCGAGACCGGCCTGGACATCTCCAATGCCAACACGCTCATCGTCGACCGCGCCGAGAACCTCGGTCTGTCGCAGTTGCATCAGCTCCGTGGCCGCGTCGGGCGTAGTCGCGAGCGGGGCTATGCCTATCTGCTCTACAGCCCGGAGAAGCCGCTCACCGAGACCGCCTACGATCGCCTGGCCACCATCGCCCAGAACAACGAGCTGGGCGCGGGAATGGCGGTGGCGCTCAAGGATCTCGAGCTGCGTGGCGCCGGAAACGTCTTGGGTGCAGAACAATCCGGGCACGTGGCCGGTGTGGGCTTCGATCTGTACGTGCGGCTGGTCGGCGAGGCGGTCGAGGCCTATCGCGCGGCCGCCGACGGCAAGCCGGTGACCACGGAGGAGACCACCGAGGTCCGCATCGACCTGCCCGTCGACGCCCACATCCCGGTGGAGTACGTCGATTCCGACCGGCTTCGCCTGGAGGCCTACCGTAAGCTCGCCGCGGCGGCCTCCGACGCCGACGTCGATGCGGCGATGGCCGAACTGCTCGACCGCTACGGTGAGCCGCCGGTGGAGACGACCCGGCTCGCGGCGATCGCACGGCTGCGGCTGCGGTGTCGGGAACGCGGGATCGCCGAGCTGGGTGCGGTCGGCACCAATGTGAAGATCTCGCCGCTGTATCTGCTCGACAGTGAGCAGGTACGGCTCAAGCGCCTGTACTCGGCGGCGTCGTATCGCGCCACCACGGAACTGGTGACGCTGCCGATCCCGCGGACCGGCGGTGTGGGGTCGGCACGGCTGCGCGACGAGGAACTCATCGACTATCTGGTGACATTCCTCAAGACGCTCAAACCGATGGATGACTGACCCGCGGCACTAACGTCTACGGCAGACACGTCGGAGACGACCGGCAGTACGGCGAAAGGCATTCGGATGACGGTGGTTCTGCTCGACCCGCACCGACCGGACATGATCCCGGTGCGGGCCCGTGCCCACCTGGCGGGTGCCGTGTTCGTCACCGAGGACGTCCCGACGTCGATCCTGTGGCAGCTCGACCACTTCGAGCCGGTGTTCGTCGAGACCGACACCGCCGGGACGCTGGTGTCCACCGATGCCTCGCACCCGTTGGTGCAGGCCCGGATCGCGCACGGCGACGAGGTGATCGCGTCGGCGATCCCACCCGGCAGCGATCTGCTGGAGGCGGTCGCGCTGATGGACACCCTGCGCCGCAACGGACCGTGGGAGAGCACCCAGACCCACGCCTCCCTGCGTCGGTACCTGCTCGAGGAGGTCTACGAGCTGCTCGACGCGATCGACGGCGGGGACCAGGCCGACCTGCTCGAAGAACTCGGGGATCTGCTGTTGCAGGTGCTCTTTCACGCGCGCATCGCCGCCGACGATCCCACGGCGCCGTTCGACATCGACGCTGTGGCACGCAGTTTCACCGAGAAGGTGTCCGGCCGCACCCCGGGTGTGCTGTCGGGGGAGCATTCGGATCTGGAGACCCAGATCCGCGAATGGGAGGAACGCAAGGCCGCCGAGAAGCAGCGGGGTTCGGTCCTCGACGGGATCGCCACCACTGCGCCGGCCCTCGCGCTCACACAGAAGGTGCTCGAAAGGCTGACGGCGGCCGGCTACCCGGTGGAGCGGATCGACCCGGCGGTGCTGACCGTGACAGTTGTCGCCGGTGACGACAGCGTCGAGGCGCAGGCGCGTGAGCGCACCTTGCAGCTGATGGACGGGGTCCGCGCCCTCGAGGAGCAGGCCCGGACCGACGGCATCACCCTCGACGCCCCCGAGGCCTGGCTCGCCGCCCTCGACCGGCAGCAATAGCCGCGCTTCCCGGTTGCGTCCCGAGCTCAGCTCAACCATCGTGTGTGGCGCGGTGATTGAGCCGGGGGTTCTTCGCTGATCGAGCCGGGCGTTCTTTGCTGATTGAGCCGGGACCGAGCGTAGCGAGGACCCGTGTCGAAATCTCCGCAGCGTACGTCGGGTGGTGACCACCTCTGAGGT
>NZ_JBSFRM010000031.1:0-31038 GCF_053589235.1 Gordonia sp. NPDC003376 | reverse complement strand
GGGGAGTTCGGCTGTCTGAGGTTTCGACACGTCTCGTCGCTTCGCTCCTCGTCGGCTCAACCATCGTGTGTGGCGCGGTGATTGAGCCGGGCGTTCTGCGCTGATTGAGCCGGGCGTTCTTTGCTGATTGAGCCGGGACCGAGCGTAGCGAGGACCCGTGTCGAAATCTCCGCAGCGTACGTCGGGTGGTGACCACCTCTGAGGTGGTCGGGTTGGGGAGTTCGGCTGTCTGAGGTTTCGACACGTCTCGTCGCTTCGCTCCTCGTCGGCTCAACCATCGTGTGTGGCGCGGTGATTGAGCCGGGCGTTCTTCGCTGATTGAGCCGGGCGTTCTGCGCTGATTGAGCCGGGACCGAGCGTAGCGAGGACCCGTGTCGAAATCTCTGTTGGTGGCCTCGGATGGTGGCCACCTGCGGGGTGGTCGGGTTCCGAGCCCGGCCGTCTGAGGTTTCGACACGTCTTGTCGCTGCGCTCCTCGTCGGCTCAACCATCGTGTGTGGAACGGTGATTGAGCCGGGACCGAGCATCGCGAGGACCCGTGTCGAAATCTCCGCAGTGTGCGCTGGTGGTGGCCGGCGGAGGTTTCGACTCGTCTTGTCGCTTGGCGGATTCAAGGGGTCAGCCCTTCGCTCCTCGTCGGCTCAACCATCGTGTGTGGCGCGGTGATTGAGCCGGGACCGAGCTAGGCGAGGACCCGTGTCGAAATCTCCGCAGGCTGCATTGGGTGCTGTCGACTCGACGTATCGGTGTGTAGCCGCACTCCGCGGTGAGACAATTGACGGAATATGTCAGGTGTTGACCTAACGGCTTTCGGTTACTACCCTCGCATGTGACCCGGTTCACAGGGGTGGGCCGGTCGATGTCACAGATGTGAGAGGTGGAACTTCCATGACGGCAGCACAGGAAGCCGATCCGATCGTCGGGATCGCAGACCGTGAGCAGGTCTTCATCGGCGGTCGCTGGGTCGAATCGTCCGGCGCTGAGTGGGTCGACGTGGTCGATTCGTGGTCGGAGCGCGTGGCCGCCCGAGTTCGTGCAGCCACCGCCGACGACATGGCGCGCGCCGTCGACGTGGCACGTGCCTCCTTCGATGCCGGGACCTGGGCGAACCGTCCGATCGCCGAGCGGGCCGACGTCATCGACACCATCGCCGACCGCCTCGAGGCCAGGATCGCCGAACTGACCACCCTCGGCATCGTCGAGGTCGGTGTCCCGACCCCGGTCAGTGCGATGACCCAGCAGATGACCATCGGCCTGTTCCGTGCGGTCGCCGAGCAGGCACGCTCGGCACAGCTCGCCGAGGAGCGCACGCGCGCCGACGGCGGTGTATCGCGCATCCTCAAGGAGCCGACCGGTGTGGTCGCCGCGATCATCCCGTGGAACGGGCCGATCGGGACCATCGCGTTCAAGGTGATCCCCGCGCTCGCGGCCGGATGCTCGGTGGTGCTCAAGACCGCCCCGGAAGCGCCACTGTCACCGTCGGTGTTCGCCGACGTGGTCGGCGATCTCGTAGCCGAAGGCGTAGTGCCCGAAGGCGTTCTGAGTGTTCTTGTCGCCGACCGCGACGTCTCGGAGCAGTTGGTGACCAATCCCTGGGTCGACCACATCACCTTCACCGGGAGCACCGCCACCGGGCGCCGCATCATGAGCCTCGCCGGCGAGCGTGTCGCGAAGGTGTCGCTGGAACTCGGCGGCAAGTCCGCTGCGATCATCCTCGACGACGCAGACCTCAACACCGTGATGGCCGCCCTGCCGATGGGCGGCTGTATGCAATCGGGTCAGGCATGCGTTGCGTTGACCCGGGTGCTGGTGTCGCGTAAGCGACATGACGAGATCGTCGCGGCCTACTCGGCAGCCCTGGACATGATCCCGATGGGCAACCCGTGGGAGCAGACCAACTTCCTCGGGCCGCTGACCTCCGAACGTCAGCGTGAACGGGTGGAGGGTTACATCGCCTCGGCCAAGGCCGAGGGTGCGACCGTCGTCTACGGCGGCGACCGACTCGGCGACACCGGGTTCTTCGTCCGCCCGACGCTGATCGACAACGTCCGCAGCGACATGACGATCGCACAGGAGGAGGTGTTCGGTCCGGTCATCTCGATCATCACCTACGAGGACGAGGACGATGCCGTGGCGATCGCCAACGACTCGATCTACGGCCTGTCGGGAGCGGTGTTCGCCGGCGACGAGGAGCATGGATTCGCAGTGGCGCAGCGTATCCGAACCGGAACCGTGAACGTCAACACCACCGTCCTCGACTTCACGCTCCCGTTCGGCGGGTACAAACAGTCCGGCATCGGCCGTGAGGGCGGTCCGGAGGGTCTCGAGGAGTTCTTCGAGACCAAGACCGTGCACTTCCCGGCGCCGCAACCCCAGTAGCCGCACGTCGGGCGACGTACCACGAGGAACCCAAAACGCCTCTGGCCGTGGATGATCTCAGACATCCACGGCCAGGGGCGTTGCTCGTCTCATGGGTTCGCGCGCCGCCGAAACTGCTGACAAATATCGCTTGACGTCTCATGTAAAGCCCTCTACCGTGGAATCGGGTGGCCGACATCACATCTCGGAGTCTTCCGGTTCGGCTTCCCGACAGACCCGGCACGGATCACTACTGTCGACGGCCCAGATCGTCAGAGGCCCTGCCGCATTCACGAGCGAGGAAGTCCAATCACATGAAGCTTGAGGGTAAGGTCGCACTCATCACCGGAGCCGGTTCGGGACTGGGTCGTCAGGCGTCCCAGCTGTTCTCGACCGAGGGCGCCAAGATCGCCGTCGTCGACATCGACGGTGATCGCGCCGAGCA
This sequence comes from Gordonia sp. NPDC003376, assembly GCF_053589235.1. Lineage (NCBI taxonomy): Bacteria > Bacillati > Actinomycetota > Actinomycetes > Mycobacteriales > Gordoniaceae > Gordonia > Gordonia sp. NPDC003376. Next base: position 28,235 of record NZ_JBSFRM010000031.1, on the reverse strand, counting down.
GACCGCGAAACTGGTGGAACAGCAGGGTGGCGAGGCCATCGCGATCGTCGCGGATGTGGCCCAGAAGTCGCAGATCCAGGCGGCGGTCGACGAGACCGTCGAGAAGTTCGGCAAGCTCGACATCGCCTGGGCCAATGCCGGAATCGTCTCCCGCGGTGGTGTTCCCACTGTCGCCGGCGGCGAGCAGGTGCTGTTCGAGGATCTGACCGAGGATGACTGGAACCAGGTCCTCGGCGTCAACCTCAGCGGCGTCATCTACACCGCGCAGGCCGCGGTCCCGGCGCTCAAGGCCAACGGGGGTGGCACCATTCTGGCCACCTCCTCGGCCGCATCGCAGGTGGCCTACCACGACATCGCGCTGTACAGCGCCACCAAGGCCGGCGTCAACGGTCTGGTCCGCGGCCTCAGCCTGGAACTCGGGCCGTTCGGTATCCGGGTCAACGCACTCGCCCCGACCCACGGCATGTCCCCGAACTTCCTGATGCCGGCCGGATCCCCGGTCGTCGGGCAGTCCTACGAGGAGGTCTCCGGCCCGTGGGATCCGTTCGTCTCGCCGATCCCGCTGAAGCTCAACCGCCCGCCGTCACTGCTCGACAACGCCAAGGTGGCATTGTTCCTGGCCTCCGACGACTCGGCCTACATCTCCGGCGCCACCATCGGCTCCACCGACGGCGGCACGCTCTCACGCGTCGGGATGTGGTTCGCGGAGGATCTCGATCAGAAGAACCCGAACGCCTGAGCCATGGTCTCGTCCCCACCGACCGTGCTCACCGTCGACCGGACCGCCTGCGCGGGGCATGGATTGTGTTACGGCGTCGCACCGGACCTGATCGACTGCGAAGATCAGGGTGATCCGGTTGTGCCGGAACGAGATCTGACGCCCGATGAGGAGCGTCTCGCGCTCGAGGCGGCGTCCTTGTGTCCCGAGCGTGCCCTGACGCTGCGTCCATCCCATCAGCTCACCGAGGAACAATCATGACAACAGCCCAACGCTCGCGTGACGACGTCACCGTCGACTTCGACGTCTATGACCAGAGTCTGGCCGCTCCGGTGGACCACTTCCAGGAGCGCGCCGCCGAACTGGCCGCCAAGGGGCCGGTCGTCTACTCGACCGCATATGGTGGCCACTGGATCGTGACCCGCTACGACGAGATCCACGAGGTGCTCCGCGATCCGGAGACCTTCTCCAGCTACCCCAACAATCTCGTCACCAACGAGGCGTTCGGGAAGTTCATCCCGATCGAACTCGACCCGCCCGAGCACACCGGCTATCGCAAGGCGTTGCAGCCGTTGTTCGGGCCGGCGCGGATGAAGAAGCTCACCGACGACATCCGTGACGTGGTCAACGACCTGATCGACGGGTTCGGGGCCACGGGCGAGGCGGAGTACATCGCCGAGTTCGCCCACGAGCTGCCGGCACGGATCTTCCTGGCCCTGATGGACTGGCCGATCTCCGACGCCCCGCTGTTCACCGAGGCCACCGACGTCGTGTTGTTCGGCAAACCCGGTGGCACCGAGCAGGAATCGCTGGAGGCGCGGGCGATCGCGGGGATGCAGATGCTCGGCTACTTCCAGAAGATGGTCGACGAGCGGCGGGCGAATCCCGGTGACGACATCACCTCGACGCTGATCCACACCGAGGTCGAACTCGCCGACGGTACGCGGCTGCTGACCGACGAAGAACTCAACCGGATGTTCTTCCTGCTGCTGATCGCCGGGCTCCACACGGTCCAGGGATCGCTCGCGTGGGCGATCGTGCACCTGGTCAACAATCCCGAGCAGCGGGCCGAGCTGATCGCGGATCCGACGATGATCCCGAGCGCGGTCGAGGAGATCCTCCGGATCGAGGCGGCGGTGGTGCCGGGACGCCGTGCGACCCGCGACGTGGTGCTGGGTGGGCAGACGATCGCGGCGGGTGAACAGCTGATCCTCATGCTCTGCTCGGCCAATCGTGATGCCGGGGAGTTCGACGACCCGGATTCGCTGGACGTCACCCGGAAGCCGAACCGGCACTTGTCCTTCGGTGGCGGAAACCATCGCTGCCTCGGATCGCATCTGGCCCGGATCGAGTTGACCATCGCCCTCGAGGAACTGCATCGGCGGATTCCCGACTACCGACTGGTCGACTCCGATCCGCCGGTCTTCCATGCCAGCCAGGTGCGCGGTTGCGTGCGGATGCCGATCGTCTTCACGCCGGAGTCCTGAGCCCGGCCGTTGCCGAATAAACCTTCATGCGTTAGGTTTAGTTGTACGGGTGGGACGCGCGGATCCCCCGGGCGTCCCACCCGGCAGTCACCAGCTCCATCGGAGGACCCCATGACCACATCGCTGCCACGGCAGGACCGCATCCGGCGCGCGCTGGAACTCCTGCGCAACGAGACCACCGACAAGTTCGACGAGATCATCCCGGTGGAACCGGGAGAGTACACCGACCCCGTGCTCGCGCAAGACGAGCGCGATCACATCTTCGGTCGCGTCCCGTCGATCGTGGCGCACGGTTCGGAACTGGCGCGCCCCAACGACTTCGTCACCGTGCAGATGCCCCGCAACAACATCATCGTGGTGCGGCAGAAGGACGGCGGCGTCCGGTCCTTCGTCAATCTGTGCCGTCACCGCGGTGCCCTGCTGGAGGGCAAGGAGAAGGGGCGGTGCCGCATCTTCTCCTGCGGGTATCACCGCTGGTCGTACGATCCCGACGGTTCCCTGCGGACCATCACCCGGGACTCCACCTTCGGTGAGGTCGACCGTCGTGAGCACGGGCTGATCGAGATCCCGACCGAGGAGCGACACGGGTTCATCTGGGTCGTCGACAACGCCCAGGCGCAGATCGACGTCGCGGCATGGCTCGGTCCGGAGATGGACGGCATCCTCGCCGACTACCGGATGGACGAGCTGGTCTGCTACCGGGCGGCAGGCTTCGACGAGCCGACGAACTGGAAGATCATGCAGGACGCGTTCCTGGACGGCTATCACATCCAGTACGCCCATCCGAACACCGCCGGAAAGATCATCCACACCAACGTGATGGCCTTCGAGGACTTCGGTCGGCACTGCCGGTTCATCGCCCCGCGCAAGTCGATCGACCGCTTCCTCGAAGAGGATCCCGGCGATCGTCCGCTCGACAAGTACGTCACCGAGACGCACTTCCTGCTCCCCAACAGCACCCTGCTCCGGCAGCCGGATCACTTCCAGCTGTTGACCTTCCGGCCGCACCCGACCGATCCCACCAAGTCCCGGATGGAGCAGCGTCTGATGGTGCCCACGGTCGAGAACAGTGGGATGTCCGAGGAGAAGTGGGAACGGATCTGGAACAAGAACTGGGAGATCCTGTTGGCCGTCCTGCACCAGGAGGACTTCCCGCTGCTGCGTGACTCCCAGCGCGGCCTCGGCAGCGCCGACGCCGGGGAGATGCTGTTGGGTCGCAACGAGATCGCCAACCAGGTCTTCCGGCGCGAGACCAAGAAGCTCGTCGCCCAGGGGCGTGCCGGATCGGTGTGATCGCCGGGTTTCTCCCCTGGCGGCAACCGATTCGGCAGAATCGGCCCGTGGCGGCGGCTGTCCGATTTATCCTATTGGTATTAGGTGAAATTCCCCGATCGAAAGAGACATCATGACCGCTACCATCGGCAAGGCCCTCGACTGGTGGGCACGGACGAAAGGTGACGCCACCGCACTGGTGTTCGCCGACGAGCAGTTGAGCTACCGCGGGTTTCGCGACTGGAGCAGCCAGATCGCCCGACATCTGGTCACCGACCTCGGTGTGGCACCCGGTGACCGGGTCGGGCTGCTCGGCCCCAACTCCCTGACCTGGCCGGTCGCGGCGCTCGGTGTACTCAAGTCCGGCGGCGTCCTCGTGCCCCTGAACAGTCGCTACAAGCCCGCCGAGCTGCGCAAGATCGCCGACGACGCCGGCATCGGTGTGGTGATCGTGGCGCCGGGCTTCGAGCAGCTCGCCGAGGACACCGCGGCGATCGGCGAGTCGTTCTCGGTGCTCACCTATGCCGAGCTCGACCGATTGCGTTCCGCTGACGCCGACGACTTCCGCGTCGATCGTGAACCCGACGAGCCGACCGCGGTGCTGTTCACCAGCGGCTCGACCGGACTGTCGAAGGGGGTCATCCTCACCAATCGGACGCTGCTGTCGATCGTGCTGGAGAACACCCTCACCGAGGAGGGCTTCCGTCCGGGGGCCACCACGTTGCTGGTGCTGCCGCTCGCGTTCACGCCGGGGCTGGTCTACGGTCTGCTGATCACCACCGTGCTCGGCGGCACCCTGGTGGTCGAGCCCGAGCTCAATCCGTCCAATGCGGTGAAACTGCTCGAGCAGCATGCGGTGGAGGCGATCTTCGGTGTCCCGCTGATCTTCGAGGCCATCTCGCGCGCACCGGAATTCGCCGATGCCGACCTGTCCGCACTCAAGACCGCGATCGTCGGTGGCGCCGCGGTGCCCACCCAGCTGCTCGCACGGTGGGCCGGCAAGGGTGTGCTGCTGCGCCAGATCTACGGCATGACCGAGGCCGGCGGCGTGGCCACCGCGACCATCCGCGAGGAGGCACTGGAGTTCCCCGATCGCTGCGGCACCGGCTCGATCTTCACCGAGGTCAAGGTCTTCGGGGCGGACGGCACGCCGGCCGCTCCGGGCGAGGAGGGCGAGCTCGTCGTCCGCGGACCGGGCGTCACGCCCGGATACTGGAACGACCCCGAGTCGACGTCGCAGGCACTGCGTGACGGCTGGCTGCACAGTGGTGACCTCGGTGTGAGCGACGACGAGGGCCGCGTGCAGTTCGTCGACCGGCTCAAGGACCTGATCATCTCCGGGGGCATCAACATCTCCCCGGTCGAGCTCGAGATCGCCATCGGTGCGATCGACGGTGTCGAGGAGGTCGCGGTGATCGCCGCACACGACGACCGGTTCGGGGAGACCCCGGCTGCCATCGTCACCGTGTCCAAGGAGGTCGACGCGGCCACCATCGTCTCCCATTGTGAGCAGGTCCTCGCCGACTTCAAGGTGCCGCGCTACGTCGTGATCCGCCAGGATCCGCTGCCGCGGCTGCCCAGCGGCAAGATCGCGAAGACGGTCATCCGAGACGAGTACAAGGACGTCGAGTCCCGCTACGAGAAGGTGCGCTGACGACGGGTTACGGTCGCTGGCCGGACATCCGACGCAACCCGTCTCTTGTATCATCGAGTTCGACGGGTAGTCGGAGGTGGAAGTGGCGCGGCGAAAGACCGGCAACGTATTGAGTGGTGACATCGTCGAGGCGCGCGAGCAGATCATGGTCGCGGCGGAGAAGGTGTTCGACCGCTATGGGTTGTCGAAGACGACGATGGACGACATCGGGCGTGAGGCAGGTGTCTCACGCCCGACGGTCTATCGGTATTTCGGCGACCGCGATTCGCTGATCTCGGCACTGATCGAACGACGCTCCCGGATGCTCTTCGCCAAGGCGCGCAAGTTCATCCTGGCCCAGCCCACCTTCGCCGACCAGCTCGTCGAGGGACTGATCTTCCTCGTCGACCGTGGTCGGCGCGATCCGATGATCCGCATCCTGGTCAGTCCCGAACACATGCAGATGGCCGAACCCCTCATCGGCAGTTCGGGTCTCGCCGCCCGGCTCACCGCAGAGATGTGGGATCCGATCCTGACCCAGGCGATCGAGCGTGGGGAGATCCGCGACGACATCGATCCCGCCAGGATGGCGGAGTGGATCGCGCTGCTGCAGTTCATCCTGGTCGGCCGACTCGACTTCGACCGGCCGGACGATCCCGCTCACCGGGATATGTTGCGCACCTTTGTGCTGCCCGCCTTCTTGCCGGGTGCCGCGGAGCCGGCACTGGTGCACACGGCAACGATCCCGGCCGTCGAACCGAAGTCCTGACGGCCGGGATCGTGTCGTTCGGCGGCGGGGTCTCGTGCCTCAGGTCCGCGGGCGGTACAGCTCCTCGATCACGTCGGCGTACTTGTCGGTCACGCCCCGACGCCGGAGCTTCATCGTCGGCGTGAGCTCGGTGGAATCGGGTAGCCATTCGGTGCCGAGAATGCGGTAGGACTTGATCTGTTCGACCCGCGACAGGTGCGTGTTGGCCTCGGCGACGGCGTCGGCGACCGCCCGGCCCAATGCCGCATGCTCGGCGAGTGCGGCGGTCGAATCGTCGTCGATCCCGTTCTGCTGCGCGAACACTCGCGCGGCGTCGGGATCGAGGACGAGCAGTGCGACGTTGTAGGGCCGACGGTCGCCGATCACGCAGGCCTGGCCGATCAGCGGCGACGCGCTCTTGAGCTTGCCCTCGATGTTGACCGGTGACATGTTCTTCCCGGCCGCGTTGATGATCAGTTCTTTCTTCCGGTCGACGATGCTGACCCAGCCGTCGTCGTCGATCGTCGCGATGTCGCCGGTGTGCAACCAGCCGTGCGCATCGATGGCCTCGGCGGTCTTCTCCGGGGCCTTGCGGTAGCCGCGCATCACGTGCGGTCCGCGCAGCAGCAGCTCACCGTCGTCGGCGAGCTTCGCCTCGGTGCCGGGCTGGGCCGGCCCGACCTTGCCGACGCGGATGTCGGTGGGGATGTTGGTGAAGCCCAGCGCACTGGTCTCCGACATCCCGAAACCCTCCTGTAGCGGGAGGCCGAGGGCGAGGTAGAACTCGTGGACTGCCGGTGCGATCGGCGCGGCTCCGGTCATCAGCAGCGCGACCCGATCCAGTCCGAGTTGGCTGCGCAGGCCGGCGAAGATCGCCGCGTCGGCGGCGGAGACGGCGGCGGCGAGATCGTCGGCGACCTCGCCTGCCGCCTGTTCGGTACGCACCTTCTCGGTTGCCGCCTCGAGCGCAACCAGGGTGGCCGTGCGGGCGGCGTCGGGAAGGTCGTTGAACCGTGCGAGGAGCCCGGCACGGAGCTTCTCCCAGATCCGGGGGACGCCCAGGAACCATGACGGCCGGGCCTGGGCCACCGCGGCGAAGACCGCGCCGGCATCGCCGACGGTGGTGATCGGCCAACCGGTGACCGTCGCCAGGTAGTGGGAGAACACACGATCGGCGGCGTGGGCCGTCGGCAGGTAGGAGATCGCGGCACCGTCGGTGGCGAAGGGGAACCGCAGATTGCAGGTGTGCATCACGAACATGAGGTTGGCGTGCGTCAGCTCCACGCCCTTGGGGTCACCGGTGGTGCCGGAGGTGTAGATCAAGGTGGCCAGGTCGGTGGACTGCACCGCGCGCCAGGTGGTCTCGAAGTCGAAGGTGGTCGGTCGTGCGCCGACGAACCGCTCGAGGCCGATGACGGCCGCGTTGCCGACGTGGCCGGGGAGCGGGGTGTCGGGCGAGTCGAGCACCACAACACTCCGCAGCCCCGGCGTCGCGGTCCGACCCAGGACGTCGAGGAAGTGGCTGGTGGTGATCACCACGGCATTGTCGGCGTTGTCGAACAGGAAGGAGATCTGTTCGGGTGCGGAGGTCAGGTAGATCGAGAACGGGGTGGCGCCCAAGTGCAGTGCCGCCATGTCGGCGATGTGGAACTCGGGGCTGTTGGGCAGCATGATCGCGACGGTGTCGCCACGGGTGACGCCGAGTCCTGCGAGGCCACCGGCGAACTGCTCGACCTGGGCTGCGTACTGCGCCCAGGTCAGCGACCGGTTCTCGCCGAAGGCGATGAGCGCCTGCTGATCTGGTCGGGATCGGACGGTCGCCGCGAAGGCGTCCGGAAGGGTCGCCGCGGCGATCCCGGGTGCCGCTGTGGGAGTGGGCGCTTCGGTTGTCTGTGACATGTGGACCACCTGTCTGGGAAGGGGATTGCGATCTGGCAGGTCAGGACGATGCCGAGGCGGTGACCCCGGGCGAGCGATCAGACGCCGCGTCGTCGGGAATCCGCGGGGTCAGGGTGTAGTGCTCGTCTTGTGGAGTGTGCACACGGCGCCAGTAGTCGACGTAGCGCCACGGACTGTTGGTCACGATGCGTCCGCCGGCGTTGCGGTAGTAGGTGGTGGTGCCACCGAAGTCCCAGACTGTTTGTGCCAGAGCGGTATCGAGCTCGGCATTGTAGGCATCGTGGGCGTCCTGACGGACCTCGACGGTGGCGACGTCCCGATCGATCATCGTGCTGATCAGGGCGGTGATGTGCTGGACCTGCATCTCGGTGCCGGCGATCACGGTGCCGCCGTGCCCGGTGTTGGTGTTGGGGCCGTAGAGGCAGAAGAAGTTGGGGAAGCCCGGGACCGAGATACCCAGATGCGCGCGACCGTCGCCGGCGCCCCACACCTCGCGCAGCGTCTGCCCGGAACGGCCGCGCACGGTCAGCGAATCGAGGACGTCGACGGCCCGGAAACCGGTTGCCAACACCAGGATGTCGAGATCGTGGGTGGTCCCGTCGGCGGTCCGGACACCGCTGGTGGTGATCGTGTCGACGGCGTCGGTCACCAGGTCGACGTTCTCCCGGGTCAGGGTCGAGAACCAGCCGGCGTCGACGAGCAGGCGCTTTCCGTACGGCGGGTAGTCGGGCACGCTGTGCTCGAGGAGTTCGGGATGACCGGCGAGCTGCTGTTCGATGTATGCGGTGAGCATCGCGCGCAGACGGTCGTTGGCCTTGTTCACCGCGCGACCGAGATGCGGGAACGCGGGATCGACCTGGAGCAGTTTCCACACCTTGTCGCCCATCCGCCAGAACAGGCGGGCGCGGTACCACGCCAGGTAGTACGGCACGTGTGCGAACAGGAATCGGGTGGACTCCGCGACCTCGGCGCCCTTCAACGGATGCGGCATGGCCCACTGGGCGGTCCGCTGGAACACCGTCACCTGCTGTGCCACCTCCGACGCCGCCGGAACGAACTGCATTGCGCTGGCGCCGGTTCCGATCACCCCGACCCGCTTTCCGGTCAGGTCCAGCGACGGATCCCAGCGCGCGGTGTGCAGTGTCGGCCCGGCGAAGTCGTCGAGTCCGGGGATGTCGGGGGTGCTCGGCTGGTTGAGCAGGCCGACGGCGCTGACCACCACGTCGGCGACGATCGTGTCGGTGGGGGTGTCGCCGTCGGCGGGACCCACCGTCACCTCCCAGCGTGAGGTGGCCTCGTCGAACCGGGCCTCGTGTACGCGGGTGCGCAGGCGGGTGCGGGGCAGCACGCCATGGCGTTCGGCGAGGTCGTGCCAGTAGCGGGCCAGCTCGTCGTGCGGTGCGAAATAGGTCGACCAGTCCGGCGTGGGATCGAAGGACAGGGCGTAGAGGTGACTGGGGGTGTCCACCCCGCACCCGGGATAGATGTTCTCGTGCCAGGTTCCCCCGACGTCGGCGTTCTTGTCGACGACGGTGTAGTCGATGCCGGCCTGTCCGAGACGGACCGCCATCGCCAGACCGGAGATCCCCGCGCCGATGATCACCACATGGAAGCCCGGCGCCGGAGATCGCGTGGGCTCGGTGTGCCGGGGTGCGAGACCCATCTCCTCGGCGAGCAACTGTCCGTACTCGTCCGGGACCCGGTCGCCGAGCATCGTGGCCAGGACGTGGGAGAGGCGCTCCGGCGCCGGGGAATCGGCGAGGGTGAGTGCTCCGTCGCGCCAGCCGCGCAGCAGCGTCGTCGCGGCGTCGCGGATGGTGGCGGCGGTCCGCTCGTCGAGCCCGCCGCCGTCGTGATCACCGAGATCCGGTGGCGGGGTGGGGAGGAACGGTGCCTCGATCCACGTGTCGTCGCCGGTGATCAGGGCCAGGCAACCGAGCAGGATCGGCAGATTCGCGTCGGCGATCGCGGCGCTCAGCTCGGCGTCGGTGAAGTCGGGGGTCGGGCGGAAGGCGCCGGCGGGCTGACCGCCCCGGAGCGGAAATGTGGGATGGGGTCTGGACTCGGCCATACAGCAGACCATACAATCTGTTCAGACGTGGTGTCAATCACATATCGGTCGGTCCGACCGGACATCACGGACCCGGCGGAAGTGCCGCCGGGAGTCCCCGAATCGGCCTCCCCGCCCGGGAATCGGCCTGTACCGCAACGAGAGATCGGCGACCATGAGCATCACCGCATCACCGACCCGCACCCACCGGCGTGTCTACGACGACGAGCACGAGCAGTTCCGGCAGAGCTTCCGCCGCTTCCTCGACGACTCGGTGACCCCCTTCTACGACAGATGGGAGGTCGACGGGATCGTGCCCCGCGACCGGTTCACCGCAGCCGGCTCCCACGGATTCCTCGGCATGGCGATCGGCGAGGAGCACGGCGGCGGTGGTGTCGACGACTTCCGGTTCAACGCGATCATCGCCGAGGAGGTCGCCGATGCGGGGGTGATGTCCTTCGGGGTCAACCTGCACAACGACATCTGCGTGCCGTACTTCCTGCGCTACGCCACCGACGACCAGGCCGCGCGCTGGCTGCCCGGCCTTGCCTCCGGCGAACTGATCGCCGGTATCGCGATGACCGAACCCGGAACCGGCTCGGACCTGGCCGGGATCACCACCACCGCGGTCCGCGACGGCGACCACTTCGTGCTCAACGGGGCGAAGACCTTCATCTCCAACGGAATCAACGCCGATCTGGTGATCGTCGCCGCCCGCACCACCGCCGACGGCGACCGCCACGCGGGACTGTCGTTGCTCGTCGTCGAGCGGGACACACCCGGTTTCGAACGGGGCCGCAACCTGGCCAAGATCGGTATGCACGCGCAGGACACCGCCGAACTGAACTTCACCGACTGCCGTGTGCCGGTGGGTGATCTGCTCGGTGAGCCCGGAGGAGGTTTCCGGTACCTGGTGTCGAACCTGCCTCAGGAGCGGCTGACCATCGCGGTGGCCAGCACCGCCGCCGCCATCCGGGCCGTCCGGCTCGCCACCGTCTACGTGGGGGAGCGCACGGCGTTCGGGAAACCGTTGTCGGCCAACCAGAACACCCGATTCACCCTCGCCGACGCCCACGTGCAGACCGAGGTGGTGCGTGCCTTCGTCGACGACTGCCTGCGTGAGCATGTGGCCGGTGAGCTGACCGCCGATCGGGCGGCGATGGCCAAACTGGCCGCGACCGAGGTCCAGGGACGTGTGGTCGACGCATGCCTGCAGATGTTCGGCGGCTACGGCTACATGGCCGAATACCCCATCTCCCGTGCCTATGTCGACGCCCGGATTCAGCGGATCTACGGGGGTACCAGCGAGATCATGAAAGAGATCATCGGCAAGTCGATGGGGTTGCGCGGATGAGGCGCACGATCTTCGACACCGAGCACGTTCAGTTCCGGGAATCGGTGCGCGCGTTCCTGATCAAGGAGGCAGTGCCGCACACCGACAAGTGGGAGTCCCAGGGTTTCGTCGACCGCGAGTTCTGGTCCCGGGCGGCCGCGCAGGGCTTCGTCGGGTTCGCCGCGCCGGAGGCGCTCGGCGGCACCGGCACCCGCGACTTCCGCTTCAACGCCGTGCTGAACGAGGAGATGGTGCGCACCGGTGCGGTCGGCGACGGGTTCTCGCTCACCAACGACATCGTGCTCCCGTACTACCTCGACATCGCCGACGAGGAGCAACGGCAACGCTGGATTCCGGGGATCACCGCGGGGGACACCGCGATCGCGATCGCGATGAGCGAACCGGGAACCGGGTCGGACCTGCGCGCCATCGGGTCCACGGCGGTCCGCGACGGAAAAGGGTGGCGGCTCAACGGTTCCAAGACCTTCGTCACGCGGGGTATCCAGGCCGACCTGGTGATCGTCGCCGCCCGCATCCCCGAATCCGACGGTGGCGGTTACGGATTGTTCGTCGTCGCCGACGGCCAGGTCGGGTTCCGGCGGGGCCGCAAGCTCGACAAGATCGGCCGGCGTGCGCAGGACACCGCCGAACTGTACTTCGACGACGTCCACGTCCCCGATGCCGACGTCCTCGGTGAACCCGGGCGTGGTCTGCACTATCTGATGGGCAATCTCGCGCAGGAGCGCCTGTCGATGGCGGTGGTGGCGGTGGCGAGCGCCGAGTACGCCGTCACCACCGCGGTCGACTACGGCCGTGAACGCACCGCCTTCGGCCGGCCGGTCGGCAGCTTCCAGGCCAACCGTTTCCGGCTGGCCGAACTGTCCACCAAGGTGGCGATGGCACGGGTCTATGTCGATCGGTGTATCGAGGCCCACGACGCCGGGGAACTCGACGCAGCCGAGGCCGCCGGGGCCAAGTTCGCCACCACCGAACTGGAATTCGAGGCACTCGACGCCTGTCTGCAGATCCACGGCGGCTATGGCTACATGGAGGAGTACGAGGTGGCCAGACGCTGGCGCGACTGCCGCGTGCAGCGGATCTACGGCGGGACCAACGAGATCATGCGCGAGATCGTCGGCCGCTCACTGGGTCTCTGAGGGCCATCGAGATCACGCGGCGGCGCCCACCCGAATTCCGGGTGGGCGCCGCCGCGTCGCCTGTGTGTTCTGGACGTCTGTGTGTTCTGGACGTCTGTGTGTTCTGGACGTCGGGGCCGACGATGATCAGTGCGGCCGCCCGGCCACCACGGGCATACCGCCCTTGTTGTCCGCGACGTCGGCGAGTACCTCGTCCGGATTGGCAACGGCCATGGCCTTGTTCGCGCCGTCCGGCAGCTTGATGGCATCGTTGAACTGCCGCAGGATCCCGAAGGCGGTGGCCTCGTCGTCATGCGGGAGGAGCCGGCCGATGCGGTCGGCCACCGACACCAACGGCCGGATCGTGGGCAGGATGTGCCGCCACGCGGTCTTCTCCACGCCGAGTGCATCCATGACATCGCCCGGAATCCAGGAGTGCAGCAGGCCGTAGGCGAGCTTCAGGCGCCGTTCGTCGGTCATGAACGAGGCGATCGGGGCGGGCAGGACCTCGACGTCGCCGGGCGGGTTCTCGATGCTGTACTCGACGATCGAGTGGACCACGTCGCGGCACAGGTCGTCCGGCGGCAGTTCGAGCAGGGTGTGCAGCGCGGTCTTGCGTCGCGCGTCGGCATAGTCGGTGTGCAGGATCTCGGCCGGCACCCCGATCACGTGGCCGACGTAGCGGCTGAGCGCGATGATGTCCTCGATCTCCCGGTCGCTGTAGCGGATCCCGGACGCCTGGACCGCGTCGATGAACTTGACGCCGAACTGGCCGGACTGCGTGACCATCGAGTCGAGGTTGTTGATCGGGATACCCCAGTTCGCCCAATCCCACGCGTCGGACCGGCTGAGGCTGTGGCGGACCGCGGCATGGATCATCCGGACCTTCGCGGTGAGCCGGAAGCCCTCCTCGAATCGCCCCATCCCGCCGGGGGTGTAGGCGGCCACCACGTAGCGGAAGCTCTCGATCAATCGGGTGCCGACCTTGTCGGCCTTGCGCAGCCGTCCGCTGAACAGCACCGGGCGGGTGGCGCTGTACATCGAGAAGCCGCCCGCGATCGCACCCCAGGCGAGCACCGGCGGGACGATCGGACCGGCCCGCCAGAACGCCACCGCACCCCGATAGAGCTGGTCGAGGTCGACCCACTCCGGGATGTGGTCGAGCTGCTCGAAGATCGCGACGAGACCGGGAGTCGGATCGTCGACGGCATCGATCCCGTGGTCGAGTGCGTGATCGAAGGTGCGCCAGCTGACACCGTTGTCCTTGTCCTTGAAGTCGAGCATCGCCTGGTAGGCGTAGTCGTCGGCAAGGAGCGCGTGATCGGTCAGCTGTTCGACGAGGGGGCGGCCGTACATGGCGATCGCCTTGTCCTTGTTCGCGATTCGGCCGAGATCGATACCGCGCGGGAGTCCTGGCGGGACGTCGAGGTCACCGTCGAAGGTCGGCGGGCGCGAACTGGTCGGGGTACTTGTCATGTCGACTCCTGGCTCCGGGATTCTCGCGATCGGCTTGTGATGGCCGTTACATCGGAGGGTAGACCCGACTGAACAGTATGTCTACACTCTATGTATGGCCGCATGTATGGACCTTCCCTCCGGCGTCGGCGACGCCGTCGACATCCCTGCCTCCGAATCGCTCTTGCACCTCCTGTCCACCCGATGGAGCTGCCGGGCCTTCCGCCCGGATCCCGTTCCGCGGGAGGAGATCGAGTGGATCCTGGATGCGGCGCGGCGGACGCCGTCGTGGTGCAACACCCAGCCCTGGCACCTCCACGTCACCGTGGGGTCGGAGACCGATCGGCTGCGTGCGGCGCTGCGGACGAGCATCGAGGCCGGGGCGCCTCCCGCGCCGGACATCGAGTTCCCCGCGACCTACGACGGGGTGTTCGCCGAGCGGCGGCGGGCGAGCGGATGGCAGCTCTACGAGAGCATCGGCATCGCCAAGGGAGATGGGGCCGCCTCGGCGCGACAGGCCCTGCGCAACGTCGACTTCTTCGACGCACCGCACGTCGCCGTCCTCACCACCGAACGCGACCTGGGAACCTATGGAGCGGTCGACTGCGGGCTGTTCGTCTCGACGTTCCTGCTCGCCGCCCAGGCGCGCGGGATCGCCGCGATCCCTCAGGCCGCGATCGCGACGGCCGCACCGCTGTTGCGCCGGCATCTCGACCTTCCGGCCGAACGGCAAGTGCTCCTGGCGATCTCGTTCGGATACGCCGACACCGAGCACCCCGTGAACGGCTACCGCACCCCTCGGCAGACGGGCGCCGAGGTGGCGACCTTCCACACCGGCATCGACACCGGCATCGACACCGACGTCGTCGAGGACGCCGTGACGGGAGAACCGAGATGATGACCCAGCGGACGATCCTCACCGGTGACGGCGTCGAGATCAACGTCCGTGAACTCGGATCCGGACCGGCCGTGCTGTTCATCCACGGGTGGAGCCTCAGCGGCGAGGTCTGGGACCGGCAGCTCGGTGTGGTGGCCCGCGCCGGCCACCGGGCGCTGGCCATGGATCAGCGCGGGCACGGCCGTTCCCAGGCGCCGTTGGACGGGTACGGTATCGATCGCCTTGCCGCCGACGCCGTCGACGTGGTGACCGCGTTCGGCCTCGATCGGGTGACCGTCGTCGGATGGTCGCTCGGCGGCATGGTCGGCCTGCGGGTCGCCCATGACCGGCCCGACCTGGTGGCGGCCCTGGTGATGGTGGCGTCCAACGGCGTATCGGCCTCGCGCACCGCCGACTTCCCGTTCGGCATACCCGCCGACCAGCCGCTCCCGGCCATCCTGGCGGCCGAGCACGCCGACCGTATCGCATTGCGTCGCAGTGCAGTCGGTGATCCGTTCAAGCAAGCACCGCCGCCGGCCACGCTGGACTGGCTGCACCGGATCTCGTTGCAGACGCCGACCTGGGCGGGGCAGGCGGCCATGCGGACCCTGCTGTGCACCGATCAGACCCATCTGCTCGGTGCGATCGGGGTTCCGGTGACCGCGCTCGTCGGGACCGCCGACCCGGCCCTGTCGGTGCGCGGCGCGCGCTGGGTGCGCGAGCGGCTCGGCAGCACCCTGGTCGAATTCGACTGTGGGCACTATCCGATGCTGGAGCTGCCCGACGAGTTCGACGAGGCGCTGCTCGCGGCGGTCTCCGCCGGCGCGGCAGACGCGACGCGCGTCCGCTGAACAGACGATGTGTCCATACATGCTGTAAGCTGCGGATATGTCGCAAGGATCGTTCGTCCGCCGTCGGCCCCGTGAGTTCGACGGCGGATCGAAGGCCGAGCAGGCGGTCTTCGCCGCCACCGAGAAGCTGCTCGCCGAGACGACCCTCAACGACCTCACCGTGGCGCAGATCCTGCGGGAGGGCAAACTCTCGCGGGCGAACTTCTATCACTACTTCGCGAACAAGTATGACGTGCTCGTGGCCCTGCTCGGCCGCGTCTTCGACGACTCCTACGGGCAAGAGGGACCCTGGTCCACCTCGCCGGGACGCGACCGGGCCCGCCGGATGGGGTCGAGCCTGGAGAACACCCTGGCGATGTGGTCGGAGCACGGCGCGGTGATCTGCTCGGTGATCGAGCACATGCACACCGAACCCCCGGTGGCCGCGGCCTGGCAGCGGATGTTCGCACGGTTCGTCGGTGCCATCGCCGAACAGATCGAGTTCGAACGGGCCGAAGGTCGCGCACCGGACGGTCCGCCGGCCGAGATGATCGCCGCGATGCTGGTCGGCGCGGCCGAGCGCGTCTTCTATGTGACCACCCGGGAACTCGATCCCCGTCTGCCGTCGGTGGATTCGCTGGTCTCCCCATTGCAGGCGGTGACCGAGGCCGCGATCTACGGTGGCCGGAGCGAACCCGACGAGACGTCGGCAGCGACAATCGAATCCGTATCGGTCGATCTCGGGGTCATTGCCGCGCAGACGGATCCGGATCCCGTGCCGGACACCGCGCAGGGGATTCTCGACGCGATGCGCGAACTGTTGTCGGAGTACACGCTCGCCGAGCTGAGCGTCGCGAAGATCCTCGAGCGGGCCGGGATCTCCCGTGCCTCGTTCTACTTCTACTTCCGCAGCAAGGAGGATGCCTTCGTCGTCCTCTTCCGCGAGGCGGCGAGGGACGTGGTCGGGGGATTCGCCAGCTTCGACGACACCGATCGTGACGACCCCGCCGCGTTGCTCGGCCAGGTGGGGGTATGGCTGGACCTGCGGCAGTTCGGTGCGGTGATCCGCAACGCCGTCCACATCTGGCCCCGGATGCCGGAGCTGCGGTCGGAGTATCTCGCGGCGATGAACTCGATGGAGTCGATCCTCGAGGCCGTCCTGTCCGCCGACCGTGCACGGGGTGCGTCCCCGGCCGGCCCTCCGGTGCCGCAATATGCGGCCACCATCCTGTGGACCATCGAGCGGGCGGTGGCCGGTGCACTGGCCGGAGAAGCGCACCTGCAGGACCTCGACACCGTCACCGAGCTGGTCGGCCGGTTCCTCTCCGCAGCACTGTACGGCCGACGCTGACCGCGCCGGTCACATCCGGGTGCGCGGCCCGGCCGGTGAACCGGTGAAGGTCGGGGTCCGTCGCTGCATGAACGCAGCCACCCCTTCACGGAAGTCCGCCGAGTCGACCAGAGCCGTCTGGCCGGCGATCTCGGTTTCGAAGACCGCGTCGAGGCAGGGGAGCAGCGCCGTGTTGAGCGAGCGCTTCGTGGCAGCGAACGCCTGGGTCGGACCGTCGGCGTACCGCTGTGCCAGCCGGTTCGCCCGCGCGATCAGCTCGTCGTCGGCGACCACCTCGTCCACCATGCCCCACTCGGCGGCGACGGAACTGTCCACACTGCGGGCGTCGAACGCCATCCGTGTGGTGCGGCCGAGCCCGATCCGGGCGCCGAGCATCAGCGAGGCACCGGCATCCAGGGTGAGCCCCACCTTCGCGAATGCGACGGAGAACGACGCGGATTCGGCCGCGACGACCGCGTCGCACGACAGCGCGATCGCGCAGCCGACGCCGACTGCGGCCCCGTTGACGGCCGCGATGACCGGTTTGGGCATCGTCCGGATGGTCTTGACCGCCGGGTTGTAGCGCAGCCGGAGTTCCTCCTCCGTGCGCGGGGCGAGTCGGACATCCGGGCCGAGGTCGTCGAGGGACAGGTCGGCGCCTGCGCAGAATGCACGACCGGCTCCGGTGATGACCACGCAACGGATGCCGACGTCTGCGGCGACGTCGTCCACGGCGGTTCTGAAGGCGTGCTGCAGACGTGTGTCGAAGGAGTTGAGGGCTTCGGGCCGGGTGAAGGTCAGCCACGCGATGCCGCGCTCGCGTCGGATGTCGAGCACGTCGGGGTTCATGCGTTCATGCAGGTCGGTCACGGTGGGAACGCTATCCCAGATAGTCTGACCAGACAAAATGTATGAACTCTGGTCGGCGGTCACGGTCGACGTCGATCCAACTGCTGACGCTTGACAGAATTTGTCTCATGGTGCTTACATGGCGGCAGCCCGAATTGTGTTGGCGGTCACAACCGCAGCCTGTTGTGAAAGTGATTGACATCACGTCTGAACACTTTGTATGCTCGCCCTGTTCGATCGATACCTTCCGTCCAGGGCTGCGCCGCCCACACGTCGACGTGTGCCCCCTCGACCACTCGGAGTGACCGATGACCCTCACCGAAACCAGCGTTCCCGTGCACTCGCCGGATATGCCGGCCGAGTTCGCGCGGGTGCGTGCCGCCTTCCGGAGCGGGCGCACCCGACCGTTGTCGTGGCGGGTGGCACAGCTCGAGGGGTTGCTGCGGTTCATCGACGAGTGCGAGCCGCAGCTCGCGTCGGCCATCGAGGCCGATCTGGGTCGCAGTGCCATGGCGACCTTCATGGCCGACATCGGTCCGGTGCGCCACGAGATCCGGCACACCCTCGCCGAGCTGCCCACCTGGATCGCACCCACCGTGGTGTCGACCGGCGCGGCGGCGGCCCCGGGCAAGGCCTTCACCCTCCCGGAGCCCAGGGGTGCGGTGCTGATCCTGGGTACCTGGAACTTCCCCGTCCTGTTGACGTTGCAGCCGCTGGTGAGTGCGCTCGCCGCCGGGAACACCGCGGTCGTCGTACCTTCCGACGTCGCCGGCAACACCGCCCGTTCGCTGGCGGAGCTCCTGCCGCGCTACCTCGATCCCGAGGCCGTCCGCGTGGTCGTCGGCAACGGCGTGGTGAACCGTGAACTGCTGACGTTTGCGTTCGACCACATCTTCTTCACCGGATCGACCACGGTCGGAAGAGCGGTCATGGCGGCCGCCGCAACACATCTGACCCCGGTCACACTGGAACTCGGTGGCAAGAGTCCCACCATCGTGACCGCCGACGCCGACCTCGAGATCGCCGCCCGGCGGATCGCGTGGGCCAAATCGATCAACGCCGGACAGGCCTGTATCGCACCGGACTACGTCCTCGTCGAGGAGTCGGCGCGGCCCCGTCTGGTGGAACTGCTGCTCACCGAGCTGCCCGCGCGGGCGGCGGCGGACACCACCCGGATCGTCAACCGTCGTCACCTCGACCGGCTCGCCCGGGTCCTCGAGACGCACGGCGGTGAGCAGTACGGGGGAGTGGTCGACGCCGAACGCCTCACCATCTCACCGGCGCTGGTCACCGACCCCGATCCCGACTCCGAACTGATGCGCGAGGAGATCTTCGGCCCGATCCTGCCGCTGATCTCGGTACCCGATCTCGACGCCGCCGTCGAGTTCATCAACGATCGTCCGAAGCCGTTGGCGCTCTACCTGTTCACCCGGTCGGCCGCCGGCGAGCACAAGGTGCTCGAGCAGACCTCGTCCGGGTCGGTGGGCATCAATCACCTACTCTATCAGCTCCTGGTCCCGGAACTGCCCTTCGGAGGGGTAGGGGCATCCGGGCTCGGGCGCTATCACGGCAAGCACGGATTCGACACCTTCAGCCATCAGAAGGCCGTGCTGCGCAAGCAGAGTCGTCCCGACCTGGCGGCGACGTATCCGCCGTACGGGCCGACGATGCGTCGGGTGCTTCGCCGCGTGATGGGCTGACGGCGAGTCACCGCCGGTCGGTGCCGCATGTCCGGCGGCACCGACCGGTGTTCCCTGCACAATCGAGAAGAGGTGGAAATGAGCGTCGGCGTGCTCGAAAAGCGCGGACCGGCTCCCGGTGTCGTGCGCGCGATCGGCCGCGTGGCCGATTCGGTCATCGACCGGATCGGTCGCAGCGTCAACACGATCGGCCGGTCGGCTCGGCTCGCGATGGAGGTGCTCGGGTTCTCGGTACTGGACTCGGTCACCCTGCGCCTGCCCGTCGGCGAGGTCGTCGAACAGATGTGGAAGCTGTTCAAGGTCACCGCGCTGCCCGCCCTGCTGATGGCGGTACCGATCGGTGCCGAGGTGTCGGTGCAGGTCGGTGGCGTGATGGACCAGGTCGGTGCCAACTCGCTGGCCGGCGCTGCGAGTGGACTCGGGGTGGTCAGCCAGGGCGCACCGATGGCCGCCGGCCTACTGATGAGCGGTGCCGCGGCCTCGGCGATCGCCTCCGATCTCGGTGCCCGCTCCATCCGTGAGGAGATCGAGGCCATGCGCGTGATGGGGGTCAACCCCGTCCAGCGGTTGATCGTCCCGCGGTTCCTCGCGATGGTCGCGATCTCACCGGCACTGTGCATCATCATCATCGCCTCGGGTGTCGCAGCAGGGCTGGCGATCTCGGCCAACGTCAACGACGTGGTGCCGGCCAGCTTCTGGCAGTCCTTCGGAGCCTTCGCCACCCCCACCGATCTCATCTTCTCCGTCGTCAAGGCGTTGCTCTTCGCGGTGATCGTGGTGGTCATCGCCAGTCTTCGCGGACTCGAGGCCAAAGGCGGTCCCAAGGGTGTCGCCAACGCGGTCAACGCATCTGTCGTCCTCAGCGTGTTCTGCATCTTCATGACCAATCTGGCCGTGAGTCAGTTGCAGACCATGTTCTTCCCGGCGCAGCTGGCGTGATCGCATGACCACAAACAGGATCGCCGCACCCGGCAACCCCGTCACGCGGGCCGCTCAGGCCATCGCAGGTGGACTCGTCTCGGCCGCAGCGCAATTCGGTCAGATCGTCGTCTTCGTCGGCAAGACCTTCGCGCTGCTGCCCACCACCATCCGGCACTACCGCAAGCAGACCCTGAAGACCATGAACGACATGGCCTGGGGCAGCGGGTCGATCATCGTCGACGGCGGCGTGGTCAGCCTGATGTTCTTCCTGGGCATCGCGGTGGGAGCGGTCGTCGCGATCGAGGCCTTCATGGCCTTCGATCTCCTCGGCTTCGGTGCATTGACCGGCATCATCGGGTCGTTCGGCAACATCCGGGTGGTGGCGCCGATCATCACCGGTATCGGGTTCGCCGCCCAGGCGGGCTGCCGGATGACCGCCGAAATCGGTGCCATGCGCATCTCCGAGGAGATCGACGCCACCGAGGTGATGGGCCTGCGCGCCATCCCGTTCGTGGTCGGCACCCGGCTCGTCGGCGGCATGCTCGTGGTGCTGCCCAGCTACTTGATGGCCGTCGTGGTCAGCTTCATCACCGGCGGACTGATCATCAAGATCTTCCACGAGCAACCCGCCGGCACCTACGACCACTACTTCGCCCAGTTCGTCACGCTGCCGGATCTCATCGCCTCCATCGCGAAGGCGCTGATCTTCTGTGCCGTGGTCACGCTGATCCATTGCTACTACGGCTATTTCGCCAGTGGCGGTCCGGCAGGGGTGGGCGCCGCATCGGGGCGCGCCATCCGCGCGAGCCTGGTGGCGATAGTCGTCCTGAACTTCTTGATGACAGTGGCGATCTGGGGTCTCAACCCAGTGTTGCCGTTTAGGGGTTGAGTTGTCCGGATTCACCAGCCAAGACTTCCTCCGCGGCGACGGCCGCGGCCAACTACGCACACTCGCGCTCGCGGGCACCATCGCGCTCGCCGTCATCGCCATCGTCGTCGCAATCGCCGTGGTGGTGTACCCGAGGGCCACCGAACCCACGGGCACCGCAGTGCATCTCGTGGTCCCCGCGCTCGGTCCGGGTATCAAGCCCGGGTCCAAGGTTCTGCTCCACGGAGCCGAGATCGGCGAGGTCACCGAGGTGGTGGCACCGACCGCCGACGCCGTCGAGGTGGATGTGGTGCTCGACGCCGCCGCGGCCTCGTCCCTCACCGACGACCTCGACCTCGACTTCCGGCCGGCCAACTACTTCGGGATCACCGCGGTCAACCTCGTCGCCCGGCAGGGCGGCGCCCCGCTGCGCGACGGTCAGACGATCGAACGCACCAGCGCACCTGACTTCACCATGTCGACCATGCTCGAGCGCGGGTCGATCGTGGTGGACGGTTCCCTGACCAAGGAGATGATCTCCTCACTCGACAAGGTGATGCGCTACGCCAACGGCCTCGCACCGCTGATCGAGACCGGGGTGATCGTCACCGACAAGATCGCCCGTACCCAGCAGAACCTGCCCAGCACGCTGCTGCACCGGATGAACGATGTGCTCGACGAGTTCCCGGCGTTCAACCGGCAGACCATGATCGGGCTCTACGCGATCACCGAGAGCCCGTACAACACGCTGCCCGACGGTTCCCGCGGCGTCGACGAGGCGTTCCACGACCTCACCGACGACTCACTGACCGTCGCCAGTGACGATCTCTTCGGCAAGGCCGGGGCGCTACTGGCGTCGCATGGCACCGAGCTCACGCCGTTGGTCACCCTGATCCAGTATCTGATGGAACCGCTCCCCGGCGCGCTCGGTGGCGGGGCAACGGTCGTCAAGACCCGCCAGGCGATCGCCGGGCTGCAGGGCGCCTTCACCGGGACCGACCGCCAGAAGACACTGCAACTGCGTGTCGTGCTCGACAGCATGCCGGCGTTCGCGGGTCCGCTGCAGAAGATGGGCGCCACCACGACCGGAGAGGGGCAACGCTGATGTCACCACGCACCCGCACGCTGATCTCGGGCGCCAAGGTCGGTGCCGTCGGCATCGTCACGGTCCTGTTGTTCATCCTCGTCGTCAACGCGATGCGCAATCCCGTCGACGACATCGAGACCTCCACCTACACCGCCGAGTTCACCGATGCCTCCGGGCTGCACGTGAACGGTGACGTCCGTGCCCGCGGCATGCGGATCGGCAAGGTGACCAGCGTGGACCTGGTCCAGGGGACCGCCGGTCGCGCACCGGTGGTGAGGGTGGGCTTCACCATGGAGTCCGGCCACCGGCTCACCGACACCACCCAACTGGCCATCAAGTACCAGAACCTCACCGGCGTGCGATATCTCGACGTCGCCGCCGGGGCGGCACCCGGGAGTCCGGTGTCGACCATCCCGGCCGACAAGACCACTCCCTCCTTCGACATCACGGGTCTGTTCAACGGTCTGCAACCGGTGCTGGCCACGATGAACTCCGAGCAGATCAACCAGTTCAGCGCGAACGCGATCGCCCTGCTGCAGGGTGACGGATCGGGCCTGGCCCCGATGCTCGACGCCACACAGCAGCTCGCGGAGTTCGCCAAGGACCGTCAGGCGATGATCTCCACACTCACCCGGAACATGTCGCGGATCGCGGACTCGATGGGCGGACGCTCGCAGTACGTACTCGCCTTCCTGCAGGCGGTGAACACACCGATCAACAATGCGATGAAGGTGCTCAACGAGTTCGGCAAGACCGCGACCTACGGGCCGGCGTTGCTGGAACCGATCGAACGGATCCTCGCCTCGTTGGGCGTCAGCGCCGACCTCGACGTGGACGTGATGCTCACGCACATCTTCCATTCGATGAACGACGCCCTCGGCGCGTTCACGCTCATGCCGAACACCCTAGCGGGTCTGAAGACCACCCAGACCCGCGGCGCCGTGGACACCCGGTGCAGCAGGGGGCGGGCCACCCTGCCCGGCGACGTCCGCACCCTCCTCGGTGGCAGTGAGGTGATCCTGTGCGCACAGTGAACCGACGGGGCGGTGTGCTGCACCGGCTCTGGTCCAGCGATGCCGCCCTGGGCATCGGTGTGATCGTGATCGCGATCGCGGTGCTGGCCGTCCTCGGCATCATCTACGTCCGGCCGCCCGCGCAGAGGACCATCGCGTTCGAGACCACCGATGCGTCCGCGATCACCACCGGTCAGGATGTCCGCGTCGCCGGGGTGAGCGTCGGCAAGATCTCCGCCATCTCGATGGGCACCGACCACGTCACCGTCGAGGCGCGGATCGACCAGGACACCTGGGTCGGTGACCAGTCCACCATCGAGGTGCGCATGCTCACCCCGGTCGGCGGCTACGCCGTCACCCTGATCCCGTTGGGCCGCTCGGAGACCGCGGCCACCATCCCGGTGACCCGGGTCAGCGTGCCCTATTCCATCGGGGATGTGCTGCAACAGGTTCCCAATGTCACCGATGACGTCGACGCGTCGACGGTGAATGCCAACCTCGCCCAGGTCGCCGAAGCCCTGCAATCGAATTCGACGTCGCTGCGTTCGGTCGTGGACGGTATGGATGCCGTCACCGCGGTGTTCGCCACCCAGCGTGACCAGGTCCATCGGATCGCCGGACTGGCCGCAGAGTACCTCCACACCTTCGACGCGAACCGCGAGTTCGTGTTCGACCTCGTCCGCAAGATCGACACGGTGGTGACCACCTACAACAACAATTCGGCCGGATTCAACTACACCTACGAACTCCTCGGCACCATCCTGTCGCAGCTGATGCCGTTCGAGAAGTTCTACCTGAATAACTCGGATCTGGTGCGCACCAACATCTATGCGATGCGCGATGCGATCGAGGCCTGGCAGCGCGACATGGGACCGGCCATCGACGGACTGATGAATATGCGGGAACGGCTGGCGCAGTGGCTGACCCCTGCCGGCATGCGGCAGCTCGGCGGCGGCACTCTCGCCCTCGACCACATCTGCGTCCCCGTACCCGGAAAGAGGTGTTGACGAATGAGGACATCACGTCGATGGACCCTCGCGCTCGCCGCCGTGCTGGTGGCCGTGCTCGCCGTCGCCGGCGTCACCGTGGCCCGATCGGCCACCTCCGGCGAGACCGCCACCACCGGTGACGGTGGTACCGGATTCTGCGCCGACATGCCCGACGCGATCGGGTTGTATGTGGGAAACCCGGTGACCCAGATGGGGTATCGGGTCGGCGAGGTCACCTCGATCGACTCGGCGGGCAACCACGTCCGCGTCAGCTTCAGCCTCGACGACGGCCGGACCTTCCCGGCCGACGCCCGCGCCGTGACCCGCTCCAAATCCCTGCTCGCCGACCGCAGTCTGGAACTCGTCGGCAACTACCACGGTGGTGCGACGCTCGCCTCGGGAACCTGTATCCCACTGCAGGACTCGTTCACCCCGAAGAGCATCTCCGAGATCACCGGATCGGCATCGGACTTCCTGAAGGCTCTGTCCGACAACGGGAATCCCGATCTCCAACAGGCGCTCGACGGACTCGACAAGGCACTCGCCGGCACCGGTGAGAACGCGTCGAGGATGTTCGAACAGGCCGCGGAGGCGGCCCGGACGCCCGACGAATTCGTGGCCAACGTCGGGTCGGCGATCGCCGACATGGCCCCGCTGACCGACGACGCCCTGGCCAACTGGGGGCAGATCATGTCGATCCTGCAGCAGATGCCGGTGGTCGCGGCCAAGGGCACCACCCTGTTCGACCATGTCGCGAAGTTCGATCGCGGGGTGGGCTGGACGGTCGCCACCGTCTACGACATCCAGCGCAACTACGGTGACATCATCTGGCCGATCGTCAACGGTCCGGTCAAGGACATCATCGCCCTCGCCGCCACTCGCTCGTCCGATCTCGCACAGCTCTACGGGATGGTCCCGTCGATCGCCGCCGCCCTGCGTGACCAGCAGGCCTCCGGTGGTCTCTCGGTGCCCTACCAGGCGCCGGGGGTCGCCCTCACCGCCGCACAATGCGCCGGCCTCGGCGTCCGTTGCAGCGGCGGACGCACCGACACCGTCAACCTGTTCACACTCCTGCTCGACAAGGCGGGCCGATGATGACCACACGAGTGCACACGAGATCAACAGCCACCCGGCGCATCCGGACCGCGGTGACGGCCCTGCTGGTGGCCGCCGTGGTCGCCGGCATCAGCGGATGTTCACTGAGTCCCAACAAACTCCCGTCGGTCCGGGCCGGCGTGAGCACGGACTATCGGGTGACGCTGCAGTTCGAGAGCGTACTCAACCTCCCCGCCGGTGCAGACGTGATGATGAACGGCATCCGGGTGGGGACGGTGGAGTCCACCGAGGAGTCCCCGACCGGCGTCAATGTGATCGTCGGCCTGTCCGATGAGACCGCGGTGCCCGCCGGCACGTCGGCGATCATCCGGCAGAACACGCTGCTCGGTGACACCTACGTCGCGCTCACCCCGAATGCCGGTGCGTCCGAGGCGGGATATCTGCACGACGGAAGCGTGGTGTCGACCGATCGGACGGTTTCCCCGCCGACGCTCGAGGACACCATCGCGGTGCTCGCGTACTTCGTCAACGGCGGCAGCATCCAGAAGGCCCAGGACACGATGGCGACGCTGAACCGCACCATGCCGCCGGTCGCCCAGGTACGCAGGATCGCTTCGACGGTTGCGACCGATCTGGACGATCTCGCCGCCCACACCCGGGAGATCGATCGCATGATGGCGGGCCTCGACCAGACCGCGGTGTCGTTCGGTCAGGTCGCTCCGCAGATCGCCGGGGTCTTCGGGCCCGAGGCCGCGCACTACTGGGATCGGGTCGCGAATTCCGTGGTGGCACACATCAGTACGCTGCTGCCGTCGGTCGGTTCGATCTTCATCGGCGGGGTGTGGCTGATCCCGATGCTGCGTTCGGTCGCCGATGTCACCGAATCGGGCCGTGGAATGTGGGACGAGGCACCGGCGACGGGCGCCGAACTGACCGCGTTCCTGCAGAACACGGTGCTGCCGTTCGCACAGAACCCGTCGGTGAACGTCACCTCGGTGAGCACCTCCGGGGGCGGTCAGTTGCTCGGAGACACCAAGAACCTGCTGCGCGTGCTGGGAGCCATCCGATGATCACCAAGACCCGGATGTCGGTGCTCGCGATGCTCGTCCTCGCCGCATTGTCCATCGTCTACATCCTCAACGTCGGACTGCATGTCACCGAGCGTGGAGCCCGCATGGCCACGATGGCCGTCCCGGACACCAACGGCCTGCTGGTGGGGTCACGGGTTCTGTTGCGCGGCATCGAGATCGGTCACGTCACCGATATCACCACCACTGCTCAGGGGGCCGTGATCACCTGGGATTACGGGAGTTCCCAACGGATTCCGGTGGACAGCGCCTTCCGGGTGGACAACCTCTCGGCGCTCGGCGAGGCGTATGTGGCGGTGCTCCCGAACGCGGCGTCGGGACCCTACCTCGACGACGGCGCCCGCGTCGATCCCACTCGCGTCAGTGTGCCGACCACCTTCAAGGAGCTCTCGCAACGGCTGACCGACGTGCTCGGGCAGGTGAATCCCCAGCAGGTGCAGCGGGTGTTCACCGAACTCGACACCGGCCTACCGGCCGGAACCGAGGTGATCGGCGATCTCAACCGGGCCGGTCGACTGTTCGCCGCCGAGTTCACCCGCCAGTCCGACTCGCTGGTCACCCTGCTGAGCACGCTGCAACCGTTGATCATGCGGTCGGGGCCGATCCCGGATCTGCTCGCCCGCACCACACCGCAGATGGAGGGCTTCGGCGAGGGCTTCCGTGAGCTCCTCGCGTCGGTGCGCGACGCCGTCGTCCTCGGCGGCCCGCTCTACGACGGCGTGAAATACGGTGCCAGCCCGCTGTTCGGGGAGTTGCAGAAGTTCCTCGACGAGAACTCGGCCAACCTGAACACGATCGGTGTCAACCTGATGCCGGCGGCACGCGCCGGTGCGGCGTCGTTGCGCACGGTCGATCTCGGTCGGCTCCTCGACAAGGCCATCGCCGCCACGTCACCGTCCGGCGCACTCACCGTGCACGTCCCGGCCGGCGGGAGGTGAACGGCACCTCTCACCCGCAGCCTCTCACAGCCACTCACCCCACCCCGAGGAGTTCGACCATCATGACCACCACGACCACCACCGAGACCGACACCCGCACCGACGCCACCACCGTCGACCCGGTCACCGAAGCGACCGACATCGCAACAAACGACAGCGGGACGACGGATTCCGGGGATCAGTCCGGGACCACATCGACCGAGAAGTCGACATCGTCTGCGCGGCAGTCGATCTCGCTGCGAACGCTGCTGATCGGCGTGGCCGGGGTGGTCGTGGTGGCGGCCATCGCAGTGCTCGCCTGGCGGTTGATCGCCACCACCTCCGAGGTGGACGGCCTGCACCGCGCCGCCGACGACAACGCGCATGCGGAGAAGGTCGCGCTGGACTACGCCACCGGCGCCGCCCAGATGAGCTTCGAGAACCCCGGCGACTGGCGTACACGCCTGACGGCGGGCACCACACCCGAACTGGCGGACCGGCTTCGCAAGGCGTCGCAGTCGATGGAACAGCTGATCACCCCCCTGCGGTGGTCGTCGACCGCCGAACCGATCGCCGCGACCGTGACCTCCCACGAGAACGGCACCTACCAGGTGGTGGCCTTCGTCAACGTGATGACCAAGAACGCGCAGGCCCCCGACGGCATCGAGTCCACCGCGACCTACAAGGTGACCGTGGATCCGGCACAGGACTGGTCGATCACCGAGATCAGCGGGATCGGTTCGAATCTCGAAGGTGCCCAGCAGAATCCGACCGACGGTTCCGGATCGCCCGCCCCGTCGGCGCCGGCGACCCCCGGCAACTGAGACGGTAGGCGGAGAGGAACGGAGGAGACGATGGGTGTCGAGGTCGCCGTCCACGGCGTGACCAAGTCGTTCGGCTCGCAGAACATCTGGCGTGATGTGTCGTTGACGTTGCCGTCGGGTGAGGTCAGTGCGTTGCTGGGGCCGTCGGGTACCGG
>NZ_JBSFRM010000030.1:0-62602 GCF_053589235.1 Gordonia sp. NPDC003376 | reverse complement strand
GGAACGGTCAACCACCAACAGAGCCAGATGCCCGGTGGACTGAACACAACCACCAACTTGGTGGCTCCACAAGAGTGACACTGAAACCACCAACGACAGCGACATCATCCGGTGGGCAGCGGCACACCGTTCGGCGTGACGTGCCGGCGGTTCACCCCGATACGGTCGGATGCACCGTCGAGCACACCGCCTGCCGGGTCGTCGAGGATGTTGCCCTCGCTGTCACGACGCATCAGGTCCTCCTCTTCGGGACGCAGGATCTGCCAGATCACGATGATGCACAAGGCGATCACGAACACGGCGCGGACGACGATGATCGCGGTGAACCACTCCTGCGGCAGCCAGCGTCGGCTGGAGTCGATGTAGAGGGACATCCGCGGAATCCACACCAGGGCGTCGACGGCCATCCACGCCAGCAGCAGGCGTGTGTGCGGGATCGCGAGCACGGCGAGCGGGACGAGCCACAACGAGTACTGCGGACTCCACACCTTGTTGAGCAGCAGGAAACCCGCGACCAACAGGAACATCAGCTGCGCCACCCGGGGCCGGGTGGGTGCGGCCACGGCCAGGACCGCGATGCCGATGACGAGCAGGATCATCAGGCCGAACGAGACGATGTTGAGGACCGGTACGTCCCAAG
Source organism: Gordonia sp. NPDC003376 (assembly GCF_053589235.1). Classification (NCBI taxonomy): domain Bacteria; kingdom Bacillati; phylum Actinomycetota; class Actinomycetes; order Mycobacteriales; family Gordoniaceae; genus Gordonia; species Gordonia sp. NPDC003376. The sequence goes on along the minus strand of NZ_JBSFRM010000030.1, from coordinate 61,962 downwards.
TGGTTCCGACCGCCTTCGCCGCCAGCCGAAGCAGGGTGTCGGAGTCGGCGCCGCGCTCGGAGTTGAGGCGGAAGAACTCGTACCAGCCACGCGGATACATCGCCAGGATCGGCAGGTTGACGGCGAGCCAGGTGATCGCGGCGGCGATCGCGGTCTGGGCGAAGGTGCGGAGTCGGCCGGACCGCAGGCACAGCAAGAACAGGACGACCAGCAACAGCACGGGATAGAACTTGGCGGCCGCACCGAGACCGATGAACACACCGGCGAGCCACGGGCGTCGACGGGCCCAGCACAGCATGGCCACGGCCAGCATCGCCGTCGCGATGGCGTCGAAGTTGGTGAACGCATGCACGATCACCAGCGGCGACACCGCGGCCACCCACGCCGCCCAGATCCGGGCGCGAGCGGTGAGCGCGGTCGCCCAGATGGTGACCAGCCAGAAGAGGACCAGGCCCAGGGCGGCGAGGTCGAAGAACAGGACCGATTCCAGCGCACCGGGTACCCCCCAGTGCTCCATCGCCCACGACCACGCCTGCGCACCCTTGGCGACGACATACATGTACATGCCGGTGATGACCGGATACTCCATGTACCGCTTGATGGTCTCGCCGTTGCCGTTGTCCTCGAACCAATAGGTGCGATACGGGAACGCACCCTTGTCGAGCCGCTCGGCGCCGTACAGCGCGATCACGTCGGAATAGCAGAGGTCGGTGAACTGCCGCTGATCGGACCTGTCGAGCTCGAGTGTCGTCGCACCGTCGGGACCGGTGACCACCTGTGCTTGTTGCAGGCAGCCGGCCTTGCCGAACCAGCCGAGCGCCAGGGTGCACAGCGCCAGCAGGAACAGCACCCGGATCGGGGTCCAGTGGCGGCTGCGGCCGATCGCCGCATGCTCGCCCGACGGCCCGCCGATGACGCGCGCCGCCTCGGCCACCACCACGTCGTGGTGGCCGGGGATCACCCGACGGGTGTCGGTGCGCAGGTCGGCGGACAGCGGAGCCGGGCTGCCCGTTTCCGGATCGCCCGGCTCGGGGTCAGCCACCTGGGACGCCAGGGACCACTCCTTCGCCCTCGCCGGTACCGCCGGTCCCGGTGTCACCGCCGGTGCCTCCCGTGCCGGTGTCGCCGCCAGTGCCTCCGGTGCCACCGTTACCCGTTCCGCCGTTGCCGGTACCCCCGTTACCGGTGCCGCCATTGCCGTTTCCGGTACCACCGTCACCCTGCTGTGCGGCACCGGGAATCGGGATGGTGATGCCCGGTGCGACGGTCAGGTTGCCGTCGGTGCCGGTCCCCGGAATGCTCGGGATCTGCGGGCGCGTCCGGGTCGACGGGTTGGTCGGCTGGTAGGTGGTGGGCGGTGGCTCGTAGGGCACACCGGCCTGACCGCCGACGGCCTCGGGCTCCGGGAACTGCTCGATCGGATCGCCGTCGAGCGCATTGTCCATCGCCCGCTTCCAGATCTGTGCGGGCAGACCGCTGCCGTAGATCGACGATCCGCCGTAGTTGGTCAAGGCCGTTCCCTTGTCGGTGCCGACCCACACCGCAGTGGACAGCTGCGGGGTGTAGCCCACCATCCAGGCGTCTTTGTTCTGGCCGGTGTCACCGAGCTGCGCGGTACCCGTCTTGGCCGCCGACGGCCGGGACCCGAGCGACGAGTCGTAGAGCGAGTTGCCGTTGGAGTAGGCCGCGATGGGTTCGAGGGCCGCGGTCACGTTGTCGGCGACCTTGGCCGGGAACACCCGCTTGCCGGGGTTGGGCTGGCGGTCGAACAGCACCTCACCGCTGGAGGTCTCCACCTTCTGCACGAAGTACGGTTCGCGGTAGATGCCCGATGCGGCGAGCGTGGCGTAGGCCGAGGCCATGTCGATGACGCGGGACGGGTACTGCCCGAGCACCACACCGCCCTCGACGGCGCCATTGTCGTTCTGCAGCGTGTGCTCGATGTTGCCGAACGACTCGGCCACACCGGCCTGGTGCGCGGCGGCGGCGACGTCCTCGGCCTTGTTGTCGAGGTCCATCATCAACCGGTAGTACACCGTGTTCAGCGACATCTTCATCGCGGTCGCGAGGTTGCACGACCCACAGCTCTCGCCGTCGGAGTTCTCGACGGTGATGTCGGTGTTGGGGATGGAGTACGGCGCCGAGCTGTACACCTTGGACAGCGGAATGCCCTGCTCCAGGGCCGCGACCAGCGCGAACACCTTGAACGAGGATCCGGTCTGCAGGCCGGCCTGGGCATAGTCCCAGCCCTGGGCGTCGTCGCCACCGTAGTAGCCGGCGACACCACCGGTCTTCGGATTGATCGAGACGACCGAGGCGCGCAACTGTTTGGGCTCGCCGTTGAGGATGCCGCTCTCACAGGGATAGACGTCGTTCTTGCGACAGGCGGCCTGCACCACCGCGTTCTGCACCTGCGGGTCGATCGAGGTGGTGATCTTGAGTCCCTCGGTCTGAACCTGCTGCTCGGAGATGTTGAGCGCGGCCAGCTCGGCGAGGACCTGCCGTTTGATCAGTCCATTGGGCCCGACCGTCTCCCCTCCGGTGGCGGGTGCCGGAGAGACCGTCGGGTACTTCATGTCCTGGACCTCGGCGGAGGTCAAAGCGCCGGTCGCGACCATGCCGTTGAGCACGTAGTGCCAGCGGGCGACCGCCGCCTCCTCGTTGACCGCCGGGTCATAGTAGGAGGGTGACCGGATCGTGGCGGCGAGGACCGCCGACTCGGCCGGGGTGAGTTTTTGGACCGGTTTGCGGAAATACGCCTGGGAAGCGGCCGCGACACCGTAGGCCCCGCGCCCGAAATAGATGGTGTTGAGATAGGCCTCGAGGATGTCGTCCTTGGACCACTGTTCGGACATCTTGGTGGCGATCACCAGCTCGCGCAGTTTGCGCTCGTAGCTGTGCTCGTCGCCGACCAGCGCGTTCTTGACGTACTGCTGGGTGATGGTCGAGCCACCGCCGGCGAGGTCGTTGTTGGTGACCCGGCCCCACACCGCACGGGACAGGCCGCGCACCGAGAAGCCGTCGTTGGTGCGGAACTCTCGATCCTCGGCAGCGATCACCGCGTCCTGCAGGGACTTGGGGATGTCGGCGATCTTGACGTCGGTGCGGTTGCCCTCCGGCGGGACGATCTTGGCGATCGTCTTACCCGTGGAGTCCACAATCGTGGCGATCTGGTTCTGCTTGATGTCGCCCGGCTTCGGAACGGTGGCCGTCTCGTAGGCGATCACGAAGGCGATCACACCGATCAGGACGATCGCCGGGACGACCAGACCGAATGCCCCGACCAGCCAGGCGATGACGCGCTGACGCGAGCGCTTGCTGTCTCCCGTGCCGCTTCCGGAACCGGCACGTGACGACGACGTGCGGCGTTCGTCGCTCAACGTCGAACCTCCCAATGAATCACGCCGCTCTTCGGCGCAACGTTGCTCACCCTACTTGTTTGTCCTCACCCGACGTCCCACTGTGACGCACGAGCACGTGTGCGACCAATCCGGTCACAGGCTCCCGACGTGCGTCATCGCCGACGTGGATCACGGCGGCGGTGGACCTACTCGGCCACCCGACGGCGACGATGCGGCCGCGGCGGCAGACCGGCAACGTATGACTGGACGAGATGGTTCCAGCTGCAGGTCCGGCACACCTCGACGACGTGCACCGAGAACTCCTCGGCGGTGGCGTCGAGACGGGCGATCTCCTCGTTGGAACGGGCCGACCCCGAGACCTGGCCGAGACGTTCCCCGAACACCCATGAGACCAAGGTCACCTGCTCTTTCCGGCAGATCGGACACAGGGTGTTGCTCGGGCGACCATGGAATTTGGCGGCACGCAACAGATACGGACTCGCGTCACAGACGTCGGCGACCGCGGTCCGTCCCGAGGTCACCTCGGACAGCCGCGACCGACGCTGCAGGGCGTAGTCGACGATCTGGCGTTGCACGCGTTCCAGGATACGTGGTCGGCCCCCGCGTCGTCCGTGTGACCTGCCCGCCCCGATCGCCACCTCGACCCCGTTTCACGGGGCGACGCGCATCGATCCCATCCATCTGTCCGAACACCCCGATATCGACTTCGTTTATATCGGTGCGATACATTGAGAAATGCATCAGCGTGAGGTGTTGGTGCGTCATCTCGGGGATACAGATGCGAAAGGAGGTCGACGATGCTCGAACTCGCCATCCTCGGCCTGCTGCTGGAGTCCCCGATGCATGGCTATGAGCTGCGCAAACGCCTGACCGGACTCCTGGGCGCATTTCGCGCCTTCTCTTATGGATCGCTGTACCCCACACTCCGGCGCATGCAGGCCGACGGCCTGATCGACGAGGCCAGTGCCGCGCCGTCGGGAATGAAGGTGCGCCGCGGCCGCCGCGTCTACCAGCTCACCGACGCCGGCCGGGCCCGCTTCACCGAGCTCGTCGCCGACACCGGCCCGCAGAACTACACCGACGACGGCTTCGGCGTGCACCTGGCGTTCTTCAGCCGCACCCCCGCCGTCGCCCGCATGCGCATCCTCGAGGGCCGGCGCCGACAGGTCGAAGAGCGCCGCGAAGGACTGCGCGAGATGGTCGGACGCGCCACACGGAGTTCCGACCGCTACACGCGCCAACTCCACGAACTCAGCCTCGAGTCCAGCGAGCGAGAGGTCCGCTGGCTCAACGAACTGATCGCCGCCGAGGCGTCGGAGAACACCGCGACCGGTCACGGACCGGCGACCACCGACGTCGACGTCGCGGCCGACGAGACCTCCCCAGAACTCCCGGACACCGATTCATCGCCGACCGGTGTCGCAGGGCAGGAAGATGCCGAGACGCCCCGGGCGCTCGGACGAACCCCGGTGTCGCAGCCGAGCGCTGCGACCCACCAAGAAGAAGGAGAACCCGACCATGGGTGAGCCCAATAAGGTGCGCGTGGCCATTGTGGGCGTAGGAAACTGCGCTTCATCCCTGGTCCAGGGCGTGCAGTACTACAAGGACGCCGACGAGAACTCGACCGTTCCCGGTCTGATGCACGTGAAGTTCGGCCCGTACCACGTGCGCGACGTCGAGTTCGTCGCCGCGTTCGACGTGGACGCGAAGAAGGTCGGCTTCGACCTTTCCGACGCGATCTTCGCGAGCGAGAACAACACCATCAAGATCGCCGACGTCGCACCGACCGGTGTCACCGTGCAGCGCGGTCACACCCTCGACGGCCTCGGAAAGTACTACCGCGAGACCATCACCGAGGCCGACGGCGAGGGTGTCGACATCGTGCAGACCCTCAAGGACGCCGAGGTCGACGTCCTGGTCAGCTACCTCCCGGTGGGCTCCGACCAGGCCGACAAGTTCTACGCGCAGTGCGCCATCGACGCGAATGTCGCCTTCGTCAACGCACTTCCGGTGTTCATCGCCTCGGATCCGGTGTGGGCCAAGAAGTTCGCCGACGCCGGTGTCCCGATCGTCGGCGACGACATCAAGAGCCAGGTGGGTGCGACCATCACCCACCGCGTGATGGCCAAGCTGTTCGAGGATCGCGGCGTCACCCTCGACCGCACCTACCAGCTCAATGTCGGCGGCAACATGGACTTCAAGAACATGCTCGAGCGTGAGCGTCTGGAGTCCAAGAAGGTCTCCAAGACCCAGGCCGTCACCTCCAACCTGACCGGCCCGCTCGCCGGCAAGATCGACGACAAGAACGTCCACATCGGCCCGTCCGACCACGTCGAGTGGCTCGACGACCGCAAGTGGGCCTACGTCCGCCTCGAGGGTCGCGCCTTCGGTGACGTGCCGCTGAACCTGGAGTACAAGCTCGAGGTGTGGGACTCCCCCAACTCGGCCGGCATCATCATCGACGCCGTGCGTGCCGCCAAGATCGCCAAGGACCGCGGCCTCGGTGGCCCGATCCTGCCGGCCTCGGCCTACCTCATGAAGTCGCCGCCGGAGCAGGTCGCCGACGACCTCGCCCGCGCACAGCTCGAGGCGTTCATCATCGAGGGCTGATCGCCCCGTCTTCGACGGACATCACGCACACGCCCGGCCGGGATTCGTCCACGGCCGGGCGTCGTGCATTCCCCGATCGACATCGCCCATCCGCGCGACCATCGATGCTCGTGTCGGCCACCTCACCAGATCGGTACGCGCGGTGCAGCTTCCAGAATCTCCGCGAGATCGGGATCAAAGGCTGCGGCCATCGCCCGCTGGCGTGCCAGCAGCACCCTCCCGTCTCCGTCGACGAGTGCCGGCGGGGGCGTCATCGGTAGCTCCGCCGAATCGAGCAGGGTCGCGGCCACGCCGTGTGTCCAGGCCGGAGACGACGGGTCGTCCGGCAGATCGGTCATTGCCTTGCGTTGTCTCGGTGAGAGATCGAGCGACGCGGGCTCGTCCGACTCGTCACCGCCCCGCAACCCGTGGACACCGGCGTTGAGCGTCGACTCGATCAGGTCGGCGATCAACGTCGTCGATCCGAAGGCGTGGGCCAACGAGAACGTCATCGTCACCCGGTGATCCAGAGTGGCCCGCCACTGCGCACGATGGTCCGCATCGGCGAACTGGAATCGCTCGTAATCGGCGGCGATCAGCGCCGAGACCGCGGTGTCGACTGCCTCGGCCGCAAGGGTGTCCCGGCTGAGCGGATTCGTCGAGGCCTCGAGAGTGAGGCGTTTGACGCGGTTCCACTGGAGGTTGGCGACCTGATGGTGCATCCCGGCTTCGGCGAGACCACGAGCGGCCGCGTCGAAGGCGGTGTCGGCAGCTGTGAAGTCGCCTCGGGCGACCGCGACGTTCGCGCGGTTGTACTCGCAGATCGCGACCCTGTCGGGGCGGCCCGCAACGGTGAAGGCGGCGGTCGCCTCCGCCAGCATCTTCTCTCCGCGAGCCACCTCACCGGTGCCGGTCAGCACGAGAGCCAGACCCAGCCGGGCCTCGGTGGCACGCTCGTCGTCATGGAGCCGGTCATACACCCGGATGGCCGACTCGAACTCTGTCCGAGACAGATCTGGCCGTCCCGATTCGAAGTGGAGTCCCGCGAGAGATTCCCGGCACATTGCGCCACGGAGCGACTCGGCTCCAAAGAAGCCGATCAGATCGTGCAGTTCGCGTTCGGCCTCGTCGCGGCGTCCCGCGAGTCGAAGGTTGTTGGCGAGGTTCATCCGAGTCTCTACCGCAGCCTCCTCCGACCCGCATTCGCGGTGGATCTCGATCGCCAGGTTCAGCACCTCGTCGGCGTCGTCGAACTCCCCGACCTGGGTGCACATCGCACCGAAGTCATTGAGCGCCCCGGCGAACAGGATCGGATCATCGCGGTCCGCGAGCTCGTCGCATGCGATTCCGAAGGCCATGTGGGCCTTCGCATGGTCACCGGATCTCTGCGCCACGAGTCCCACCGCCTGCATCGTCTCGGTGGCGCGGCCGGCGTCGAACTCCTCGAATGCCTCCCGTGCGGTGAGCAACAGATCGATCATCAGGTCGAGGTCGGCGACACCGGCGAAGTGCTCGGCGAGGGCGAGGTACGCCGGGCCGATCTCGCGGGGGTCCCCACCGGCATCGGCTGTGTCCGCCCGGGCCTCGAGCTCGTCGAGGGTCCGCGACCATTCATCGAACTCGTTGTCCTCCACCGTATCCGAGGTCGGGTCGCCGGACGTCCCGGCGCCCTCGCTCGGCGTCATGAGGTCTCCTCCGCTCGTGGCGACGCGACGACTTCCCTGTGCGGACACACGTGGGTGACCACACCCGACCAGGTCAGCGGCGAGGTGGCCGGGCCGGGATCATCCTGCCAGTGACGAAGTCTGGTGCGTTGCCATGCCGACAACGCCGCGGCGGGGTCGGCGGCGGTGTGGGTGTCGTCGACGGCGAGCGCCAGCTCCGTGGTCGGCCCCGGGATCGCGTCGACACCTGCGAGCTCACCGAATGCCGTATCCGACGGCAGGATCCACCTGGTGGTGGTCAGTATCTCGGCGCCGGCACCGAAGATGGCCATCACCAGACCGAAGGTCTCCGAGCTCCGGTAGTCGACGCCACCCTCGCAGGCGATCACCGCAACACGTGGCGGCATCGGCCACAGCTCGTGTCCCGCTTGCGCCGACTCCACCGGGTCGATGCCGTCTGGTCCGAGTTCAGGGGTGGCGGTGCCCAACAACAGGTCCAAGGCCGACAAGGGCAGGTGCGCATTGTTCAGTGGGGCCGCCAGACCCCACTCCTGGTTGTCATCGTAGAGATGCAGCGACGCGGAGCCCGGTTGATCCGTCGTCGCCGACACGTGGCCGAAGTAGAACAGGCGACTCGGCCGTCCCCGGAGGTCCTCGCTCAGTTCCCAACGGCCCACGATCTTCTGCACACCCGAGTGATGCGTGTGCGGGCGGTCGGCGATCCGCCGGAGGAATGCGCCGGTGTTGGATGGAGCCGTTCCCGCCCGAGCCGGGTCGACCAGCAGCGCGCCCAGTCCGCTACCGGCGGGAAGCCTCGGGTCGACGGCGTACAGGACCGGCCGGCGCGCGACGTCATCTGTCCACGTCTCGGGTTTCCGCGCGCGGCCGAGATGGATTGCGGCAGGCGGCTCGTACGCGATGTCGGCGAGTTCGACCAGCCGCCTCGGATGGTCGACGACGAACAGCTCGAACGGCATCCGGGACAACGCCCTACTCGGGGTCACACGCACCGTGATACGACCGCGCTCGGCACGCGCGCGGATCGCATCGAGCACCGCCGCCGGCATGATCGCCCGGGTGAGGGCCTCAGTGAGTGCGTACTCGCTCAGATACCGCGTGAACGGACCCGACAGCGCCTGTTGCACCGCTTGTCTCGATCGATCCCCCTCGCCCGTGGCGGGTTCGACGAGCGCCGAGTCGAGTCGCGCACCGAGGCGGCTCATCTCCGGTTTCGTGATCGCGTGGACGATCGGGTGGGTCGGGTCGTCGAGCCATCGGAACGAGATGTACGTCGCGCCGGCGTCCACGGCGCGGATCAGCAGAACCGCACCGGTTCCGATGTCACTCACGGCAGTCCGATCGCATGCAGTTCGGCCATGGTGGGTCCGGCCGGTCCGTCGGTGGCGGGTGGTTCGGCCACCGACTCGGCCAGCCGGTCGACCGCGGCCCGATGGTCGCCCATCGTGGCGGCGCCATGGCGGCGGGCCAGCTGCCGGATGAGCGCCTGCGCGTGACCCATTGCGTCGCCGGCTTCCGCGTGTGCGGCATCGGCGATCCTCGCGGCGCGCGCGATCTCCAGATCGGACGCGGCGATGCCCAATCCGGCCCGGACGGCACCGGCGATCCGGTGCCGGGTCCAGGCATGCCGACAATACCGATCCACCCTCGTCAGGGCGACACCGAGCGGGTCCAGCCGGAGCGCCGACAGATCGGCACCGGATCCGAGGAAAGCGCAACGCATGTCGTCGATTCCGAGACCGTCGACAGCGGCGAGGTGTGCGATCATCCGTCCGTCGACCACGGTCGCCGGCGCGAAGGCGAGTACCGCTCCCGTCGCGGACTCGGCCACGACTGCGAAAATCCCCTCGGCGACGAGGGCATCCGCATCAACGTCCGAGCGTATCCGCGCGGTGACGTCCATTCCACCAGCCGATCCGAGAGTCACCTCGACCTCGGGTTGCTCCGGACCGGTGAAGGTGAGCACCCTCGGTGGCAGTGGCCGCAGATCGGCCAGATAGACCACTGCAGAGGAGAACCCGCCGAGATCGACCGCCAGCTCCGCAGCGGGGAGGTCGACGTCGGTGACCAGGATCTGCCACAGCACATCCGTGTGGTCGGTCCGCGACCGAAGCGTGTCGATCATCTCGGTGCGCTCCACGACGCCGAACACGTCGTGGGGGCCGGCCATGATCGCGTTCGAGAGACGATCCACCAGTGGCCCATGATAATCCGCCGAATCGATCTCGTCGACGAGGCGTCCGGGCACCGACGCCGCAAGGGCATAGAGCCACTCGGAAGACGGATCACCCAGCACCGCACCGGCATAGGCGGCGTCGAGTGCCAGCACGCCGTCGTCCAGATCACCGAGATGGATCGCGTCGACCGCGGCCACCGTGGCCATCCGAACCAGATCATCGGACAGGAGTGGACCTTCGACGACGTCGCCGACGGCGGCGTCCACAATCGGTTCGATCGACGCCGTGTCACCGAAAATACTTGCGGCGGAACGCAACGTATCGGCACCACCGACAGCGATCTCGATCACCTCGGTGGGTGAGGCCGCATCCACCGACACGGTGATCCCCTTTGCGGCAAACGACACGGGGCCGAGCGCCACCGCCCCTTCGGCACGCCAGACCAGACCACCGTCCGACGTGCGGCGGACCGTCCCGTTCACGACGACCTCCGCGAATCCCCGGTGTCGCCGATCATCCGGCGCACATGGTCGATCGCCGTCCGGATGATCAGCTGCACCGCCATCGCCGCGGCCTCAGGGGACGGGGATCGTGCCGTCGTCGGCCGCTCGGAGCCCCACCGTCGGAGGACCTCCGCGACCGGTTCACCCGGACCGGCGTCGAGGACGGTGAGTCCCCGGATCGACAGCAGATCTCTGGCCACCCTTGCCTCCCAACACGGCTCGCCGCCGACACGGTAGAGATCGTTGTCGTCGATGTTCCCGAGGACGATACCGAGATATCCACCGCCGCCCACGACGGACGAGAGTGCATCCGGCGCCGTGCCGTCCTCGACGCGATCGTCGGCTCGCGCAGATCCCACGTCCGCACCGGCGACGAACCGCGTGGTGTGGCGCCTGCGGACCTCCTCGCGTCGCCACTCGTCGACACGCACCGCCGCGAGTCGCATCCGGAGGTAGTACTCGGTGCCCGCCAAGCTCTTTCCCTGGTGCAGACGGTTGACGTAGGTGGTCACGACACGTTCGAATGCCTCCGACATGTGGTCGGCGCGACAGCGCCGGTCGGCGAACTGGTCCTTCAGCACACGCTCGAGGAATTCGACTGCGGCGGGACGCAGTTCGGCCACCCGCTCTGCGGTCAACCGCTCCTCGCGGACGGCACCGAGCTCGTCGATGACCTGCTCGGCGAGTTCGAGCAGCAACGACCTCTCACTCTCGGACAGCACCTCCTCGCCGATGCGTCCCCGCTCCACGAGGACGTCGATCTGCGTGACGAATGTGTCGAGTGCGACCTGTGCGTCATCATCGTGCCTGGCGGTGGGATCGTCGAGGAACCCCTCGAGATCCTCCGGTGACGTGTGTACCGTCGGCGGCGCCCCGGTCATCGCCCGCCGGATCCGGCAGGGAATCGCGCGCCGGGCATTGCGGATGGCACCTCCGAGCCTCCCGCGCATCCCCCTGGGGACCAGAGGTGCAACGCTGCCACACCACCCCGCGCTGTATCTGCTGAGCGGGTCGACAGCGGCGCCACAGACGTCGACGATCCGGTCTACGGTGGCTCGGTCGCCGACCAGGATGCGGGGGCTACGCAGCACCTGCGCAGCGGTCGCCGAGTACCGCCCGGCGCACCACGGCATCGCACCGACAGCACCGGACCAGGCGTGCATCTCGTTCTTGAGGGGCTTGCCGTCGGGCAACGGTTCCGGCATCACGGAGCGATACCCGGCGAGGATGTCGTCACGGCCGATGCCCTCCGGCGGCATGACGACCGTGACCGGGAGTGGTGGCGCATCACGAGGCATCACAGCGGGCGGCACGAGTCGCTCCAACACCCGCTCCTCTCTTCCCCGACCATCGGTCATCTTATGTGGACACGAAGCCCCGGCCGTCCTCCGAGTGTGGGACAGCCGGCGGTTTGTTCGTGGCCGGTGGGACGATGGCGCACGCCATTACTCTTACCGGCGCGACCACGGTTCGGGTCGCATGCAATGCGACCGTGCCCCCACTGGCACGGACCGCCCTCGGGGTCCGTCACGCCGACGGTCACCGACAATTCATCGGTTTGGGGGAACGTCATCCGAACGTCCGACCCATAAGCTGGCCTCATCGACGGTGGGAGCGAAGGGGATCGGGTGAACACGTGCGAGAAATGCGCACAGGTACTCGCCCCATGCCCCGGATGCTGTGGGGAAGGCGGCGGCTACAGCATTGCCGGCAGGCTGACCTGCGCTCAGTGCGACAGCACCGGGATGTGGTGTCCTGAGCATGAAAAACACTGGCACAAGGGAGATCTCAGCTGGCCTTCATAACGCGCTGCGCCAGCAGCCTGGCCTGGTCCACCCATCCGTCGGTGATCAGCTCGATCAGTAGTTGCGACTTGTTGTTGACCGGCCGACCGGCACATACGTACCGATCCATGACCCGACGAAGATGAGTTCGGACTGTACTCTCCGCGATGTAGTGCCGCGATGCGGTCTCCCGCACCGTGGCACCGAGGACGTAGGTGGCGACCACCTCGCACTCACGATCACTCAGATGCACCCGCCCGGAGGCCTGCGGCCCCGGCCCGGCGACAGCGCCCAGGGCCTGTCGGAGGGCCCCGGCCGCAGCAGCCGAATCCGGGAGGCGGATGCCGCGGAGGCGACCGATCGGGACGCCGATGCCGATCATCCGCGCGCCGGCGAACGCGCCGGTCGCGGAGATCCGGGAGAGCCGCTCGGCACTTCGGACGATCACGGTTCCCGCGGCCGGTGGACTCAACCGGTAGTCGCCGTCGACGTCGACGATCATGGCGCGGTAGCCCAGGCCCTCGACGAACGCCTGATAGGCGATGTCGGAAAGGTTGTGCTCGGCGATCACCGCGACCGAGGAAGTTGCGGTGATCGAATGGACGGGGACGTTCAGATCGTCGTTAATGTCGGTGGTCATCGGGACTCCTTGGGCGGACGGGAGCTGCGGTGGCGGGAGTGCTGCGAGTGCCTTTCCCACGATCGCCGAGCGTCGAGGACGAGTCAGCCATCCTGCCGACACATTTGCTGTGTGGGTGTGTGGGTTGTGACCCCAAATGGGACAATGGATGTGGAATCACGCATGAGACCGGTGCATGCGGCATGATGTCGCACGTGACCGCCGGTTTGCGCATCCTCATCGCCTCCCCGCTCGGCCATGTCGTCGCGGCCCCGCTGCAGACCGTGTTCGCCGGGTCGACAGTCGTCGTCGCACGGGATCGCGACGAGTTCGAGAAGGCGATCGCCGCGCAGGTGCGCTTCGACGTGGTCAGTGCGGACCTCATCTTCAACCGGGCCGATCTGGAGTGGACGTTCGATGGTCTCGACGTGATCGAGGGTCTGCGCAGCGCCGATCGGCTCGCCCCGGTGCTCCTGGCCACCCAGGGACACTCGATGGAGGAAGACCATCTTGCCGAGGCCCGCCTGCGCGACGACGTCTCGGGGGTCGTGTCCAAGTCGGACGGCCTGCAGGCGTTTGCCGACGCGTTGCGGGCGGTGGCGTTCGGACAACGGCTGGCCCTGCCCGCAGCCGTCGTCCACCGTCCGTCACTGTTCGAGTTGTTCGACAGCCGCCGGGGGGTCACCACCGCCCGCCTCGCCGGCGCGATCGCGTCGGGCAACGCCGCCGACGTGGCGTCGCTTGCCACGATCGCGCGGGTCTCGACCAACACCGCCAACAAGGCCGCCACCACCTACCTGGGACCGTTGATGCGTGCCCGCAACGAGCACGACGATCAGCTTCCGCTGACCCAGGCCTCGGTATATCGCTGGTGCGGCCTGCACGCCCGGTACATCGTCAGCTGGTGTCGGCGACACGGCCACGGCGATGTACTCGAACGTACGCTGTGACGCGCCGGATGGGTCCGGGTGCACCTCACGATGCACCCGGACGCTCATCTCAACCCGCGAGCAGATCGTGGATCCGGACGTGGGCACGCCCTGACACCACCGGCTCCCCGCAGACGATCCGCCGGGCCACGGTCGCCCCGACCGCACCGGCCAGCGTTGCCGCGCTGCCGAGTTGAGGCCACGACGGGATACTCCGCCCGACCTCGGTCAGAGCCTCGGCCACCCGCGAGGAGACCTCGCCTCCGACGATCGCACCGGCAATCCGTATGCGGTTGCCCGGGTCCCGCAACTCCTCGGCACTCATCGAGGCGAGATCACCTGCCATGCCGTGGAACTCCGGATAGGACGGGTCGAGGTCATACCGCTCGACATCGACGATGACGTTGTCCCCGTCATCGGTCACCATGACCACCGGTATGCCCGCGGCGCGCGCCCGGCGGCGGATCTCGACCTTCATCGCGAGATCGTCGACCTCCTCGAGTACGACGTCGGCCCCGCGGACACCGTCACCCCCCAGGAAGGCCCGGGCGACGGTCGCGGAGAATCCGTCGGGGAATTCCTGCACGGACAGATAGGGGTCGGTCTCCAGCATCCGGCGACAGGCCAACGTGGACTTGGCGATCCCGAGATCGCAGACCGAACCGGACAACCGGTTGAGGTTGGTCGGACCCAGGATGTCGGGGTCGGCGATGCGGAATCGGCGGGCGCCGGTCAGGACGCACGTGTGCAGCAGCGACGCCCCCACGCTGAGGCCCGCCACCGCAATCGTCGCCCGAGACCACGCCTTCTGTTCGGTGTCGGTGATCAGGATACTGTTCCGGGTGGTGCGGAGACGGTGGTGGATCTCGCTCCGCGGCAGCCGGACCATGGTGTTGCGCCACGGGTACACGATGTAACGACTGTGGTCGATGAGCTCATCGCGACGCAGCGGCGGCACGGTGGCGTCGAGGGCGGCCAGTGCGGAATGGTCGTCGAACGCCGTGGCCCAGGCGTCGACCTCGGCGATGCCGGCACCGCGGAGTTCCGCGATCCGCGGGGCGTCGTCGGTGGGGTGCAGGATCTCGATCATCACTTGCCTCCGGCGTAGATGTGCTTGGGCTGCTTGATCCCCGGGACGAAGGGCCCGGTTCCGTAGGGGTACAGGGTGATCCGGGGCTCGGTACGGTCCGGCCGTTCCGCGTGGAGCGTGCGGTACTCCTCGTTGTTCGCGAGCAGGGAGGCCCGGCAGAGATCGGCGAGCAGTTTCGCCAGGCCTTCGGGTACCTGGCGTGTCCTCGCCGAGAGTTCCACTGCCACACGCAATCGCGGATCATGCTGCTCGTCGGGACTGCCGTCGGCGTAGAACTTCCCGGTGACCAGACCGTCGACCTCCGGGGCATCGAACGCCTCGGACAGGTGCCGGGGGTAGATGTTCGACGAGTAGAAGGTCGTGGCCACATCGGTACGGCCGGTCAGCGCGATGAACGACGCAGCCGGGTCGATCTGGTCACCGATTCCGGACACGGCGTACTCGGCCAGCAGGTCCTGCAGGTGCGCACCGGTGACCACCGCACCTTTGTCGTTGATCCGATAGCGGATCAACGGAAGGGCGGAATCGATGGTGAACAGCAGATAGCCGTCGTCATCGACCTCCGTGTAACGCCGGCTCTGGTCGACCTCGACGAAGGTCGGCAGGAATCGTGACCCCCCTTCTCCGAACAGCTCCTTCCGCAGTTGTGGATTCGACTGTGCAGCACGCCGAACCGCGATGCTCGCCCGGGTCTCGTGGCCCATCACCCCAGCCTCGGCGGTACCGTACATCAGGCAGATCCGATGCGGCTGACCGACTCGACCGATCCGGTCCAGGAGGTGGTCGCGCCACGGCTCCGTGATGGCCTCGCCTGCGAGGAGGATCTGGATATCCTGCGCGAGAGCATCATCGGGAGTCTGGTCCAGGACGTCCTTGACCAGCGGCGGGTACCCGGCGACCACGATCTTGTCGTGGTGTGGCCCGAGCTCGGCGAGGTTCTTGACCGCCGCCGCGACGTCGATTCCGGTGGTACTCACCGTGATCGGCATCCCTTGTGCTCGCAGGCCCAGACCCGCCTGGTAGCTGTAGGTGCCCCCGATCCAGGTGCCCATGGCGAAGCACACCAGGAACAGAGTGGACTCGTGGGCGCCGATCCTGAAGTTCTCGGAGAAGATACGTCCGTAGTAACCGATTGCGTCGGTGATCGATTCGACGTCGCGGGGAAAGAAGGTCGGCGACCCCGTGGAGCCCGACGTGGCCGACCACGTCCCGGCGCCGGCGATGTCACCATCCCACATCAGCTGTGGGATGGCGTGACGTTGCAGATAGTTGGCCTTGGACGTCGCCGGCAGGGCGAGGAAGTCCTCGTGGGACGCGATGACGTCGACCAGATCACGGCGGGAGCGGACGAGAGCGCGGTATGCCGGGACGCGTGCGAACGCGCGGTTCGCGACCTCGATGGCGTGATCGCGGCCGGTCTGTGTGGTGTTGGGTGGGTGCATTGTGCCTCCTGGTCGGTGTGACCTGGAAGCCGTTTCCCCACTCACGGGCGCTCAGGGGCCGCGCCCCCGACCTCACGCTTCGATCTGGCGTTGCCGACCGTCGACGATCATGGCGAGCCGGGCGAGCACCGCATCGAGGCGGGCGAGCAGCTCCTCCGGGAAGTCCTTGCCCGACAGTACGTCCGCGATCGAGCAGTAGTGCCAGAGCTGCTCTTCCTCGGGTGTGTCGAATCGCTCCCACCACGCGTCATCGGCATCCCGGTGGTGGCAACGGTGGACGACAGATTGTGGAGCTTGTCAGCGTCGCTGACGATCAGCACATCGCGGTGCGACGGGGTTCGAGGTGCTCGATGTGGCCGACCTTGCGCTCCTCCCACGGCAACTCGGCGGCGTCATCAGCGCTGGGTCTCTGCCACATTCCGACCATCTCGACGACGCTCTCCCCGAAGTCCGGCCGCATATCCGCCTCGGGGTACCGGTCGGCGGGGACGTCCTCGAGGACGTCGTGCGGTTCCGCAGCGCATACGGCGTCCTCGTTGTCGGTGTACCACGCCGTGATCAGGGCGACAGCATGCGGATGAGTGGCATACGGGATGTCCGAGCCCTTGCGCACCGGCCCGTCGTGCGCGTGATCGGCGACCTGCTTCGCCCGTTCGGTGCGTTCACCCATCGGCGATCTCGGTCCGATCTGATCGAGACGCGGCCAGGCAGCATGTGCCCCATCGTCCTGTGTCCGTCACCGGAGCCTACGTCGTCCGGACTCCGTCCCGACGATCGCGGTGTCGGTGCCGTCGTCCACAATCACCCCATGACCGCATACCGCCCCGGTACCCGAATCGCCACGCTCCTGGCAACGATGGTGCTGTGCTCGGTATCCGCCGGATGCGCTGCGCCGAAGCCTGATTCGGCACACCTGCCGACGCAGGCGACAGCCGCTGACACGAATCCTCCATCGGCACAGCAGGTGCCGGGTCAAGGCCCCTCGTCGACGCGATCATCGTCGACTCCGGACGTGGCCTCGTCGGCGCGGGCGCTCCTCGACTCCCTCCCGGTGAAGGGCCGGGCACCGAAGACCGGCTACAGCAGGGCCCAGTTCGGCCAGAGCTGGACCGATGACGTGGATGTGGAGGGCGGACACAACGGTTGCGACACGCGCAATGACATCCTGCGCCGAGATCTCACCGACGTGACCCTCAAACCGGGGACCCGCGGGTGCGTCGTCCTGTCGGGGACTCTCGCCGATCCCTACACCGGCACCCTCGCCCGGTTCACGCGCGGCGCAGACACGTCGTCACAGGTACAGATCGACCATGTCGTCGCCCTCGCGGACGCGTGGCAGAAGGGTGCCCAGAACCTCACCCCCGAGGAGCGGGCCGACCTCGCCAACGATCCTCGTAACCTGCAGGCGACGATCGGATCGGTCAACCAGAGCAAGGGGGCAGGTGACGCCGCCACGTGGTTACCACCGAACAAGGCCTACCGCTGCACCTACGCCGAACGGCAGATCGAGGTCAAGGCCGCCTACGGGCTGTGGGTGACCGCGGCCGAACACGATGCGTTGGGACGCCTGCTACAGGCCTGCTGAGGCATTACCTGGAATCGGGTCCGCGACGCACTGGTCGCCGTCGAGAGCACCGCCACCAGCGTCCCGCGCAGTACACGAACCTCGGCCTACCCTGGGATGACAGGTCGGGACAACCGAGGTCGTGGGAGGCAGACGATGAGCACGGCACACCATTGGGTGGCCACCGGTCCGGCCGGGTTGGCCGACTTCGCCTTCGTCGAGACCGAGATACCCGCACCGGGTCCCGGCGAGGTGACCATCGACGTCGTCGCCGCAGGGATCAACCCGGCCGACCTCAAACATGCGGCGCGCGCCGAGACCTTCCCGCTGCCGATCGGCTACGAGGTGTCAGGGCGGATCTCGGCCATCGGCGCCGACACCGAGATCGCCTCGGGTCCGGCGAGTATCGGCGACGAGGTGCTCGCATTCCGTGTCCATGGCGGCTATGCGACCTCGCTGACCGTCCCGGCGTCGGCGGTGTTCGCCAAACCGGAGTCCCTCGGATTCGACGAGGCGGCAGGTCTGTTGCTGGCCGGGGTGACCGCCGCCGACATGCTCCGCGCGGCCGAGGTGGCCCGCGATGAACTGATCGTCTTCCATGGCGCATCGGGTTCGGTAGGGTCGATCCTGTTGCAGTTGGCCCGGATTCGCGGTATCCGGGTGATCGGTACGACCGGTCCGGCCGGGGCCGAGCGGGTGCGCGGGTTCGGCGGACTGCCGGTGGAATACGGGCCCGGACTCCTCGACCGTGTCCTCGCGACGGCCGGCGACATCCCGATCGCCGCCGCCCTCGACGCCGTGGGCACCGACGAGGCCGTCGACACCTCCCTGGCCCTGGTCGCCGATCGCTCGCGGATCGTCACCGTCGCGGCGCCGGGGCGAGCCCGTCAGGACGGGTTCATCGCGCTCGGGGGTGGACAGCCGGAGAGTCAGAAGTTTCGGGACTCTGTGCGCGCCAGCATGATCCGACTCGCCGGCAACGGCGATCTGGTGGTTCCGATCGCCGCGACGTATCCATTGTCGGCGGCACCGGACGCCGTGTCGCTGGTGGCCGGGGGCCATGCCGGCGGCAAGGTGATCTTGCGTCCCTGACCGCACGCCCGAGGCCCGACGCCTCCCGAGCCCGACACCTCCTGAGCCCGACACCTCCCGAGCCCGACACCTCCCGAGCCCGACGCCTCCTGAGCCCGACGCCTACTGAGCCCGAGCGCACCCGGAAGCCGACGACGTCCGGACCGTGTCTCAGACCTGGCCGGAGCCGGTCGACGGAGAGAGGACGTCGGCGTGCCCGTTGCGGCGGCTCCAACTCACCAGATACCGCGCGTGCAGACCACACCAGCGGTAGACCGCGGCCTGGGTCATCGGCATCTCGGGGTCGTGCTCGCCCCGCTGCAAGATGATCGGACCGAGGTAGTGACTGGTCACCTTGTTGGCGGTGTTCGGCGACACCTTCGCGACACGGGCCAGCGACGCATTGTCGGCGACGTGGCCCGCGGCGATCGCCCCCGCCATGCGGCCGCTGGTCTCGCCGCGTCGTCCGGCGAACAGCTCGTGCAGCGACGGCCCGCCGGTGACCGGTGCGGGCGGAAGTCGACGACCGAGCGCCGCGGTGCGGACGGCGTCGGCGAGCGCGGCGAGGCCGGCGGACTTCGCGATCACCCCCACCACCTCGGGACGGCGACGGGCCTCGTCGAGCAGGTCGTCCTCCATGCTGTGCCCCTGCGTGGCCAGCACGACCGGTGCCAGACGGCCGTATCGGGTGAGTGCCTCGATCACATCGAGCCCGTCGAACTCCCACTCGGTGATCGGGTGATTCCACACCAGATCGGCCACCACCACGTCGTAGCGCACCCGGCCGGCGACCCGCCGGGTGAAGTCGTCCCGGTCGACGGCCACGTCGACGTGCGCGCGTTCGAGTGCCGCCGTGAGCGGACCGGCGACCATCCGTCCCAACGGCGACGCGACCAGCACGCGGAGACCATTCGGCATACCCATCATTGTGTCCGAAAACGCGAGATCATGCGTAATCACGCACGCATTTGTGACCTTGGTGGTGTTTTCTGCCCGATATCGACGCGATGGTGCCAAACAGTGACCTGATCTGTGCGGTACTCGCGGTAATGCTTATTCGGTGACCTCCGTTCTCGGCCGTGAACTCCCGCCCGCCGCCACCCACAGCCCCGCCCTGACCGTGGCGGTGCTCGCGGAGGGCGGCATCACCGATGCCGCGCTGTGCGCGCTGCTGCAGAACGCCGGGCACTCGGCATTCCTCGTACACACTTCCGACCTGAGGCCCGACCCGCTGCGGCCGACGTCGGCGTCGATCGCGGTGGCCGTGGTCCGCTCGCCGGATCACATCGCCGCCGTCCGCAGAGATCCTCTGCTGGCAGACGCCCGCATCGTCGGGCTCGGGGTGCCCTCGGGCGACCCGGACGGATTCGATATCACCGACTCGCCGAATGCGGCGTCGGACCTGCTCGCGTACCTCCAGCGCGTTGCCGACGGTCGGGCCCGCGCACCACAGGTCATCCGCCTCACACCGCGGGAGCGGGAGATCGTGGTGGCCTATGCGCTCGGCGGCACCACCCGTGAGGTCGCAGAGATCCACCACGTCGCCGAGAGCACCGTTCGCGAGCACTACCGCCGGGTGGTGCAGCGGTACGAGGCGGTCGGTCGCAGCGTCGGCAACAAGTCGCGGCTGCTGGTGAACCTGCTCGCCGACGGCTGGGTTCGTCCGCACGAGATCGTGGCCGCGGTGTGACCTCGTAAGCGGCGTCACCGGGTGACGCACGTGGCACAGTGAGACCTGTGTTGCTTCCGACGATGATCCCCAACGCGCCCGACCTCGCCGACGCCGTGATCGTCGGCGACGATCATCTGTCCCGGGAGGAGCTCGTCGGGGCGGCCACCGCGACGGCCGAGCGCATCCGTGGCGCCCGTACGCTCGCGGTGCTGGCCCGCCCGACCGTGTCGACCGTGCTCGCCATCGCCGGCGGTCTGATCGCCGGGGTCGCGATCGTCCCGATCCCACCGGACTCCGGACACCGGGAACTGGTGCACATGCTGTCCGATTCGGGAGCCCAGGCGTGGCTCGGCGAGGCCCCGCCGGACACCACGTTGCCCTCGATCCCGGTCCGGCGGTATGCCAAGTCCTGGCATTCGCATCCCGAGCCGCCGGCCGACTCCACCGCCCTGATCCTGTACACGTCCGGCACCACCGGCATGCCGAAGGGCGTGCCGATCACCCGCCACGCGATCGCCGAGGGTCTCGATGCCCTTGCCGACGCCTGGGACTGGACCGCCGGTGACACCCTGGCACACGGGTTGCCGTTGTTCCACGTCCACGGACTGATCCTCGGTGTGCTCGGGCCGTTGCGCCGGGGCGGCCGACTGATCCACACCGTGCGGCCCACCCCGGAGAACTATGCGGCCGCCGCGGATGCGGGCGCGTCGCTGTTCTTCGGGGTGCCGACCGTGTGGGCACGCGTCGCCGCCGACCCCGCGTCGGCGCGCGCCCTGGGCCCGGCACGATTGCTGGTGTCGGGCAGCGCCCCGCTGCCGGTCCCGGTGTACGACGAGATCCGCGACGCCACCGGCCACGAGATCGTCGAGCGCTACGGCATGACCGAGACCCTGATCACGGTGAGCACCCGGGCCGACGGCGAACGCCGCCCCGGCTGGGTGGGCGTGCCGCTGACCGGGGTGGAGACGCGGTTGCGCGAGGCCGGCGAGGACCTCCCGCACGACGGGGCGAGTGTCGGCGATCTGCTCGTGCGGGGGCCGATGCTGGCCACCGGGTACCTCAACCGACCGGAGGCCACGGCCGAATCGTGGTCGGCGGATGGATGGTTCGCCACCGGAGACGTCGCGGTGATCGGTCCCGACGGGATGCACCGCATCGTCGGACGCCGCGCCACCGACCTGATCAAGTCCGGTGGCTTCCGGATCGGTGCCGGCGAGATCGAGACCGTGCTGCTCGCGCATCCGTCGGTGTCGGAGGTGGCCGTCGTCGGCATCCCCGACGAAGATCTCGGCCAGCGGATCGTGGCCTACGTGGTGGGGTCGGCCGTCGAGGACTCCGAGCTGATCGAGTTCGTCGCCGAAGAGCTGTCGGTGCAC
Source organism: Gordonia sp. NPDC003376 (assembly GCF_053589235.1). Lineage (NCBI taxonomy): Bacteria > Bacillati > Actinomycetota > Actinomycetes > Mycobacteriales > Gordoniaceae > Gordonia > Gordonia sp. NPDC003376. The sequence goes on along the minus strand of NZ_JBSFRM010000030.1, from coordinate 40,102 downwards.
AAGCGGCCCCGGGAGATCCGGTGGGTGGAATCCCTTCCCCGCAACGCGATGGGCAAGGTGCAGAAGAAGCTGCTCGGCTGACCGGCCCCGCCGGGAACCGAAATCGGACATGCCACGTTCATTCGGATGACAGACCAGACCCGCGTGGGAGGGCTCGCACTTCACATACAGTGAGGGCCATCGCACGTAGAGTGGCGTTTGGCCGTTCATCGACAGAAAGGCACGACAACCATGGGCGTGAGCCTGAGCAAGGGCGGAAATGTCTCGCTGACCAAGGAGGCCCCGGGATTGACCGCGGTCGCCGTCGGTCTGGGCTGGGATGTCCGCACCACCACCGGCACCGACTTCGACCTGGATGCCAGCGCTATCGCACTGGGCACCACCAAGAAGGTTCTCTCCGACCAGCACTTCGTCTTCTTCAACAACCTCCGTTCGCCGGATGGCGCGGTGGAGCACACCGGCGACAACCTGACCGGTGAGGGCGAGGGCGACGACGAGGTCATCAACGTCGACCTGGCCGGCGCACCGCCGGAGATCGACAGCATCGTCTTCCCGGTCTCGATCTACGACGCCGACGCCCGCTCGCAGTCGTTCGGCCAGGTCCGCAACGCGTTCATCCGCGTCGTGAACCGTGCCAACGGCACCGAGATCGCCCGCTACGACCTGTCCGAGGACGCTTCCACCGAGACCGCGATGGTCTTCGGCGAGATCTACCGCAACGGTGCGGAGTGGAAGTTCCGCGCCATCGGTCAGGGCTACGCGTCGGGCCTCGCGGGTATCGCCCGCGACTACGGCGTCAACGTCTGATCCCCTCTCCGATCATCGACAACGCCGCGGATGCCGCACCCGATCACTCGACGGGTGCGGCATTCGTGTGCAGCGGGCGTCGCAGCGCGGCGCGCCCACCGCGGTCGGCGGGACTGATCCCCGCGGCCTCGGCGTAACGCCCACCGCATCACCAGAAAGGCCACGCCCCAGTGGTTCTCCGAATATTCGGTCTGTCCTTTGTCATCTCCGTACTGGCGTTGATCGCCGCATTCCTCTACGGCGGCACGACAGCTCTGTTCCTGACCCTGATCCTCGGCATCCTCGAGGTGTCGCTGTCCTTCGACAACGCGGTCATCAACGCGACCGTGTTGCGACGGATGAGCGACTTCTGGCAGAAGATCTTCCTCACCGTCGGCATCGTCATCGCCGTCTTCGGTATGCGCCTGGTGTTCCCGCTCGCCATCGTGTGGCTGGCCTCGGGCCTCAACCCGATCGACGCCCTCGACCTGGCGCTCAACCCGCCACCCGGGGACGCCGCCTACTTCGCCGACGGCAGCCCCAGCTACGAGACAATCATCACCGATGCCCACCCGCAGATCGCGGCATTCGGTGGCATGTTCCTGCTGATGCTGTTCCTGGGCTTCATCCTCGAGGAGAAAGAGGTCACCTGGCTCAGCTGGATCGAACGGCCGCTGGAGAAGATCGGCAAGCTCGATCAGCTCGAGGTGGTCATCGCGTCGCTGCTGCTGATCGTCACCGCCGAGTTCATCGCCCCCGACGACGAGCGGTCGACGGTGCTCTTCGCCGGCCTGCTCGGCATGGTCACCTACATCGCGGTCAACGGGCTCGGTGAGTTGTTCAACACCGATGAGGGAGACGACGAGGACGAGGCCGACGACGAGCGCGCCAAGCACGATCCGCGCGTCGACCAGGCGGCTGCGGTCGCCGACACCGAGCTCCGGCGATCCGGTCCGAGCGATCTCGCCAAGGCCACCGGCAAGGCCGGCTTCTTCCTGTTCCTCTACCTCGAGGTCCTGGATGCGTCGTTCTCGTTCGACGGTGTGATCGGTGCGTTCGCGATCACCGCGGACCCGATCATCATCGCGCTCGGCCTGGGTCTGATCGGTGCGATGTTCGTCCGTTCGCTGACGGTGTTCCTGGTCCGCAAGGGCACGCTCAGCGAGTACGTGTACCTCGAGCACGGCGCCCACTGGGCCATCGGCGCACTGGCGGTGATCCTGCTGTACTCGATCGGTACCCATGTCCCGGAACTCGTCACCGGTGGTGTGGGCGTGGTGCTGATCGGTGCCGCGTTCATCTCCAGCGTCATCCGGCGTCGCAACGAGCCCGAGGGCGCGAAGGACCACATCGAGATCTGATCGCGGAGATCTGATCGCGCACACGACAAACCCCCGGCACTCGGTGAGTGCCGGGGGTTTCGTTCATCTCGCGGCCGGTCGGGTCCCGGCGCGGCCGACCGAGGTTTCGACGGACGGGCCGCCTCGCGCCGTCCACGATGGTCGAGCCGACGCGGAGCGCAGCGACAAGTCGAGTCGAAACCTCAGCCACTCCAGAGGTGGTCATCTCTCGGCGCAACCTGACCGAGGTTTCGACGGACGGGCCGCCTCGCTACGCGAGGACGACCTGCTCAACCACCGATCGTTGCCCGTTGGGTTGAGCCGATGAGGAGCACAGCGACAAGTCGAGTCGTGCTCAACCACCAATGGGCACGATGGTTGAGCCCGGCCACGCGCACAGCGACGAGACGAGTCGAGATCTCCATCGCCGACCGCGAAACGAGGACAACCGGCCGACATGTGGGCGCGGCCTACCCCTGCTGTTGTCCCAGTTGCTGATTGATGTGCTGGTTGATCTGCTGCAAACCGGGCACCGACAGCCCCGGGATCTGCCCCTGGATGGTGCGGATCACCGACATGTCGTTGCGGACCTTCTCACTGGACTGGATGAGAACCGTTCCGCTGCCGGTGAAGTCGAACTGGCGTTCCTCACCGGAGTTGATCCCGAACCGGGCGCCGGCGGCGGCGATGAAGGAGTTGACCCACGCCTGGTCGTAGTGGTGGCTCGGGGACGGGCAGTCGGCCCAGCCGACGAGCGCCTCCGGGTCGACGCGTAGCGGCGGCTCGGCGAACATCACCGGACCGTTCGACGACGCGAGGAACTTGCCAGTGCCGACCAGGGTCAGGAAGCCGGGCACGATGGACTGCTGCAACGACAATTGCGGCTGGAAGGCAAGCAGATTCGAGGCCCGGATGGTGAGGTTGCCGTCCTCGAGATCGTAGGCGTTGATGTTGTAACCGCGGTCGCCGATGATCAGCTTCCCGTGCCCCTCGGCGACGACGTAGTCGCCGAGGTACAGCGGTGCCGAGAACTGTTGGGCCACCATCTGCAACAGGCTGCCCTGCAGGCCGTGTTGCAGGGAGACGAAGTTCATCTGCCCGTAGTAGGCGATCATCGCCCCCTTGGACATGAACCACGGTTGGGTCAGATCGATGCAGAACGAGTAGTCGTTGTCCGGGATGTTGTCGTCGACCGGCAACGACATCGGGTTCCAGACCGTGTTCAACTGGCTCACAGCTTCTCCTCCGACGCCTGGACGTACACGACGCCATGTCCGTTGCATTCCAATTGCATTGCCTCACCACCGGTTCGACCGACGTTGCGCCAGCTCATCGCCGACCGCAGGGAGGTGTTGACCTGTCCGGCGGACGCGACGAAGGCCTGCGGATCGACGGTGACCGGCGGCCGGTCCGGCGCCACCGGGATCTCGAAGACACCCCCGTGGCCGAGGATCACGACCTGCCCTGGCCCCGACAGCTGGGTGGTGAACATGCCCTGACCGGTGACCGCGCCGGCGGCCGCGTTCCGCAGCGACCCGAACAGCCCGCCACCACCACCGCCGCCACCACCTTGGGAGGCGACCGAGACGACCGACGCCTGCAGCCCCGAGGTGTAGGCGAGGGTGCGGGAGGCCTCCACGCGGATCATCCCGCCGACCGCACCGACGTCGACGATCTCGATCTCGATGCCCTTGAACCCGTAGTGCACCACACCCTGACCTTGGGCGATCATCGTCGACTCGTGCTCGCCGGAGAGCATCCGGCCGGCCATCCCGCCGACGCCGCCCATCCCGCCGGGGGCACCGGCGACCTGGTGCGGTTCGAAGAACACGTTGCCGGTGTAGAAGAGCATCGCCCCGCGGCGCGCGACGATCGGGCCGCTACGGCCGATGTCGACGGACACGACCTTGCTGTTGACCTTGGTGAACACTGTTGTCGCCCTATCGTTCCGCCGGTTGGATGGAGACCACGCCGGTACCGTCCCAGCGCAGCGAGAACGCCTCGCCGCCACCCTGGCCGACCGCCGCACGCCAGGTCACGTCGGTGACGAACGACTGGCTCAGCGCACCACGGGCACAGACGAAGGCATCCGGGTCGACCACCACCGGGAACTGCGGCGACACCTCGAGGTGGATCAGCGGCCCGCCCTGCGACAACAGCGCGATCTGGCCGTGCCCGCTGACCGTCGTGGTGAACAGGCCCTGCCCGGAGCTTGCGCCGCGGAGCCCGGCGAAGGCGACGTTGGTCTGCAGGTTGCCGTTGAGCACCATCAGCTGCTGCGACTCCACCTGCAGGGTGTCGCCGTTGAGTTCGATGATGGTGGTCTCGGCGGCATCGTGGGCGAAGTAGACGACCCCGCTGCCGGACGCCTCCATCAGCGACAGACCCTCACCGGTGGCGCGTTGCTTCACGCCGGCGAGCAGGCCGTCGCCACCGCCGAAACCCGCCGACTTGAAGGTGACCTGCCCCTCGTAGGCGACCATCGATCCGGACAACGCCCGGACCGCCGTGTTGTTCAAGCGAGCCTCCACGACCCGTTTCGAACGCTGCACCAGTTGCACCCGCCACCCCTCTCCGCCGGAGCGGCCCGTCACAACGCGCGCCGCGTACGACGGTGAAGATAGTCGATAGCATCGTTTGCGTGCCCAGAAACTCGTCGCGTCGCTGGTTCGGGGCCAGGTCACGCCCGAATTCCGCTCTCGGTGAGTACACAGGACGAATGACGGCGGCGTTCCTGGCGTCGGAGTCCGCGCTCGCCGACATCGACTCGGCGGTCGGTGTGGCCCATCAGCTCGATCCCCGTTCACGACTGCGCGCCGAGTGGACTGCGCTGCGCGAACGCTACGGTCAGGTCACCGCCGACTACCTGCGTCTGTCCGGGGAGGTGGCCCCCGGCCCGCAGCCCCGTCCGGACGAGTTCGCGCGGTGCACCGACGCCCTGGCGGCGATGACCGACGAGATGGCCCGGTTCGGCCATGCCCATGTGCGCGAACTCGACCGGGCCCGTCACGCGGTCACCGAGGTCGGGGTGCTCGATCAGCGTGCGCGGACCGCGGCGACGGCGGCCGGGCAGGCCCTCGAGCACGCCCCGGCGTCGTTCATGCGGCTGAATTCGGTGTCGCGGGCCGCCGATGGGCTGAGCACCGCGATCGGGGCGTACGAGCAGGCCGGCGACCTGCCGGCCCGACGATCCACGGCAAGCGCACTGATCAGCGCCGCCCACCGCGTCGACGCGGCGCTGTCGGAGGCGCCGGACTTCGCCGAGCGGGCCCAACGCGTCATCCGATCGGTCGATACCCGCCGCGGTGGGATCGTCACCCGTGCCGAGCGGGTGCCGGAGACGATGTCGGCGTTGCGCCGCGAGTTCAGTGGCGAGTGCTCGGCGGATCTACAGAACGCCGAGGAGGGGATCCGACGCAACATCGACGCCGCCGATGCCGATCTCGCGAGGGCACGCGACCGGTTGGCCGATGCCCCCGACCAGGCCATCGCCGACGCCGAGAACGCGCGCGACGATCTCGATGCCGCCGAGTTCGCCGTCGACTCCGTACTGAGCCGGTTGGAGCTCCTGCGCCAGGTGCGTGCCGACCCGTCCGCCACCGAGCAGCGTGTCCGATTTCGGCTACGTGACGCACAGCACTTCGCGGTGAACAACAAGATGGTTGACGAATGGGGTTCGGTGCTCGATGCTCAGGCCGACCGGATCTCCCGCGCACACACCCGACTCGAACGTGTCCATCCCGACTACTGGGCATATCTGACCGAACTGCGTGCCGTGGAGGATCGTGTCGCCGAGATCGTCAACCGGATGAGAGGACAGGTGGCGGCGCGATGACCGCAACGGCTTCCGAGGACACCACCGCACCGGCCGTCGAGGGCCCGACCCACTTCCACCACCTGACCGAGGACACCCTGGATCGGCTGTTCCTGCGTCGGCCCGAACCGATCTCACCGTTCTGGGACGCCCGCCGGCTGGGGGTGGCGCTCGGCGCCACCCTGTATGTGCCCGCCACGCGGCCGAACCTGGCCGACGTGATCTCGCGGCGGTTCGCCTCCGGGGTGATGACGATGGTCATCGACCTCGAGGACGCGGTGGCCGATCACGAGGAGCCGGCGGCCATCGCCGGTGCGATCGCCGCGATCGGCGAGCTCGACGGCACCCCTGCCGGCGAGATGTTGCTGTTCGTACGGGTACGCACCGCCGAGCAGATCGAGACCATCACGTCGCTGGCCGGCGGCTCGGATGTGCTGACCGGCTTCGTGATCCCCAAGTTCGACGCCGACAACGCGACTCGCTCTCTGCAGGCGGTGCGTACCGCCGGGGCGGCGACCGGTCGGCACCTGTGGGCGATGCCCGTACTGGAGTCCGCGGCGATTGTGCACCGCGAGACCCGGGATGACCAATTGTCGCGCCTGGCACAGCATCTCGACGAGTACCGGGACATCATCCCGGCAGTGCGGATCGGCGCGACCGACATGTGCGGACTGTTCGGGATCCGGCGCGACCGCGACCTGACCATCTACGACGTGCGGGTGGCCGCGGACGCGATCGCGAGTGTGGTCAACCACCTCGGCCGCGCCGACGGCGGTCACGTCATCACCGGCCCGGTGTGGGAGTACTTCGCCGATCACGAACGACGATTCGCGCCCACCTTGCGGCACACACCTTTCCGCGACCACGACGCCGTCTGGTTCCGTCAGGAGCTGGTCAGCCGCGACATGGACGGCCTGCTGCGGGAGATCGCGCTCGACCGGGCGAACGGTATGAACGGCAAGACCGTCATCCATCCCCGGCACGTGGCCCCGGTGCACGCACTGAGCGCGGTGACCCACGAGGAGTACCACGACGCGCTCGACATCCTCGCCTCCGAGGCCGGCGGGGTGGCCCGGTCGTCGTACGGCAACAAAATGAACGAGATGAAACCGCACCGCAATTGGGCAAATCGTGTGCTCGATCGCGCCGCCGCCTTCGGGGTGACCAACTCCGGGATCGGCTTCGTGGACCTGCTGACCGCCGCGGACTCGGCCGCATGAGCACGACCACGCCGTCCTCCCCGACACCGACTGCACCGGCGCCGACCGCCACCGACTGGGTGACCGAACGGTTCGGGGTGCGGGTCACCGGCGACTCCGACGGTGCGTGGGAGCTCTCGGATCTGTTGATCCTGGGCCTGCGCCGCAACCGCCGTCGGGCCCATCTGCTGGTGTCGACGGTGCTGGGCAAACACATCCCCACCCCACCCGAGCAGGTACGCGGAGCCGCCGACGCACTCGGCGACGCGGTGATCGGGGTTCTCGGTGAGCAGGCAGCCGCCCGCGGCACCGTCATCGGCTTCGCCGAGACCGCCACCGGACTCGGACATTGTGTGGCCGAGCGGATCTCGGCGCAGGTATACCTGCACTCGACCCGTCGGCAGGTGGCCGACGCGCAGGTGCACGGCACCTTCGAGGAGGGGCATTCGCATGCCACCACCCACCTGTTGCAGCCCAGCGACGCCGCCCTGCTCCGCGCCGATCCGGGGACACCCCTGATCCTCGTCGACGACGAGATCTCGACGGGGTCGACGGCGATCCGGGCGATCTCGGCACTGCATGCGCTGGCGCCGCGCGAGCACTACGTGGTGGCATCGCTGGTGGACATGCGGACCGACGACCACCGTGACGAGTCCGACCGTTTCGCCACCGACCTCGGGGTGCGGATCGATCACGTGTCCCTGGCGCAGGGCCGCATCACGTTGCCCGACAGCCTGATCGAGGACGTGTGGGCGCTGGCGACACCCGAACTCAATCCGGTCGGGATGCGTGGATCGGTCACCGAGGTCACGCTGGACTGGCCCACCGGCCTGCCCGATGGCGGCCGGCACGGCTTCCTGCGTTCGGACACCGCACCGTTCCACGCGGCGGTCACCGCCGCGGCCGCGATACTCGTGCCGGCCCTCGCCACCGATCGAGACGTGGTGGTGCTCGGCCACGAAGAGCTGATGTACCTGCCGCTGTGCCTGGCCGAACGCCTCTCGGCAACCGGAGTGGCCACGCGATATCAGACCACCACGCGCTCGCCCGCCCATGTCCGCGACGAGGCGGGCTATCCGCTGCGTCGGGGATTCACCTTCACCGCACCGGAATCCGATCCGGGTACGCCGCGATTCGTCTACAACGTGCTCGCCGCCGACGCGCCGGCCGATGCCCCGCTGCCTCAGGTGGTGCTGGTGATCGACTCCCCCGCCGACACCGACCTCCTTCGTGCCGACGGTGGGGTGCTCGACGTACTCACCGCCGCCGGTCACGACGTGTGTGTGGCGATCGTCCCGGCCACCACACCCACGGCGCTCGCCGACCGCACCACGCCATTCGAAAGGGAAGGTGCCGTGTGAGCACCCCGACCACCATGACCCCACCGCTGCACGGACCGGCCTTCGGCTCCTATGCCGCCGACGAGGTGACGTGGCTGCTCAAAGACCTCTCGCATCTGTCCCTCGAGGGTGATCTCACCGAACGGGAACGCAAGATCCAGTCCGGTGCAGCCCATTACGCGGAGTCCCTGCCGATCGAGTATCAGCCGGGCGAGCAGTATCAGGCACTGTTCCACGAGACGCTGACCGCGTCGGCGGACCGGCTGGCCGAGGCGGTCGGCGTGGTGGCCGAACTCGTCGTCGCCGAGCGCGCCGAGGTGCCCACGCTGGTGTCGCTGGCGAGGGCCGGCACACCGGTGGGCATCCTGATGCGTCGCTGGATCGGTTTCGCGCACGGCACCGATGCCCCGCACTACACGCTCTCCATCGTCCGCGACCGCGGGATCGACCGGGTGGCACTCGATCACATCGTCGCCCGGCACGACCCGGCGTCGGTGGTCTTCGTCGACGGGTGGACCGGCAAGGGGGCGATCGCGCGTGAGCTGTCGGCGGCCCTGGACGCCTACGCCGCCGCCGGAGGCCCCCGACTGGACGGCGAGCTGGCGGTACTGGCCGATCCGGGCTCGTGTACGACGACATTCGGCACCCGCGACGACTTCCTGATCGCCTCGGCCTGCCTGAACTCGACGGTGTCCGGGCTGGTGTCGAGGACGGTGCTCAACGCCGACCACATCGGGCCCGGAGAGTTCCACGGCGCCAAGTTCTATCGCCATCTGATCGATCACGACGTGTCGCGGCTGCTGCTCGACACCGTCTCGGACCGGTTCTCCGCCGTCGCCGACACCGTGGCGCACCGCGTCTCGCAGATGCGGTTCGCCGAGACCGCCGGCGCCGCCCGCCGGCCCACGTGGTCGGGGTGGGCCTCGGTGGAGGCGATCGCCGCCGAGTACGGACTCTCGTCGATCAACTTCGCGAAACCCGGTGTGGGCGAGACGACCCGGGTGTTGCTGCGGCGGGTGCCGTGGCGGGTGCTGGTGAGCGCACCGGATCTGCCCGAGCATCGTCATATCCGGCTGCTCGCGGCCGAGCGCGGGGTGCCGATCGAGGTGCGTCCCGATCTGGCGTACTCGTGTGTGGGCCTGATCAAGGAGGACGCGTGACCGCCCTGGTCGCCACCGACCTCGACCGCACCCTGATCTTCTCCCGCACGGCCATGGGTGAGGAGCAGTTCACCGGCCTCGCACCGGAATGCGTGGAGATGTATCAGGGTGGACCGCTCTCGTATCTCACCCCCGGTTCCCGAATCCTGCTGGAGGAGTTGGCCGCCCGGGTTCCGGTGGTTCCGGTCACCACCCGCACCCCGGCCCAGTTCACTCGGATCATGCTGCCGGGCGGACCGTTTCGATATGCGGTGGTCTCCAGTGGCGGGCGCATCCTGACCGACGGATCCGACGACGCGGCCTGGCGGGAGACCGTCGAGCGGCGGGTGGCGTCGACGTCGGCCACCCTCGACGAGGTGACCGCCGCCCTGCGCGCCCGGATCGACGAGCGCTGGGTGCGCTCCCTGCGGACCGCCGACGATCTGTTCTGCTACATCGTCGTCGACCTCACCGCCCAGCCCGCCGACTTCCTGCCGGAGTGGCAGCAGTGGTGTGGTGACCGGCAGTGGATGGTGTCGCAGCAGGGCCGCAAGATCTATGCGCTCCCCCAGCCGGTGACCAAATCCGCCGCACTCGCCGAGGTGCGGACCCGCCTCGTCGCCGACGGGGCGCTGCCCGCCGACGCCCCGGTGCTCGCCGCCGGCGACGGCCGCCTCGACACCGACCTGCTCGAGTACGCCGACCACGCGATCCGGCCCTGCCACGGCGAGTTGCACGAGATGGGCTGGAACCGCCCGCATGTGGCGGTCACCGCACATCCCGGTGCACTCGCCGGCGAGGAGATCCTCCGATGGTTCACCGGGCGGATCGACCAGGTCGACATGATCGGGGCCTGAGCCCGGCCCGACGGGTCGTCCTCACCCCGCGAGCTCACGCTCCCGACGGACCGTCTGTGTCGGGAAACCGTGGCCGCGGGCGCAGACGGTCACGACGAACGCGGGCAGCAGCAGGGCCAGCACCGCCCAGGGCAACGCACCCGCCCCGACACCGCCGAGCAGCAGCCCGCCGACGACGCCACCGCCGGCGATACCGATGTTCCAGCAGGTGACCACCAGTGATTGAGCGACATCGCCGGCCGGACCCGCGGCCTCGGCGGACGCGGTCTGCAGCAGTGTCGCCGCGCCGCCGAAGGCGAGACCCCACACCGCGACACCGACCAACACGAGCCCGTGCACCTCCACGGCGAGACCCAGAGTGAGCGCCGCGGTGGCGAAGCCGCCCGAGCAGCCGATCATGAGCGGACGCAACCGACGGTCGATGAAGGCGCCCGTGATGCCGATACCCGCCAGCGAGAAGACGCCGAAGACGAGCAACACCGCGTCGACGCGGTCGGCCAGGCCGACGGGTGCCAGGAACGGGGCGATGTAGGTGTAGAGAACGTTGTGCGCCAGGACGAAGGCCAGCGTGACGACCAGGACGGGGGCCACACCCGGGATGCGGACAGTGCGCCGGAGCGGGATGCGGTCCGCCCGCGCCTGGCCGGCGAAATCCGGGACGGTGGCGAGAACCCAACCGATGAGGGCCACGGTCAGTGCGGTCATGATCCCGAAGGTGAACCGCCAGCCGACCAGCTGCGCGAGGAAGGTGCCGAGGGGGACCCCCACCGACAGCGCGACCGGAGCACCCGCCATCGCGATCGCCATGGCCCGTCCCCGCTGTCCGGGTGTCACCATCCGGCGCGCATATCCGGCCAGGAGCGCCCACAGCAGACCTGCGACGACACCCGCGACGAACCGGGCCGTCATGATGAGCAGGTAGCTGTGCGACACGGCGGTGACACCGTTCGCGATCGCGAACCCCGCCACCGCCAGGATCAGCAGGCGACGGCGCGGCCAACCGATCGTCGCCGCCGTCAGTGGCACCGCGGACAGCGCCGAACCGATCGCGTAGACGGTGACGGTCTGGCCGGCCGCGGCCTCGGTGACGCCGAGGTCGGCGCTCATCCCCGGCAGAATCCCGGCCGGCAGGGCCTCGGTCATGATCGTGATGAACCCCGCGGTCGCGAGTGCGAGCAGACCTGCCAGCGGCAGTCGGTCGGGCGCACGCGGAGCGTGCCGTGCGGCGCCGGCCGGTTGCGAGGGGGTGGCCGGCTGCGAGGGGGTGGGCGTGGGCTGGATTCGTGTCATGGCACCATCGTCAAAGGCTGACGTCAACGTCAAGGTCAAGCCCGGACATCGCCCGACGACAGTGAGGCCGGACACATGGGGATCGACACATGAGAATCGGGGAGGTCGCCGAGCTCACGGGCACATCCACCCGCGCGCTGCGCTACTACGAGAACGAAGGGCTCGTCGTCCCGCGGCGACAGGCGAACGGGTACCGCGACTACGACGACTTCCTGGTCGACCGCGTCATCCAGATACGCGGACTGATCGACACCGGGCTACCGACCCGCATCATCAAGGAGATCCTCCCGTGCCTGGACAAGCCCCGCACCATCCACTTCGCCGAAGCGACGCCGGAGATACTCGCCACGCTCGAACACGAGCGTGATCGGATGAGCGGCCGGATCGACTGCCTCACCCGCAACCGCGACGCGATCGACGACTACCTGAAAGCCGTCCGCGCGCTGGCCTGAAACGCCCCGGTCGATCGCACCCCGGGGCACATGACCGGAACGGTCGGGGCCCCGATGACGACCGCGCGGTCGGAGTGGGCCGAGTACGCCGCTCCGGGCGCCGGTGATGGAATGATCGATGGCATGACCGCTCTCGCCAAGGGACAGAACGCCGCACTCCCCGTCGCCGACGTCGCGATCTCGGTGGAGGTGGGCGCCGCCGCCGATGTGTCGGCGCTGCTGGTGACCGACGCCATCAAGGTTCGCACCGACGCCGACTTCGTCTTCTACAACCAGCCGCACGGGCCGGGCGTGGAACTGCAGAACCCGACGACTCAGCCCGTCCTGGTGGTGCGGACGGCCGCCATCCCCGCCGACATCCACGCGGTGCGTGCGGTGATCACCCTCGACGACGCGTCGTCGAGCTTCGGTCGACTGGCCCCGCCGACCGCCCGGGTCAGCGACCTCACCGGCCGGGAACTGTTCTCCTTCACCATCACCGAGCTGAGTTCGGAATCGGTGGTGGTGGCCATCGAGCTGTACCGCCGCGGCACCGACTGGAAGGTGCGCGCCGTGGGGCAGGGATATGCCGGCGGGTTCGCCGATCTGATCCGCGATCACGGTGTGGTGGTCGACGACGCACCTGCCGCGGCACCCGCGGCCCAGGTGGCTCCCGCGTACACGCCGCCGCCCACCCCGCCCGCGTACGCCCCGCCTGCATACACCCCGCCCGCGAACACCCCGCCCCCGGCACCGCCTGCACCCCCGGCGTACACCCCGCCCCCGGCCGCACCGGCAGCACCCGCCGAGGTCAGTCTCACCAAGAACAAGCGGGTCGACCTCACCAAGGGGCAGAAGGTCACCCTCCGCAAGGACGGTGGTGTCGCCCTCACCCGTATCCGGATGGGGCTGGGCTGGGACCCGGTCAAGCGGGGTGGGTTCTTCGGCCGCTCCCGCGATATCGACCTCGACGCCTCGGTGCTGATGTTCTCGCGCGGCCAGGTCGCCGAGGTCGTCTACTACGGCCACCTGCGCAGCAACGACAACTCCGTGCTGCACTCGGGCGACAACCTGACCGGTGAGGGCGAGGGCGACGACGAGGTGATCAACGTCGACCTCACCGCGATCCACCCGGCGATCGACAACCTGATCTTCGTCGTCACCTCGTACCAGGGGCAGACCTTCGAAGAGGTCGCCAACGCGTACTGCCGCCTCGTCGACGAGACCACCGGCGCCGAGCTCGCCCGGTTCACGCTGCAGGGCGGGATGCCGTTCACCGGCGTGACCATGGCGGTGATCAACCGCGAGGGCGCGGAATGGAAGCTGCGCGCGGTGGGTGACGGCTTCCAGGGCAAGACCCCGAAGGACGCACTCCCGCAGGTGCTGCATCACCTGAGCTGAACCGGGTCGGTGCGCTCCACGCCGTGGCGCCCGCGCGGATCGGGCCCGACTCACCCGGTCGAGCGTGGCCCGTGCGGGCCGTCCATCGCGGCGTACCAGAGGGATGCGAGGGTGTCGATCGCGTGGTCGTCGTCGGGTCGGTCGACCCCGCGGTCGCCTTCCCGGCCATCCACACCCAGCAGAACGACTCCAGCGTCGACATGCTCGCCGAGGCCATCAGCGGCAGATCGGCGTCGAGGTGTCCGACGGCCTGGGCGGCGGCGGCGAGGTGGACCCCGATCCCTCGCATGCCCACCGCCCGGACCTCGCGCCATCGCCGGTCGTGTTCGAGGACGGTCATCGACATCTGGACCATCCCGATCATCTCCGGGATGTTCTGCCGGAAATGGGTCAGGTAGACCGCCACCGCGCCGCGCACGCTCTCGTACGGGTCGGCCGACTTCACCCGCATCGACTTGGTGACCATGTCGTCGGTGAACTGGTCGAGCAACTGCGTCTTGTTCTCGTAGTAGCCGCAGAACAGCCGGGTGACCGTCCAGCGGCGCGGGCGATGTCGGCGATCCTGGCGCCAGGGCCGAATCCGAAGTCCGTTTTCAGCGTGGCCAGGTCGCCCGACCTTCTCCGATGGGACATGCCGATCAGGGCGGGCACGAACCCGGGACGTCCGACGCCCGGTCGTCGGTGATCACGCGCGGGACCAGCCGCACGAAGAGCACCATCACCACGAGTTCGACGAGTGTCTGTGTGACGACCACCAGGGGGGCGAGATCGAATGCCGACGGCAGGGCGAGCACGAGCGGAAGGACGACCAGCGAGTTACGGGTCACCCCACTGAACACGATGCTGCGACGGCCGGGCACGTCGAGACCGGCGATGCGGCCCGCGACGGCACCGACGACCAGCATCACCGCTGCGAACAGGACGTAGACCGGAATCGTGATCAGGAGCGACGACAGCTCGCCACGGACGCCGGCGATCTGTGACATGACCACCACGACCAGCGTCAGCACCATGGTCGGCACCATCGCCGCCAACGCGGCCGCCTCGAAGGCGGCGCCCCGGGCGGTGCGACCGGCCCACCACTGTGTGGCGGCGGCGAGGACCAGCGGCGCCACGATGATGAACGCGAACGCCTCGACGAAGGGGCCGAACTCGATGGTCCGGACCACATCCGCCCCGACGAAGAGCCACAGGAAGGCCGGCAGCGCGACGATCTGCACCAGCATCAGCAGGGGCGCGGCGGCCAGCAACCGGTCCTTCGCTCCCCCGGCCAGACCGCTGAAGACGATCACGTAGTCGATGCACGGCGCGAGCAGGACGAACAACACCCCCACGAGCAGTGGCCGGTCCTGCGCGACGATCCGCGACACCCCGAACACGACGACCGGGACGGCGACGAAGTTCACGGCCAGGACGGTGGTCAGGAATCGCCAGTCGCTCACCGCGTCGCCGATCTGCGCGAACGGGATTCCGAGAAAGGTCACGTAGAGCAGGAGTGCGAGGACCGGGTTGATCGCCGATTCGGCCGGCCCGGCGAGCGATGGGGCCGACAACCCCAGCACGGCCCCGCCGACGATACCGGCCACATACAGCGACACCTGGTGTCGCTCCATCCACTGCACCGCGGTCGCCATCGCATCCATCACCGGCCGACCTTAGACATTCGACTCGACTCGAAGGTCAAGTCCACATACGGTCGACCGTGTGAGACTCACGATCGCCGACGCCGCTGCCCGAAGCGGGATACCCGCGACCACCCTGCGGTTCTACGAATCGATCGGTCTGCTCACACCGCGACGCGCGCACAACGGGTACCGCACCTTCGATTCACGGGACCTCGAACGGCTCGGTCTCATCACCTCGGCCAAATCCCTCGGACTCGAGTTGCCGGAGATCAAGACGTTGCTGACCTTGGCCGACACCGGCACCTGCACCGACACCCGCCAGTCCCTGAAACCGCTCCTGCGGCAACAGATCGCCGACGTCGAGCAGCGGATCGCCGGTCTGGCCGAACTCCGCGATCACCTCCGCGGAGCCTACGAGCACGTCGCGGACTGCCCGGACAGCCCTGAGCCGTGTATGTCCGAGTGCGCATTCCGGACCTGCGCGGATGCACCCGATCCCAACTGAGCACGAGCGGGAACCCCGGCACGTGGGAGAACGCACGGTTCCCTGTCGCATCCGGTCCGCGCAGCACCTGCTCACGCCGTCCGTCGGAGATCCAGGCATCCGGTGGCAACAGCACTGTCGCGCAGCCGGCCCGGGGTCGCGCCGGGCGCTGCGAGGGCACGGGTGACGTGCGGGTGCGCATCGTGTTCCCGGGTGGCACCCATTCCGTCGCAGATCTGGACCAGTGAACTCGACGCCGCGCTGTAGCCGTCGGCGGCCTCCGCCCGGCCGGGCAGTGCGATGGCCGGCATCTCTGCGCAACACCGCGGGCGCCCCCGACACCCCGATGTAGGCCGGCGGCGTGGCGCCGTCGACACCGCGGATCGGAAAGCATTGCGTCACCGCGGAGTCGAGGACGACGACACCCAGTGCGGGACCACCGGGGTCGTCGAGTTCGGCGAGGACCGCGTCGGCAGAGTATCCGCGCAACGTGGCGCGGATGCCGTCCGGAGACTTCGGGACCACGACGGCGTCACACCGCCGTCCACGAGCGCTCCCCCAGCCACCCGGTGATGACCTCGACCGCGCGCTGCAGGTGCGGTATCTGCTCGCGTCCCGAATAGTAGTGTGTCGCACCGTCGATGGTGTGCAACGTCTTGTCCGGATGGGCAATCGCGTCGAACAGGCGATGCGTGTGGCTGGGTGTGCATGCGTTGTCGGCGGAGTTGCCGATCACCAGCGCCGGGACCGCGAGATCGACGGCGCACCGTGGGCCGTCGCCGTTGGCGTCGTCGATGCTCCACTGCGACAGCCAACTCCGCAACGTGGTGAACCGCGCGAGGCCCACCGGGCCCATGTTGACGATCCGCGGATCGCCCAGGTAGCACCCGGGTTCGCGATCGTTGGGATCCTGGGTGAGGTCGAGCCACCGCGGATCGGCCATGGTGCCGTGCACGATGAATCCGCGCTCCATCAGCGGTTCGCCGGAGTCACGCAGATCGGCCAGCCGCGCTTTCACCCAACCGGTGATCCGTCGGTTGCGGTCGATCTGGGCCGCCCGGTAGCGGGCGAGGAACTCCTCGGTGTACGGCGGCTGATTCTGGTTGCCGGGGTCGTACAGGTCGAGTTCGGGATCGCGTGTACCCGGGTCGGTCTCGTCGACGATGGACGGATCCATCCATTCGGTGAGCGTGCCGTGGCGGCTGACATGCGCGGCGAGCAGCATCAGACCGTCCGCGGCGGGCAGGTCGAGCCGGGTGAGGTCCGGGGGTTCACCGGCCGGGGTCTCGGTGACCGTCGCCTGCCGCGCCTGCTGCTGGTAGTAGAGCGAGAGTGCGCCACCACCGCTCCATCCGGCGAGGACGACCTTCTGATATCCGAGGCGTTCCTTGGCATCTCGCACGCATGCGCCGAGGTCGGCAACCACCTTCTCCATGATCAGGGCGCTGTCGACACCCCGGTAGCGACTGTTGCAGTAGATGACGTGATGGCCTGCCCGGGGTAGTGCATTGGTCATCGGGAGGTAGGCGCCACCCCCGATCGGGTGCATGAACACGATGACGGTGTGGGAGTGGATTCCCTTGGGCTTCAACAGGTAGCTCTCGAGTACCACCGATTCGGTGACCCCGCCGTAGGTGTCGCGGTAGGCGGAGGTGTCGTCGAAGACGATCAGGTAGGGGATGCGCTCGTAGTCGAATCGATTGCGGCTCATACCTGTACCTCGGCGGGGACCTCGGTGGCCGCGGTTCCGAGGACGGCCGGGGTGGGCGTCAGACGACGCCGGGTGTCGACGGCGATCACTTTCCATTCGACACGGGTGTCGGTGTCGAAGCGTCGGCGGGCACGCTCTCGGGCGCGTTCGGGGATACCGTGGTGGATGCCCTGAGGCGCATGGGAGATCAGTCCGGGCGGCATGTCGACGCCGAACATGCTGCCGCCGTGGAAGAAGGCTATCTCGTCGTAGTCGGTGTTGCGGTGGTACCAGGGCAGTCGTTCGGTCCCGGCGCGCCCCTCGGCCGGTCGGGGCAGGAAGTTCATCACGTAGACGCCGGTGGCCTGCATGAACAGATGCACCGTGGGTGGCAGATGGACCGAGTCGGAGGTGATCACGTCGTAGTCGTCGATGTTGTAGGCGAACGGGAAGTTGTCGCCGCGCCAGCCCTCGACGTCGAGCGGATGGAAGCGATAGAACACCGAGGTGGCGCCCACGCGCTCCCGGAACCGGATCTCGTACTCCTGCGCACCCTCGGGTGCCGGGTCGGTGAACACCTCCGGTTCGGGGACCACCACCAGCGACGGGTCGAACGGGAAGTGCCGACCCAGCACACCCGCCTCTGGCACCCGGTACTCGTCGGTGGCCTCGATGATCAGCAGCGTCGACGGTTCGGCGGGCCGCTGCCGATGGGTGACGCCTTTCGGGAGGTACAGATAGTCGCCGGGGCGGTAGGGAAGCCGACCGAATTCCGTTTCCAGATAGCCGGTTCCGGCATGGACGAAGACCAGTTCGTCGCCGTCGACGTTGCGGGTCCAGAACGGCGCGGTGGTGCCGCGGCGGCTCAACGAGATGCGGCAGTCGTCGTTGTGGAACATCACCAGCGGCGCACCGGACGGGTCGGACTCGTCGGTGGGGGTGAGATCGGAGATCATCCGGTCCACGCCGGCGAGATCGCCGACCACTCGGTACTGCGTCGGATCGTTGCGACGGTACAGATTGGCCGTGCGCCCGGTGAATCCGGACCGGCCGAGTTCGTCGTCCTTGAGGCCGTCGAGATCACGGTGCAGCTGCCGCGGGGTACGACCCTTGGTGAGGTGGATGAACGATTCCATCGTGTCGGGCTCCTGGCGATCGGGACAATGCTGGTGAGATCAGCTGCGCGGCAAGCCGAGTCCGTGGTGGGTGATCGCCTCGTGCGCGAGCTCGTCGGCGCCGTCGATCAGGTGGGGCATGGGACCCCGAGCATGAACTCGCTGCACGCGATCCTGTCGGGCTCACCGAGGGCGATCACGACGTGATCGCGCAGGAGGTCGGCGACGGCATCGGCGGCCCGGGTCACCACGAGCGCACCCACCGAGCCGGCGACCGGTTCGAGGGCGTGGGTCCACGACGCAGGGGTCGGCGCCGACAACTCGCGCGCTGCGATGATCGCGGCGACGACGCGCGCGATGTGCGGACGGAGCACCGGGTCGGACTCGCCGTCGAGGCTGCGGATCATCGTGACCGGGCGTTCCGTCGCGGCCGGGGTGAACGGCGGACCCACATCACCCGCGGTGCCACGCACGCCCTGGCCGGGCGCGGCCACACCCTCCGGACAGGTCATCGTCGCCATCCGCATCAACCCCCAGTGCAGTGACGGAGCTCACCCCCGTCGGCATTTCTGATGCTAGATTCAGATTCAACAGTCGACAAGGGTTCGGCGGAAACGACATTCTCCGAGCCGACGGGGACGCCGGGTCGGTCGTCGTGCCCCGGATGTGTCGACGAGGTCGGCTTCGGAGGTCGTGCGGTGTGCTGGTTCTTCTGCTGCCGCTTCTTGGGGCGGCGCTTCGTGGTACCCGACATCGTGCCCGACACCAGTTCGTCCGCGCCCGTACCGCGAGGGCCCCGGCCCGGCCTGGGCCCGCCCTCCCCGGGCGGAAGGGATCGTCGGGGTCGAACGGCGCCCCAGGCCCTGCACCGCCGGTCCGCGCCGGGCGGTTCCCGGCATATTCCCAGCGAGGGCGCCTAGAGTGGACATCCATGACGATGCATGCGGATGCCACCAACCCCGATCTGATCACCGTCGACGTCCCGACGCACTGGTACAACCTCGCGGCCGAGCTCGACACGCCGATCCCTCCCCACCTGCACCCCGGCACCAAGGAGCCGGTCGGTCCCGACGACCTGGCCGCCCTGTTTCCGTCGGGTCTGATCGCGCAGGAGGTCTCCACCGAGGCCTACATCGAGATCCCCGAGCCGGTCCGTGAGATCTACAAGATGTGGCGGCCGTCGCCGCTGTTCCGCGCGCGCCGGTTCGAGCAGGCGCTGAACACCAAGGCGCGCATCTACGTCAAGTACGAGGGTGTCAGTCCGGTGGGTAGCCACAAGACCAATTCGGCTGTGGCGCAGGCCTACTACAACAGCATTGACGGGGTCACCAAACTCACCACCGAGACCGGTGCCGGCCAGTGGGGCAGCGCGCTCGCGTTTGCCGGCGCCCAGTTCGGCATCGACGTGGAGGTGTGGCAGGTCCGGGCGTCGTATGACTCCAAGCCCTACCGTGGCTACCTGATGCGCACCTACGGGGGCACCGTGCACCCGAGTCCGTCGGATCTCACCGAGTCCGGTCGCGCGATGCTCGCCAAGGATCCGAACACCACCGGCTCGCTCGGCATGGCCGTCAGCGAGGCCGTCGAGGTCGCCGCGAGCAATGCCGACACCCGGTATGCACTCGGCTCGGTGCTCAATCACGTTGTGCTACACCAGAGTGTGATCGGCCAGGAGGCCGTGGAGCAGCTCGACGCCGTGGAGCCGGGTGGCGCCGACGTCGTCTTCGGTTGTGCCGGTGGTGGTTCGAACCTCGCCGGCCTCTCGTTCCCGTTCCTGCGGGAGAAGATCCACGGCCGGTCGGACCCGCGTATCGTGGCCGCCGAGCCGTCGGCCTGCCCGTCGATCACCCAAGGCGAGTACCGTTACGACCACGGCGACGTCGCCGGTCTGACACCGTTGCTCAAGATGCACACGCTCGGAATGGATTTCGTGCCGGATCCGATCCACGCCGGTGGCCTGCGCTACCACGGTATGGCGCCGGCGCTGAGTCACACCGTCGAACTGGGCCTGGTCGAGGGCACCGCCATCGCACAGCATGACGCCTTTGCCGCCGGGGTGCAGTTCGCCCGCGCCCAGGGCATCGTGCCGGCACCGGAGTCGACACATGCGATCGCCGCCTGTGCCGCACACGTCGCCGACAACGACACCGAACAGGTCGTGGTGATCGGCCTGTCCGGCCACGGTCAGCTCGATCTGCCCGCGTACGCGGAGTTCCTCGACGGCAACATCTGAGTCCCGTCGTCACCCAGAACCATGGCGGTGGTTGCGTTCTGGCTCGGTTTCCGATCCAGGACGCAACCACCCGCCGCCTCGGACTCAGTCCGCCGACGACCACACCCAGTCACGGACCTCCGGCAGATCCTCGAAGTGTTCGCGGACGTACTCGTGGTGACGCGCCAGCTGCGCCCGGCAGTACTCGGCCAGCTCCGCACCCTTCTCCGGTGCACGCCGTGACCGCCGGAGGGCCTCGAGCACCAGGTGGTAACGGCTCATCCGGTTGAGTACCACCATGTCGAACGGCGTTGTGGTGGTGCCCTGTTCGTTGAACCCGCGAACGTGGAACCGGCCCGGGTGGGTGCGGCCGTGCAGGAGCTGGTGCACCGCCCGCGGGTAGCCGTGAAAGGCGAAGACCACGTCGGTGTCGCGGGTGAACAACTCGATGAACCGGTCCTCGGGCAACCCGTGTGGGTGATCGTCGTGCGGCAGCAGGGCCATGAGATCCAGCACGTTGATCACCCGGGTCCGCAGATAGGGCACCCACTCACGCAACAGCTGGGCGGCCGCCAGGATCTCCTGGGTCGGGACGTCTCCGGCACCGGCCAGGACGATGTCGGGCGCCCCGCCGTCGACGCCGCCACTGCTGTCGTCGGCCCGCTCGGTACCAGCCCACGGCCAGATCGATGCACCCGCGGCCGCCTGCTCGTTCGCCTCGTCGAGGGTCAGGTATTGCAGGTGCGGCTGTTTGTCGACGACCAGGACGTTGACGTGGTCGCGGCTGCGGAAGCAGTGGTCGGCGATCGACAGCAGCGTGTTGGAGTCCGGCGGCAGCCACACCCGCACCACATCCGGTGCCAGCGGCAGCACCAGGTCGATCAGGCCCGGTCCCTGGTGGGAGAAGCCGTTGTGGTCGTTGCGCCAGCAGGTGGAGGTCAGCAGGATGTTCAGCGATGCCACCGGCTCCCGCCACGGCAGGCCGGCGGCGTGCTGCAGCCATTTGGTGTGCTGTACCACCATCGACGCCGACACCATCGCGAACGCCTCGTACGTGGCGAACACACCGTGCCGTCCCGAGAGCGTGTAGCCCTCCAGCCAGCCCTGGCACAGGTGCTCGCTGAGCACCTCCATCACGCGGCCCGACGCCGACAGCCCGTCGTCGACGTCGGTGGTCGGCAGCTGCCAGCAGCGGTCGGTCTCGGAGAACACCGCGCCCAGGCGGTTGCTGGTGGTCTCGTCCGGGCAGAACAGCCGGAAGCTGCCACCGCCGTCCGGCGTGGTGTTCTCGCGGTAGATGTCACGCATGAACTCGCCGAGCACCCGGGTGGTCTCGTGCACCACCACACCCGGTTCGTCGATCTCGAGGGCGTAGTTGCTGATCGGCGGCAACCGCAGCGGTGTGAGCAGGCGGCCGCCGTTGGCGTACGGCGTCGCGCCCAGACGCAGATCCCCCGCCGGCGCCAGCCCGCTGATCGTCTCGACGATCGCACCGTCGGCGTCGAACAGGTCCTCCGGCCGGTACGACCGCAGCCAGTTCTCCAGGATCTCGAGGTGCTCGGGGTTCTCCCGCACCCCCGACAGCGGCACCTGATGCGCCCAGTGTGTGCCCTCGATCTTCTTGCCGTCCACCACCTTCGGGCCGGTCCAGCCCTTTGGCGTACGCAGCACGATGGCCGGCCACCTCGTGGTGTCGGTCCGGGGCTCGTCGGTCCGTGCCGTGCCGGTCCGCGCCGAGGCCTGGATGGCGCGGATCGTGCGGTGTGCCTCGACGATCGCCGAACGCAGATCCTCGAACACGGCGGCCGGATCGGATCCCTCGACGAACACCGGCCCCCAGCCCTGCCCGCCCAGGTAGTCGGAGATGTCGGCGTCGCTGCTGCGGCCCAGCACCGTCGGACCGGCGATCTTGGCCTCGTTGAGATGCAGGATCGGCAGCACCGCGCCGTCACGCGCCGGGTTGAGGAATGCCGGGATCTTCCACGATCCCGCCAGTGGACCTGTCTCGGCCTCCCCGTCGCCGACCACACACGCCACCACCAGGTCCGGATGGTCGAAGGCGGCACCGGCGGCGTGGACGAGGGCGTAGCCCAGCTCGCCACCCTCGTGGATGCTGCCGGGGGTTTGCACACTGACGTGACTGGGTATGCCGCCCGGCGTCGAGAACTGCCGGCACAGGCGACGCACGCCGTCGGCGTCACGGGAGATGTGCGGGTAGATCTCGGTGTAGGTGCCCTCGAGATAGGTGTTGGCCACCAGCGCCGGACCGCCGTGACCGGGTCCGGTGATGTAGAGCCATTCCGTCCCGGTCTCGGCGATGATGCGATTGAGGACCACATAGATCGCCGACAGGCCGGGGCTGGTTCCCCAATGCCCGAGCAACCGCGGTTTGATGTGCTCGACGGCCAGCGGTTCACGCAAGAGCACATTGTCCTGCAAATAGATCTGCGCGATCGTCAGGTAATTCGCGGCGTCCCACCACCGGAGATCCGCGTCGAGTTCGGCCTTCTCGTAGGAGCACTGCTGTATCTCGCGAACGTCGGACATCCGGGTTCCCCTTGCTGAGTTCATGTGGCGCTGCTGGGTTCGTCGGCCCTGCTTGGTTTGTCGACCCTGCATGGTTCGAGAACTCCCACGGACCAATTGCGTCGAATGGGCAAACGGCCCGAATCGATGGAATTCCCTGCGATACCCTGCCCCCTTCATACCCGCTGTCGGCCCCATTGTCAGGGCGTCATCCGTAAGCCCCCTGGCCCTTCACCATCAATTCATCGGAAATGTCTTGTATGGCCCTGCGCGGAGGTTGTGGTGCCTCACCAGGCGCTGCCCGCGGACGAACTCGGCGATGTCGTCCAGGGCGGCTCGCCACTCGTCCGCGGCGGACGAGGCGGGCGAGGAGGAGGCCCTGTCATCCCGGGCCGACTCACCACAGGACCGCGCCCGCGTGAAACCACCGGCTAGGCCGATATGCCGCCGTTCGGACTGACCACCTGGCCGGTGATCCGACGTGCGGACGGGCCCGCGAGAAAGACAGCCAGTGCCGCGATGTCACAGGGGTCCGCGACCCCGAGCGATGCCAGCTTGGTGGCCTTCTGAAAGAGCTTCGCGCTGAACGGCGCACTCATCACCCGGTCGTAGCCGCCGCTGTCCGCGATCAACGACGGAGTGATGGCATTGACGCGGATTCCATCGCGCTTGGCTTCCATCGCCATCGCCCGTGAGAACATGACGATCGCGGCCATCGCGGCACCGATCACCGTTTCCCCCGGCGTCGGGACCTTCCCGGCGTCAGAGGCGATGTTGACGATCGCGCCGGTTTGCTGCCGGCGCATGTGCGGCAGGACGGCGCGACTCATGTTCAGCGGCCCGAGGAGTTGATCGGCGACGATCTGGGGGATGTCGACCGGGTCGATGTCGTGCAGTAGCTGTGGGTTCGCACTTCCGGTCGTCGACGTCACGAGTATGTCGACGCCTCCCATCTTCTCGACCAGTTCGTCGACCGTTCCGGCCGCCTGGTCCGGGTCGTTGACGTCAGAGGATGCGAACTCCACCTGCGCGGTCGGGAACTCCGTGGACAATTGTGTGGCAGCAGTTCGTCCCCGTTCGGGATGACGTCCGACGAGCGCAATTCGGCGGACACCGCCTTCGGCGAATTGACGTGCGATCTCCAATCCGACTCTGCCGGTTCCCCCGACCACAATCGCCGCCGAATCCCCCAGCTTCTTGACGACCGGGCCGCTGTCTGATGCCATTTCTTTTCCATCCTGGTTGTGTCCCGACGATCGAGAGCCGGCGACAGAGGGTATCCGGTGGCGCGTTTCTCGAGGCCTACGGCCCCGCATGCTCACGCGACCGGCTGTATGGGTAGCAGTGTTCGAGGATCGGCGGCACCGGTCGGGTCTTCGGTCCGCGCGCAGGAGGAGCAGTCCACCGAATCGCCGATCGTCGGCCGCGTGTCCACGTCGGTGAACCGTTCGCCACCGAGTTGGGCGTCGCGGGCTATCAATGCCGCGCCGAACGCGCCGGTGATCTGCGGACTGCGGGGAATCATGACCGGTGCATCGAGTGACTGCTCGAGAAACGTCACGGCAGCGGCGTTGTGCGCCACTCCTCCGGTCATCACGATCGGCGGCTGCTTCCCGACATGCGAGACCAGCCCGAGGGTTCGCGCCGCGATTGCCTTGTGCACGGAGAACGCGATGTCCTCGGCGCGCTCTCCACGTGCGAGAAGCGAGATGATCTCTGTCTCGGCAAAGGTCGCGCACATGCTACTGACCTCGAGGTTCTTGTCCCCGGCGAGGGCGAGGTCGGCGAGTTGGCCGATCTCGCACTCGATCGCGCGCGCGAGCACCTCGTAGAATCGTCCGGTACCGCTGGCGCATCGATCATTCATGGTGAAGTTCTCGACGATTCCGTCATGGTCGACGAGAATTGCCTTGCTGTCCTGCCCTCCGATATCGACGATCAAACGCGCTCCCGGGCACATGGCCGAGACTCCCCTTGCGTGACAGGTGATCTCGGTGAATGTTCGGCCAACTCCCGGAACCAGACGACGCCCGTAGCCGGTACCGACGATCGCGCCGAGCCGGGACTCGTCGAGTTCTGCCGATTCGAGCGCCTCCGCCATCGACTGTGCGAGCCCCGCCCGGCTGACCGCGCCCATCTGGACCACCGAGTCCGCGACGATCGTCCCTTGGGCGTCGACGATCACGGTCTTGGCGGTGGTGGAGCCGAGATCGACTCCCATGAAGTGGTGGAACATGGTGTTCACTCCGTCCCGGATCCGGCCTTCACGCCGTTGCGTGCCCGTGCCGGCTGCGTCGTCGATCGATACCTTCGAGCATCGCGACCAGACGACTCTCGAGGATTTCATCCTTGTAGAACGACGCGTCGGCGACATCGCCTTCGAAGAACATCGACGGGATTCCGAGTTCACGCTGCGCTGCTTTGGCCACCAGTTTCTGCGGGTTGGTGAACGCGCGACATGTGCGGGTGGAGTGGAATATGATGCCGTCGACGTCGTATTTCTCACAATCCTTCAGAACCAGATGCTTGATGGTCTTGGTGCCGTGATTGGTGGGGCACAGTAGATAGTGCTGCGCCATTCCCAGAAGAGGATTCTCCGGGTCTATGAGATGGGGCTCCTGCCAAAATGCCTGGTGGGTATACCTTCCGGCGATGACGGCCACGTCGTGGTCGGCGAACTTCCGCGCCAGGAATCCCATCTTGTTCCAGTTCATGAAGCCATCGAAATACACGCGATAGCGTTCGTTTCGAATGGCCGGGACATTGTCGGAGACACGCTGCTCGATTTCCGCCTTGATGGCCGCGAAATAGTCGACGAGTTCCTGACTTGCCGGCAGGAAGTTGATGTGAGCGACGCTGGCGATCCAGTCGAAGAAGGTCGCCGGAGTCGGCGCCTTGGCGCACAACGCCATCGCTTCGCGACGGAGCTCGGAAGCCCGTTTGATGTAGGCCATGTTCTGCCTGAGCGCATCCCAGTCGAATGGCCGACCGGTCAGGGACTCGATGAACTTCACGAGTTCGAGGAGCTGATCGGCGACGTACTTCGATGCCTGGTCCCATTCCTCTCCGCCGAGGTAACGGGCATCCGTTTTGCTCGCCCACAGGTAGGGCATCGACACATTGAAGATGGGCACGTCCTTGCCGAAGACCCGAAAGGAGATGTCGTCCCACTGCTGACCCGTGCTACACCCGGCATAGGCATTGACGAAGAAGTCAGGCGCCGGCAGACGACTGGCGAGTTCCTGCTGCTCGGGCAGGCCGACGACACCACTACCACTTGCGTGGCCGGCGTCGCGGGTGAGGACGGCGCACCCCAGATGCGTTCGCGCGTACGAGCAGAGCTCTCCGACATAGCCGTACTCCTCGGCGGCCAGCTGCGCCGGCTGCTCCAGGTGTTGCGCGGCCAGCCGCGCCGAGAACGCTTCGCCATGGCACCAGACGAGACCTGCCGCCTGGAAGAAGGGGTTGACGGCGGATCCGTTGTACCAGACGACCTTCTCGCCACGCTCGCGCGCCGTGAAGACGTCGTCCCAGTACTTGGCGACCATCTCTCCGCCGGTCTTCGTGACGCTGAGGCGGTTCGAATTGTTCGTCAGGGTGGCATTCATGAAGTCACTTCTCTCACCGATTGTGCTGTGGTCATGAGCGGACGAGTTGCGAACGCCGAATGCGTTCGACGAGTGCCTCGACCCGAGTGCGGATCGATTCCATCGGTACGCCCTCGTGCTCGGTTTCGATCAACAGATGGGGAATGCCGCGCTCGGTCAAGCACCTGCGTAGCTGTGGGTAGTAGAGCATGTGCGGTTCACAGAACTTCGCCATCAGAACGAGAACACCCTGCGCGTTGCTCGACTCGACCGCATCGACGAGCGTGTCCTCCCAGTCGCCGGTGTGTTTGACACGAGTCGGGCACGGCATGTTGACGTCACGGGCCAGATACCAGGCCGCGAGCGCATCGATGGGATCGAGGGTCTCGCTCACATCGGTCGAGATGAAGCGTGCACCGTGATACAGATCGTCGTTCACCACGACGACATCACATTCCTCGATCGCTCGCAGCAGATCAGGATTGGGTGCATGGCAGAAGTGACCTGACAGATGGAGGCGGACACGATGGTCGCGAGGAGTTGATCCGAGCTCGTGGATGATCTGCCGGAGGAGTTCGGTGTGTTCGGTCTTGTCCATCACCATGCTCGACTTCACGAGTACCTGCATCTCGAGCGAAGTGAAGTGCGCACCACCGGACTCACGTGCTTCGAAGATGGCTCGAAGGAGACGACGATTCTCGTTGAACAGCGCGATGCTGGTCGCGAGCATCTCTGCGGTGATGACCGACCCGGTGAATGTACTCATCTGATCGACGAATGCTCTCAATTTGCCGGTCACGACATCGGTCGTCCAAGGGTCGCCGAGAGACGTTGCGAGTTGGGCGAAATGGATGGGCTGATCATCACACTCGTCGCGCACCACATCCATCGCCCCCATCAACTGGATGCAGTGGTCGGCGAGAAAGAAGCCGTCGTAGATTCCCAGTCTGCCTTTGGCGGCCTGGTCGGCGATGTTTCGCGTGAATCCACAGTAGAACTCGGCCAGCAGATTTCGCCCGAGACTGTCGGGATCACGATTCTCCTGGATGATCACCGGTAGGGCACCGCCTGCGTGGGCGATCTCTGCCGGAAAGTTCATCGGTAGGGCGCCGACGACCTTCCCTTGTGTTCGTCTCTTCCACTCGACCACGTATGACTCGGGATCGCGGGCCACCTCGGTGAGTACGGCCATGGCATTGGACGGCTGTGACATGTGGCTGTCTCCTCACTGACCCGGCGGGCGGACGGGCTGACCGGGGCGCGGGGTTCCCACTCTGTCTAGCGGTAAGTTAGACAGAATGCAACAGTCAAGGCGCCCAGATGTCTGATATCAGCGGCCGCGGCGGCCACCCGCAGGCTCGTCGACCTCCCGTGACCAACGCAGTGACCTGTAAGAATGCAGAGGTGTTCACCGCGATACTGCCCCCACCCAGCGCGCGCTCTCTCCTGCTCACGGTCGTCGGCGAGCTGCTCCACACCCCTGGTGAGGGCGCCTGGACGACAGCGCTGCTCGAAGTGCTCGGAGGCCTGGGGATCGAACAGCACGCAGCTCGTCAACTCCTGTCGCGGGCCGCCGCGGCGGGATGGCTCGAGCGCGAACGACAGGGACGCGCCGCCTGTTGGCGGCTCGCGGACGGCGGCATGTCTCTCGTCCAGGACGGAATCCGGCGGTCCGATGCCTATCTGGAGGGCCCACCGTCGTGGGACGGCCAGTGGCTGATGCTGTTCGTGACCGTGCCCAACGATCGTCGTGCCACACGGAATCGCCTGTACGGCGGCTTGAACTGGCTGGGCATGGGCAATCCCGTGCAGGGCGTCTGGGTGACTCCGCACATCGGTCGGGCGGACGAACTGACCGACCTCGTCCACAACCTGGACCTGGCCGGAACGTCTCTCGCTGTCGTCGGCTCCGTGAAGAACACGGGTCTGTCGGATCGGGAGATCGTGGACCGCGCCTGGGACCTCTCGACGGTCGCGGAATCGTACGGCCGCTTGCTACACGAGCTCGACGAACGAGCGGATCCACCCGACGACGACGCGGTTCTGCTCGCGTATCTCAGATTGCTGAATGTGCAGCAACGCCTCATGCGGCGAGATCCCTATCTGCCTCGAATCCTTCTGCCGGAGTGGATCGGCCGCGAAGGCGCCGCCCGGATTCGGCAACGCCGCCAGGAGTGGGGGCCGACCGCGCTCGGGCGTTGGGCAGAGATCGTCGACGAGAACGCTCCCACCTGAGCGAGTCCGGTCCGGACGCAGGCGTGGGGACCCCCGAGCATGGGTCCGAACGACCTCGCCGATGGACACCGCCAACTCATCAATGGACACGTTGGATGATTCGGGGTTGATTCTTGTATAAGCAGCCTGCATGATTAGTGACGCGGAACACATCACGTAGGCGCTCACGGCCCGACGGACCGGTGGGCACAGTACGGCCACCGAATAGGTCAGTCCATTGGACCATTCTCCGGATGTGCGCCGAGTCTCTCATGACATCAGACAATCGAGCAGGAGAACCCGGGTATGGAATCACCCACCGTTGAACAAGGAAGCGCGGACTCCGTCCGACGAACGAGTCCACGAGTTGCCGCACTTGCGGCCTTCCTGGGCACCGTCATCGAGTTCTACGATCTGGTCATCTACGGTACGGCGGCTGCGCTGGTGTTCGGACAGGTCTTCTTTCACGGCGTCAGCACCCAGGTCGCCCTGATCCTGTCATTCGCCACCTTCGCGACCGGGTACCTCGTCCGTCCGATCGGTGGGCTCGTCTTCGGGTACATCGGCGACCGGTTCGGCCGGCGCCGCGCCCTCATGATCACCATCGCGCTGATGGGTGGCGCCACGGTTCTGATCGGCGTGCTGCCGACGTATGCGGTGGCGGGCGCGGCCGCGCCGCTGCTGCTGGTGCTCCTGCGCCTCATCCAGGGCATCGCGATCGGTGGCGAGCAGGGAGGTGCCGTGCTGATCGCCGTCGAGCACGCCCCGCCGAACAAGCGAGGGTTCTACGGAAGCTTCTCGACCGCGGGGGCACAGGGCGGCACGGTTCTGGCCACGGCCGTGTTCGCGTTGGTGACCATGCTGCCCGAGCAGGCACTCATGACATGGGGATGGCGCATCCCGTTCCTGCTCAGCGCAGTCATCGTCGTCGTGGGACTCATCGTCCGCAAGGGCGTCGAGGAGACCCCGGACTTCAAGCAGGCGAGCGCATCAGGTCAGAAGGTGTCCAACCCGGTCATGCTCGCGCTGACGAAGTACCCGACCACCATCGTGGGTATCACCCTGGTCATGGGAGGCGTCTTCGTCTGTTGGTATGTGCTGACCGTCTACAGCCTGAGCTATGCGGTCAACAACGTGGGCATCGCACGGACGACGATGCTCTGGCTGATCACAGCGGCGACCTTGCTGGTCTTGCTGATGAACCCGGTGTGGGGAGCCGTGTCCGATCGCGTGGGACGAACCAAACTCGTGGCCGGTGGCCTTCTGATCGAGGGCGTGCTGTTGGGTGTGTACTTCGCTGCGTTGTCGACCGGGAACCTGGTGTTGATCCTGATCTCGATGGTGGCGATGACCGGCGCCGGCCACGCGATGATCAACGGGGTGTTCCCCGCATTCGTCGCG
The DNA here is from genome assembly GCF_053589235.1 of Gordonia sp. NPDC003376. NCBI lineage: Bacteria > Bacillati > Actinomycetota > Actinomycetes > Mycobacteriales > Gordoniaceae > Gordonia > Gordonia sp. NPDC003376. The sequence continues at coordinate 9,651 of NZ_JBSFRM010000030.1, read as the reverse complement.
GAAAGCCTCCCCCCCGAGGTCCGTTACACCGCAGGGTCGTTCGGAATCCAGCTCGCCGGTGTGCTCGGCGGGTTCGCCCCACTGATCGCGGTGACCCTCCAGGGCTCTCGCTGGGGAGTCGCTGCCATCCCGATCTGCTGCCTGGCCGTCTGCATCGCCGGAGCGGTCAGTGCCTACACCTTGATGCGTAGGTCGAACCCGAGCGCAGCGACATCCCGGGACTGCGCAGACCTCACGCCGGCGACCGCGACCGAAGGGGCTCACCGATGACCGTCCAGCTGGATTCCGATCGTGAGCACATTCGCGAAGCCGTCCGCGCCTTCGCCAGGAAGAAGGTGGCACCCGACTACCTGCGGCGTGCCAAATCGACCACCTTCCCGTGGGAACTGAATCGCGAGATCGCCGAACTCGGAATCTACGGACTCCTCGCAGGCGATCACTACAACCCCCTCGAGCGCGAGGATTTCGTCGCGGTCGGTCTGGCAGTGGAGGAACTCGCGTACGCCGACTTCAACGTCGCCAATATCGCGATCCCCGTGATGTTGATGAGCACCCTCATCCGCCAACACGGATCGGCGACGGTTGCCGCCGAATGGCTTCCGCGACTCACCTCCGGCGAGACCTTCGTCGCCTTCGGCCTCACCGAGCCGGAGACCGGATCCGACGCCGCGAACATCACGACGACTGCGCGATCGGTCGACGGTGGATACGTCATCACCGGCGAGAAGACGTCGGTGACCATGCTCCACAATGCCGAGGCGATCATCATCGCCGCTCGGACCATTCGCGACGGTGACGATGTCGGCGTATCGGCCTTCCTCGTGCCGTTGGACAGTCCGGGCATCGAGAAGTCCGTCGTGTCGGATACCGGATGGGGGATCCTGGGTCGAGGGGTTCTCCATCTCGACCACGTGGAGATCTCGGCCGACAATCTGATCGGTACCGAGGGCCGCGCGTTCTCCCGCGTCCTCAACGGATTCGACTTCACACGACCGTTGTTGGCGCTCACCGGAATCGGCACCGCACAGTTGTCGCTGGACGAGACTGCGGAGTACGTTCGCCAACGGACCGCGTTCGGTTCGCCCTTGGCGAAGTTCGAGGGTGTCTCGTTCCCGATCGCAGAGCACCTGACCAAACTCGAGGCGGCTCGTCTGATCTGCTACTCGGCACTCGAGAAGCGCACCCTCGGCCTGCCGCACACGTCAGAGGCGGCCATGGCGAAGTGGTACGGTCCCCTGGTGGCCAGCGCCGCGGTCAAGGAATGCCTCCTACTGCACGGGAACTACGGCTACTCCCAGGAATTGCCGTTCGAACAGCGACTTCGGGACGTCATGTCCGTCGAGATCGCAGACGGCACCGCGCAGATCCAGAAGATCATCATCATGCGCGAGACATATGGACGTGACTTCGTCCCCTATGGCAAACATGCGTCGTCGTAGACCGAAATGCGCAGTGGTGGGCCAGATCTGGCGATCGACATGTGATCGTGCGATCGGCTGACTCGAGTTGCTCTCGCACAGTGCGTTCACGCTGAACCGGCGACGCGAACAGGGAGGTGCGGGGTCGAGACGATCTCGCACCTCTACTGCGCCACCCGATCAACTGCATTACCGAAAGGCTATCCGCATGTCGAATCCGACAGTTCCTACGCACAACCGCCCCACCGCAGCGACGCACGGCGCGCGTATCGAACGACGACGGCTCGCCGACCCCCGCGACATACAGGATGTCGAGACGTCGTACACGCCCGAGGCCCTACGCGCCGGCTCGACGTTCTACGATGCGATCAAGGCTGCCGCGGAAGAGCATCCGGACAAGGCTGCCATCGTGCACATCGAGCCTCCGGACTTCTTCTCACCGGTGCGGACCGTGGACTACCGACTCCTCGTGTCAATGATCGAGCGCAGTGCCAGTCTCTTCCACGACAGTGCCGGTGGTGCTCCCAGCATCGTCGGACTCATGCTTCCCATGGTGCCCGAGGGGCTCGCCGCGATCTGGGGAGCGGCAACATCCGGAATCGCGGTTCCGCTGAATCCCTTCCTCGAACTCAACTCGCTCATCCGGATTCTGAACGACGCCGCATGTACGACCCTGGTCACGACACGCAAGGCGATGGGAGAGAAGTGCGGCGGCGACGAGGGTGTTCTCCGCACCACCGTGCCGAGTCTACGGACGATCTTCTACATCGACGGTGATCCACGCTCGGAACAAGACCTCGCCACCGCGATGGACGGCTACATCGATCGCGGTCTGACCTTCGAGCGCAACCTCGACCCGTATCGGGATGCCGTGTACATGCCGACCGGGGGAACCACCGGAACCCCGAAATTGGTACGTATGTCGCAGTTCGGTCAGCTGACGGTGACCTGGAATGTCGGCGGATTGATGGGCCCCCGGCCGGATGGCGTCGTGGCACATGGCATGCCCAACTTCCACTGTGGCGGGAGTGTGTCGCTCGGGTTGCGGACGATCCTCTACGGCCAGACACTGGTCACCCTCACCTCGGAAGGATTCCGGAATCGCGATGTGGTGAGCGAGTTCTGGGAGATCGCACGGCACTACGGAGTCACATCGCTCCTTGCCACACCGACGACCGCGCAAGCACTGCTCAGCCGGCCCGGAGGTGAGAATCACACCATCGAGGATTTCCACATCGGCGGCAGCACGCTGCCCACCGCTCTCGCACACCGATTTCATGCCCGATTCGGCGTGTGGTTGCGCGAGAACTGGGGCATGACGGAGGTCCACGGGACCGTGACCGGTCATCCCAACGACGGGACGGAACCCCGAATCGGCTCTGCTGGAACGCCGTTGCCCTACTGTCGGGTTGCCGCCGTGGAGCTGCACGACGACGGAACCCTTCACCGCATCTGCGATCCGGGCGAGCGAGGCCTGCTCGTGATCGGCGGTCCGATGGTCAGCATGGGCTATCTGAACTCCGAGCTCAATCGGGAGTTCTTCGTCAGCGGCATGCCGGATGGTCAGGTCTGGGCGAACACCGGAGACATCGGCACCGTGGACGAGGATGGTTACGTGTGGGTCTCGGGTCGTGCGAAGGACCTGATCATCAGAGGCGGCCACAACATCGACCCGGGGGAGATCGAGTATGCACTGTGCCGCCATCCGGGTGTACACCTGGCGGCCGCGGTCGGGCGGCCCGATGCCGGCAAGGGTGAGTTGCCCGTCGCCTTCGTCCAGCTCGAAGAGGGCGCCTCGGCGACATCGGATGAGCTGCTGGCGTTTTGCCGGCACCACGTGCAGGAGCGGGCCGCGACGCCGGTGGAGATCGTGATCCTCGATCAGCTTCCGTTGACGCCCGTGGGCAAACTCGCCAAGCCCGCGCTCCGTGCGCTGGCAACCGAACGCGAAGTTCAGGCGCGCGTCGACATGATCTTCGAGGATGGCGTCGCCTACGGCGTCCACATCGACAACTCGGGTCGGCGTCCGCTGGTCGTCGTGGAGTTGGAGCACGACCGAACCGAGGAGTTCGACGACCAGGTGCACGAACTGCGCCGACTGCTGGCCGGGTACGAGTTCGATTCGGATATCCGGCTGAGGAGGCCCCCGTGTGATCCGTCCCGGTCCTGAGGGCCTGCGCAGGATCACCACGACACGGTCGATCGTGGACCGGGCGGGTGTGGCGTCGGCTCCGGTTCGGCTGATGTGTTCGGGCCCAGAGGGTTCGGCATCGACCGCACGTGGGATGGACCAAATGCCGCAGATCCTGCCCGCGGTCACCCTTCGGCACGGCGATACGACTGACGAGGGCGTCCGGTGCCGCCGTACTGCAGGGTCATCGTGAGCCCGCCGGCGGCGACCAGCGCGGCGAGGTGTCGGCGCGCGGTCGCCGCGGAGATCCCGATCCGTTCGGCGACGTCGTCGGCGAAGAGCACCGCGTCGGTGTCGAACAGGTCCATCACACGTTGCTCGGTCTGCGAGACCGGGGTGCGGTCGGCGCGGGAGGTGCCGAATCGCAACGCCGACAACGCGACATCCACCATGCCCTGATCGACCACCGGTGCCGCGAGCGCCCGCCGGTACTGCGCGTAACCGGCGAGGCGGCGGGCGAGTTCGGTGTCGGGGAACGGTTTGATCAGATACGCCAGCGCACCGGCCCGCATCGCGGTGCGCACCGCGGCGGCCTCGGTCTCGGCACCCACCACGAAGCAGTCGCGGTCGAGATCGGCGATGACGTCGATCCCCGACCCGTCGGGGAGATACACGTCCAGCAGCACCAGTTCGATCTCCGGGTGATCGGCCAGCGCGGCGCGGGCGGCCGCGATCGACCCGGCCCGTGCCACCACATGGAAGCCGCGCACCGCGTCGACGATCGCCGCGTGCAGGGCCGCCACCCGGAAGTCGTCGTCGACGATGAGCACCCCATGCCCGTCGGTGTCGGTCATCGGCGCTCTCCTGTCTCGGTGTCGGTGTGGCCGGTGTCGGTGTGGCCGGAGTCGATGCGGTCCGGGTCGGGGTGGCCGCCGGGGCCGTCGGCGGCCGGATCGTGGGCGGCCGGATCGTCGGCGGCCGGGCCGTCGATCACGCCCGGCAAGCGTGCCACCAGCACAGCTCCGCCCAGATCCCCACCCGGGTCGGCGACCACCACATCACCCCCGATCCGGCGGGCCAGCTGTCGCACCACCGCCAGCCCCATCCCGCGTCCACCGGGCACCGACGGGTCCACCTTGGTGGTCACGCCCTCGGCGAAGACGGCGTCCGGGCGCTCGAAGGCGATCCCCGGCCCCGAGTCCGCGACGGTGATCAGCATGGTGGTGGCATCGGTGAGGATCTCGATCTCCGCCTCGGCCTGCGCGGAGCCGGCGGCCGCCTCGATCGCGTTGTCGAGCAGGTTGCCGACCACGGCGGTCACCGTGACCGCGTCGGTCAGCCGGCCCTCCACCCAGGTCTGCGGGCCCAAGAACAGGCTCACCCCACGTTCGCGCGCGTGGGCGGCCTTGGCCTCGAGAAATGCCTGCAGGTGCGGCTCGTCGACGTTCTCGATGCCGTCGATCGCGCCGCCTTCCCCGGTGCCGGTCAGCTCGTCGAGGTAGGCGCTCGCCTCGTCGACATGGCCGTGCCGGAGCAAACCGGCGAGGACGTGCATCCGGTTGGCCGTCTCGTGCCGCTGGGCGCGCAGCGCGGTGCCCATCACCCGGATCGAGTCCACCTCGCGGGCCAGCTCCTCGACGTCGGTGCGGTCGACGATCGACATCACCATGCCCAGGTCACGGCCATCGGCGACGACGTGATGTGACGACAACAGGATGATGTTGTCGCCGATGGTCGCGGCGACGGGATCAGCGGTCGGGGTGTCGAGGACGCTGCGCACCCGCGGCGTGAGTCCGAGGGTGTCGAGATGGTGCCCGACGGGACGCTCGAGGCCCAGCAGGTTCCGGGCGCGGGTGTTGGCCACGCGGACCACCCCGGATGGGTCGACGGCGAGCACGCCGTCGCCGAGTGAGTGCAGCACCGCGCGCTGTTCGCGGACGAGTTCGGCGAGGTCGTCGGGTTCGAGTCCGAGGGTCAGTCGCCGCCAGCGCCGGGAGAGCAGGAGCGAACCGAGCGCCCCCACGCCGAGCGCGGCGAGCGCGATCAGCACGGTGACCCCCACCGCATGCCGGGTGTCGGTGGCGAGCTTCGCGGTGGAGATCCCCACGCTGACCAGGCCGACAGGTTCAGGTGAACCGGTCACGAAGATCGGGACCTTGGCGCGGACGGACTCGCCGAGGGTCCCGCGGTCGGTGGTGATGTCGATGTCGCCGGACAGGGCGGTCGAGGGATCGGTGGAGACGTGGACGCCCACCTCGGCGGGGTCGGGGTGGGCGAGCCGGATGCCGTCGGCGTTGGCGACCACCACGAACAGTGCGCCGGTCCGCCGGGTGACGGCCACGGCCTGTTGCTGTAGGGGTGCGGTGACCAGGGTGTCGTGGTCGAGTCCGGTGCCCTGGTGGGCGGCGACCTGGCTGATCACGTCCGGGTCGGAGGCCATCGTCTGGGCGATGGCGAGGGCACGCTGGGCGTACTCGTCGCGGATGCGGTCGTCGGCGCCGTTCACGACGATCCCGAACCCGACGCCGAGGCTGACCGCGATGACCGCGAGTTGCAGGAGCAGTACCTGCGTTCGCAATCGCATGCGGTCAGCCTAGGCAGTCGTGTCGGTGACGGAGGTGGGTCCGGCGCAGCCGGGGAGAACGGTCAGAACGGGATGGCGCCGACGAGGACCCCGGTGCCGAGCATGACCAGCGACACCACCGCCGCGCGCCACAGGACCTTCTTGTGGTGGTCGGCCAGGCCCACGCCGGCGAGTGCGACCAGTAGCAGGATCGCCGGGACCAGCGGACTCTGCATGTGGAAGGTCTGGCCGGTGATGGAGGCGCGGGCCATCTCACTCGGGTCGATGCCGTAGCGGGTGGCGGTCTCCGACAGCACCGGCAGGACGCCGAAGTAGAACGCGTCGTTGCTCATCAGGAAGGTCAGCGGGATGGACAGGACGCCGATCACGATCGCCAAGTGCGGGCCCATCCAGGTGGGGATACCGTCGGCCATCCAGTGGGCGATGGCGTCGACCATCCCGGTGCCGCTGAAGACGCCGGTCAGGACGGCGGCGGCGAGGACCATGGCGACCACCGACACGATGCTGGAGCTGTGCCGGGTGATGGCCTCCTGCTGGTCCTTCAGGTGCGGGAAGTTCACGGCGAGGGCGATGGCGGCGAAGATCATGAACAGCACCGGGATGGCGACGATGTCCATGCCGAGGATCGCCAGCAGGGCGACGGTGAGGACCGCGTTGACCCAGAACAGCTTGGGGCGCAGGGTCTTGCGTTCGGGGTCGAGGACGCCGGTGAACGCCGAGTGGTCGTCGCCGAAGCTCTGGGCGTGCTGCGCGGTGTCGTCACCGACCGGGGTGACCGGCAGGTCCGCGGTGTGCGGTGCGTCATGTGTGGTGCCGGAGCCGTCGGACCCGGCGCCACCGGTCGGGCGGCGGCCGCCGATACGGAAGCGACGGCCGGCCGGGATGTCGGTGCCGCCCCCGACGCCGGCGCCGACCAGTTCGGTCTCCTGCGGGGCGAGGATCGAGTCCTTGACGACGATCCGGCCGATCCGACGACGCTCCAGCACGCCGAGGTGGAAGGCGAACAGCAGGACCACCAGCATGCCCACCGCCAGGGCGGGGACCATCGGCAGGAACACCGAGTTGGTGTCGATCTTCAGGGCGGTGGCGGCACGGGCGGTGGGGCCGCCCCAGGGCAGGATGTTCATGGTGCCATTTGCCAGGCCCGCCACCACGGTCAACACCACCGGGGACACCCCGAGCTTGAGGTAGAGCGGCAACAGTGCAGCGGTGGTGATGATGAACGTCGTCGATCCGTCGCCGTCGAGGGAGACCACCGCGGCCAGGACGGCGGTGCCGACGACCAGTCGCGCGGGATCGTTGCGGACCATCCGGACGATGAATCGGACGATCGGGTCGAAGAGTCCGACGTCGATCATGATGCCGAAGAAGACGATTGCGAAGAACAGCATCGCCGCGGTCGGCGCGAGTGATGTGATGCCGTCGGAGATCATGTCGCTGATCCCGAGTCCGGCACCGGCGAACAGACCGAAGGCCACCGGGACGAGGATCAGCGCGACCACGGGCGTCGCGCGTTTGGTGATGATCAGGAACATGAAGGTGGCGACCATGGCCAACCCGAGTGTTACCAACATTGCCTTGCTCTTTCTGCCGAGTACCGACCACCTGTGTCGGCTGCTACCAGAGAAGTGTTGGCGTTACCCAGTTCACAGTCACGCTTGTGATCGTAAGTAGTGTTTTGCGCATTACGCGCAGACCAGCGGGCCCGAATCGGCAGGCATCGGGCACGACACCGATGACCCCACCCGGCGTCCACGGGTGGGGTCATCGACAAGTGTCCGCCGGTTCGACCGGCGACGGAGAATTCGGTGAAGGATCAGGCCCAGACCCAGATCCAGCGGCGGCTACGCGGATCGAACTGGCGCACGCGCCGCTTGCGGCGGGCCGGGGTCTGGTTGTTCTTCTGGTTGGCGTTGCGCTGCTGGGGCATTGGGGCCCTCCTCCTCTTGTTGAGTCGAGATCCGCTGTGGGCGTTTCTCTCTGACGGACTCAACAATGCCGCCCCACCCTTGTGGCCCCATGGCGCTCACCTGCCAGGTTCCTGGCCGTGCCTCCGCGGCGCCGTGACCCGGGTTCAGTCGGGCAGCATCGGGGCATCGGCGCCGAGGTGGCGGCCGACGAGGACCGCGCGGGTCACCGCGTCCCGGCCGAAGCGGTTGCGCAGCTGATCCATCGTGGTGTCGAGTGCGGCACCGGTGTCCTCGGCGAACGGCAGGGTGAGCTGGACGGTGTCGGCATCGTCGAGGTTGGCCAGGGACACCCCGATCAGACTGCAACCTCGTTCGGCGATCAGCGGCCTCGCCTCGTCGAAGAGTCCGCGGGCACCGGCCATGATGATCTCGGTGCGGTCGGTGGGCTCGGGCAGTGTGCGCGATCGGGTGGCGGTGGCGAAGTCGTGGAATCGTAACCGCAACACAATGGTTCGGGTGACGCGCCCGGCGGAGCGCAGGCGTTTGCCGAGGCGTTCGACGATGGCGATGATCGTCGCATCGATCTCGTCGGCGGATCGCGGTCTACGGCCCAGTGCGCGTTGGGATCCGATCGATCCGCGACGTCTGCCGGTTTCCACCCGCCGCGGATCCTGCGCCATCGACAACGCGAACAGATGTCGCCCGGATCCGGTTCCGACGATGCGGCACAACGACTTCGGTCCGAGCCGAGCCATGTCGCCGACCGTGCGCACCCCGGCGTCGGCGAGCTTCGCCTCGGTCACCGGACCCACACCCCAGAGACGGCGGACCGGAAGTGGGTGCAGGAAGTCGAGTTCGGTGCCCGGTGCCACCTCGAGAAGGCCGTCGGGTTTGCCGACCGCACTGGCCACCTTCGCCAGGAACTTGGTGCGGGCCAGTCCGACGGTGATCGGCAGACCCACCTCGACGCGGACACGACGGCGCAGTTCCGCGGCGATCGCGACCGGCGTCCCGGCACTACCCGGGGTGTGGCGTAGACCTGCCACGTCGAGGAAGGCCTCGTCCACCGAGATCCCCTCGACGAGTGGGGAGGTGTCCCGGAAGATCTCGAAGACCTCGCGGCTGGCCTGCATGTAGTCGTCGAAGCGCGGGGCCACCACGATCGCGTCCGGGCACAGCGCCCGTGCCTCGTGGCCGGGCATCGGCGACCGCACGCCGCGAGCCTTGGCCTCGTAGCTCGCGGCGAGCACCACTCCCCCGCCCACGATCACCGGGCGACCGCGGAGGTGCGGATCGTCGCGCTGTTCGACCGAGGCGTAGAACGAGTCGAGGTCGGCGTGCAGGATCGACGCGGCGGCGCGGTCGGCACTGTGGATGCGCATGGCGTGACCTCGCTGTTCAAGGGTGGTGTTCGGGCTCGGTGTGGAGGCGGATCGAACTCCACCCCCGCACTTTACCTCGAACATGTGTGGCACTACTGACGATTCTGTGGGCACCCAACGGTGCGCCTAAAGCACGCAACGCCCTGTCTCCCATAATGTTTGGTTTGCGAAGACTAAACAGAAGGAGCAAGGCGTTGCGCACGACCACTGTACTGCAGAAGCTACT
>NZ_JBSFRM010000029.1:51636-63065 GCF_053589235.1 Gordonia sp. NPDC003376 | reverse complement strand
CAAATGATGCGGACTTTACCGGCAATGTGTGGCAGGATCGCATCTGCGAGATGCCCTTTCTTTGTGTGTGGGTCGAACCTTCGACAAGTCTGATTCTCACACTCGGACAGGGCATTTCGTGTTTCCCGCGCCGTATCGGGCCCAGGTTTTTCCACCTGGATCGGTGGATTCAGGTTGAGCCGACGAGGAGCGCAGCGACAAGTCGAGTCGAAACCTCCGCCGCCCGACCACACAACCCAACCCGCGAAGATCTCGACACGGGTCCTCACCCTTACAACTCGGTCCCGACCCAATCAGCGGGTCGTACACCCGGCCCAATCAGCAACCGCCCCACGATGGTTGAGCCGACGAGGAGCGCAGCGACAAGTCGAGTCGAAACCTCCGCCGCCCGAACGCCCGACCCGACCACCACATGTGGCTCGCCCGAACCACCCACAGTGGATCAGCAGGTCGCCAGGGGGTGGGCGGTGGGTTTGACGTCGGCCGCCAGGCCGGTCGACGGATCCCACAGTGCGGCAACATGGTCGGTCAGCGCGGGGTGGATCCACCCCTGCGGGTCCAGCAGGTAGCGGGGCTGGGCGGTCAACCGCTCGGTGAGGGTGAAGCCGCACCCGGCGGTGATCTCGGCCAGCACATCCAGGTTGGGCCAGGGACGTTCCGGGTTGACGTGGTCGGGTGTCAGCGGACTGACCCCGCCCCAGTCGTCGATCCCGGAGGCCACGAGCGCCTCGCATTCGGCCGCCGACACCAGGTTCGGGGGTGCCTGCACGCGCATGTGCGCACCGAGCACCACCCGCGCCGTGGCCACGGCGGCCAGGAACTCGGTCATCTCGGCGTCCGGGGTTCCCCTCATGGCGGTGTCGGGCTTGGCCCGGAAGTTCTGGATGATGACCTCTTGGATGTGGCCGCCGCCACGCTGGATGTCGGCCAGTGCCAGCAACGATTCGGCGCGCTCGGTGAGGGTCTCGCCGATCCCCACCAGGATTCCGGTGGTGAACGGAATACGTTCTGCGCCGGCGTCCCGCAGCACCTGCAGCCGCACGAGCGGGTCCTTGTCGGGGCTGCCGAAGTGCGGCTGGCCCTTGTCGGTGAACAGTCGCCGCGCGGTGGTCTCGAGCATCATGCCCATCGACGGCGCCACCGGCTTGAGTTCCCGCATCTCCTGCGCGCTCATCACCCCGGGGTTGAGATGCGGCAGCAGACCGGTCTCGGTGAGCACGGCGACGGCAGCCGCGCGCACGTACTCCAGCGTCGTGCCGAAACCGCGTTCGGCCAACCATTCCCGGGCCTGCGGCCACCGGTCCTCCGGTCGGTCACCGAGGGTGAACAGGGCCTCCTTGCAGCCGAGGGCAGCACCCTGCCGGGCCAGCGAGACCACCTCGTCGAGTTCGAGATACATCCCCTGTCCGGCCCGACTGAGCTTGCCCGGGATGGTGACGAAGGTGCAGTAGTGGCAGCGGTCGCGGCACAGGCGGGTCAACGGGATGAACACCTTGCGCGAGTAGGTCACCTGCCCACCCCGACCGATCGCCTCGAGGCCCTCGTCCCGCAGCCGCGCGGCAAGGGCTTGCAGGGCGACGAGATCGTCACCGGCACTGGTCAACAGGGCGGTGACGGTCTCGGTGTCGAGCGGCGCGCCGCCCCGGGCGGCCTCGAGTGCGGTTGCCGCGGACAGAGCGTGGGTCATGATCCCTCCTTCACCGATTCGGTGGTCATGGCGTCAGGGACAACGGAGTGTGGGGCTACGGGGTCGTGAACAACGGAGACGGGAGACGCCGATTCGATCTCGAACGGTTCCGGCTCGAACGTCCCGTTCCGGGCCCGGAACGACTCCGCGGTGCCCGGCCACAACAGAGTGAGCCGACCGCTGGCGGGGTCGAGATACCAACTGTTGCAGCCGGTCATCCAGACGGTCCGTGCACTGCGTTCGTCGATCTCGCGGGTGTAGCGCGCCTCCGCCTCCGCCGACACCTCGAGCGATCGCACCGCGTCGGCCGCCATGTGGTCGAGGGCCCCGATCACGTAGTCGAGCTGGGTCTCGATCATGTAGATCGCCGAATTGTGGCCCAGTGCCGCGTTCGGGCCGTCGAGGACGAACATGTTGGGGAACCCCGCCACCACCGTCGACGCATATGACGTCATGCCGAGCGACCAGTGGTCGCTGAGCAGTTCCCCGTCGCGGCCGCTCACATGCCGGGACACCGGCGGCCGTGCCGCCTCGAAACCCGTTGCCATCACGATCATATCGAGGTCGTAGGTGGCACCGCCGGTGGCGCAGGCCTTGGACTCGACCACCGTCGACAGGGCGCTGGGTTCGAACACGACGTTGTCGCGCAGCAACGCCGGGTAGAAGTCGTCGCTGAGCAGGATTCGTTTGCACCCGATCTCGTAGTCCGGGGTCAGGCGGGCCCGCAGAGCCGGATCGGGCACCTGCCGTTCCAGATGGCCGCGGGCGCGCTCTCGGATCTCGTCGATGTCGGGGTGCAGGCCCAAGCGTTGCCGAAACGCCCGATCGGCGTTGCGCAGCAACTCATCCCGGCGTCGGGAGGCGGTTGCCGGGTCGAGCAGGGTCGCGCGTTCGTCGGCGTCGAGCGCGCGGTCGTCACGCGGCACCACATACGGCGGGGTACGACTGAAGACCACCACTTCCTCGGCGACTGCGGCGAGCTCGGGAACCAGCTGCACCGCCGACGCGCCGGTGCCGACCACACCGATCCGGGAGCCGGCGATCGGGAGATCATCGCGCCAGCCCGCGGTGTGCACCACAGGACCGGGGAAGGTGTCGAGACCGTCGATGGTGTCGGGGATCTTCGGTTCGGACAGTCGTCCGACCGCCAGCACCAGCACCTTCGCGTCGATCCGACGCTCTCCGTCGGCCGCAGAGGTCGTCAGGTGCCAACACGCCGACGCCGAATCCCAGACGGCGCCATCGAGTTCGGCACCGAATCGGATGTGCGGGAGCAGACCCTCCTCGACGGCGGCGAGCTCCAGGTAATCGCGGATCTCGGCGCCACTCGGGTAGATCGACGACCAGTCGGCCGGCGGGCGGAACGAGAAGGAGTAGAGATGGGCCGGAATGTCGCAGGCGATGCCCGGGTAGGTGTTGTCGCGCCACGTCCCACCGACCGCGTCGGCGCGTTCGAGGACCACGAACGACTCGGTGCCGCGCCGGGCGAGATGGGTGGCCATGCCGATCCCGGCGAAACCGGCACCGACGATCGCCACGTCGACGACGGTGTGCACTCCGGTGGTGCCGGTGTTCACCGGCCGACCCGGGTGCGGTCGAGGTCGAGACACCGATCCGGATCGGGACGACCATAGGCGGTGGTGCGCTGGCGAGGGGCCCGGTCGAGACGCTCGGCCAATGCGACGAGGGTGTCGACGTCGAGCACCCGGCCCGCCTCGGCGCCCGCGGTGGGCATCAGCTCACCGTCGAGCAGCAGTCCCCCGATGTCGTCGGCGCCGCCGCGCAGCAACAGTTCGACGATCGCCGGTTCGAGTTTGGTCCAGGCGACCTGGAGATGGTCGAACGCTCCCAGGGTGATCAGGCGGGCAACGGCATGCACCGCTCGGGTCTCACGGGTGCTCACGGTGTGGACCGCCTGCGCGGCCAGATGCGGTGGCGCGTTCTGCGGGAGCATCGGCATCACGATCAACTCGCTGAAACCGCCTGTGCGGGCCTGGATCTCGATCAGGGTGCGCAGGTGGGCGATCTGCTGCGCCGGGGTCTCGAGGTGTCCGTACAGCAGCGTCGCGGTGGTGAAGAGTCCGGCGGCATGGACGGTCTCGATGGTCTCGACCCAGTCCGAGACGGGCAGCGCGACACCGTCGGGGGCGAGCGCGGCACGAAGGTCGTCGTCGAGGACTTGAGCCGCGGTCCCGGGTGCCGACCCCAGCCCGGCATCCTTGGCGCGGGCGACGAACTCGGCGACAGAGATCCCGAGGCGTGCGGCGGCGTCCCGCATCTCGGGTGCCCGATAGGCGTGCAGATGCATCGGTGCCGCGGTGGTGATCCGTGCTATCAGGTCGATGTAGGTCTCGGCCGGCGCATCCGCGGGTACCGGACCCTGCATGCAGATCTCGGTGGCGCCCAGGTCGGCGGCCTCCACGACGAGTTCCTCGACGGTGGGCCCGGGGCGGGACAATCCCGCGAGAGCGGAGGTGTCGAGGTTTCGGTTGACCACGAAGGTCAGGGCATCGGGGTCGGTGACCCGACGGCGCGCGTCGTCGGCGAGGGAGCACAGCTGCTCGAGCTGCTCACCGCCGGCGTGCAGCAGGGCGATCCATTCGGGGTCGGTCAGCGCTGCGGGGTCGGCGGCCGCCCCGTCCAACGCTGCCGTGATCTCATCGGTGCCGACCGGATCGGCGGAGACGACAGAGTCCTCCGCCCATGCGCGCATCACCATTCCCACACTCTAGCCGCGCCGCGAACACGACGTGATCGGGCAGTCGACGGTGTTCGGCCGGATGCTCAGTCCGGTTGCGGTAGGCGGCCGCTCCACACCAGTGCCATCGGGATGCCCAGCCCGAGCAGCACCAGGAACAGGGTTGCGATCGCGGTGGTTCCGCCGATCGACACCGCAGCGTTGGCGCCCGGCCCCGGGAAGGAGGCGATCACCAGCACCGCGGTCCAGGCCACGAGCGGACCGAAGCGCAGCGGCGAGTCCGTGCAGCGGGCCGCCAGCCACAGCAGCAGGGCATTGACCAGACCGGCGGCGAGTGCGACGAACGGGACCGGCTGATCCCAGAATCGCAGGTAGGAGAAGCCGACCGCGAGCAGACCGACCACCGCACCATCGAGAACGAGGAAGGCCAGCAGGACCCGGTCGACCGGATACATCATCCCGCTGCCCCGCCAGGTGCCCCGGTCACCACCGCCTGTGTCACGGGCGCGAACAGGTCGGTGCCACGGGCCGCACCGACCGCGAACTCCGGGATGCGCTGGATGAAGTGCTCATGGTCGAAGATCGGCTGCAGGATGTTGTTCGACAGCGCGTACTCGGTGCCCGACGCCGCCACCGTCACCTGGGTGGCGTGCGCCGCCAGGCCCGCGGCCTTGCGGGAACGGACGTCCGCGACGTCGATCTCGGTGGTCACCTCGGTGTCGGGGTAGCTCGGCAGTTCACCGTCGGCCGGCATCCGCCAGCCGTCGGGGACGCGGTCGGCGCCCGCGGTCAGTCCGGCGACCAGTGCGCTGTGCTCGGTGACCGACTCGTAGACGACGTAGTCGCGGCCGGAGCGTTCGCGTGCGATCGGCACCGCGGCCATCGACGCCTCGTGCACCGTCTTGTGGTCGGGGTGCCCATAGGTGCCCGCATTGTCGTAGGTGACGATGACCTGCGGATCGAAGGCGACGATCTCGTCGACGAGCGCGGCCACCACCGCGTCGAACGGCCCCCGGGCCAGCGCCCGCGGATGGTTCGCCGACGGCGTACCGGCCATGCCGGAGTCGCGCCAGCGGCCCGCCCCTCCGAGGAACCGCGGCCGCAGTGGCGCGACACCGTCCGGGGTGAGCGCGGCGAGTGCCCGGGCGAGTTCGGCGATGCGGTAGCCACCGAGCTGGTCGGCCCCACCGTCGGCGATCAGCTGGGACCATTCGTCCCCGATCACCTCGCCCTCCTCACCGAGGGTGAACGTCACCACCCGGACGTCGACCCCCGCGGCGAGGTAGCGGGCGATGGTGCCGCCGGTCATGATCGTCTCGTCGTCGGGGTGCGCATGCAGCAGCAACAGCCGACGACCGTCGTCGCCGCTCATCGCAGTTCCCACGTCGCGGCGGTCCCGTAGATCGACACCTGGATGGGCCCCGACAGCGGGACGCCGGTCACCGAACGGGTCACACCGACCACCATCGAATCCTGGTAGAGCGGCAGGTAGATGGCCTGTCCGGCCAACAACGGTTCTGCTTCATCGAGTAACTCCTCCGGATCCGGGGCCGAGAGCGCCTGCCGCGCCAACTCGATCAGCTGCGGGTCGCACACCCCGGAGATGTTGCTGGCGTAGATGCTGTCGGCGCCCGCCTCGTCCTGCCCGGGCGCCACGCTCGTCGGCGTCGGCGGTGTCGCCAGCGACGGCGCGGTACCCGGCTTGGGCTGATCGCAGTCGACCTGGGAGGCCAGCGACGCCGCGGGCGGCACCCCGAGCCCGGTCCAGCCGACCACGAGATCGACCCGCGCCTCGGTGAGTGCGACGCCGTACAGGTCACTGTTCGGCACGCTCACCACCCCGGCCCGCACACCGGCATTGCGCAGTTGGTCGACGATGTTGGAGGCGGCCGCAGTCGACCGCGGGTCACCGCTGATCGCACCGACCCGCACCACCAGGTCCTGCCCGTCCTTGCGGTAGGGCTGCACCCCCTCGGGCACGGGCTGCACCGACGGCGAGGTCGAGGTGGTCGTGGCGGTACTGCTCGACGGCGACGAGCTCGACGGCGCCGCACCCGTGGTCGAGGGTGCCGACGGGATCGTCGACGGTGTGCCCGGCGCGACACGCTGGTATCCGGCGTTCGCGAGCAGCCCGGTGATCTCGGCGGCGTTCGGCCGTACCCGGTTGACCGGGGTGTAGCCCGCGTCGGTGGGCGCGAACACGGTGTTGGCGTACTGCTGGACCACCCAGTCCCCGGCGCCGGCCTGCGTTGCCAGGTTGGTGTCGATCATGCCCAGCACCGCACGCCGCACGTCGATCTGCTTCATGACGTCGGTGCGCGCGTTGACGCTGACGGTCAGGGCACGCGAGGTGGGTCCACGCTGGGTGGCGATCCCCGGCACCGCGGCGAGTTCGGCGGCGGTCGCCGGGCCGGCACCGACCGAGGTGATCGCCGATCCGCCGGAGCGGACCGAATCGATCATCTGTGACGCCGTGCCCGCCCGCCGGAGCACCACCTGGTCGAGTCTCGACGGCGTCATCCAGTAACGATCGTTGCGGATCAACCGCACCTCGTCGCGCGTGGTGTCGATGGAGAACACCGAGAACGGTCCCGCCGACACCGGTTTGCCCGAGTCCATCCCGGTCTGGAATCCCGCGGGTGCCCCCCGCAACACGTGACTCGGCAGCAGGTCGGAGAACAGCTCCGGCCAGCGCGGATAGGGCTGGGCGAACCTCACCTGCACCACCTTGCCGCCGGAGCTGGAGGTCACCGAGTCGATGAGTCGATACCCCGCCGGCGCGACGGTGTTGGGCTGTCGCGACATCTGCTGCCACAGGTAGGCGAAGTCGTCACCGGTGACCGGTAACCCGTCCGACCACTGCGCATTGGTGTGGATCTTGTAGGTGACCGTGAACGGTTCGGTCGAGGTGACCTCGGCGGAGGTGAGCAGCGCATCCTGGCGCTGCCACACCACCTCACCACTGGGCAGCTGCACGGGTGCGAAGGCACTCGGCAGCGTCATCGCGGCGATGGCCGTCGTCACCGGGCTCTGATCGGCGCCGATGTGCGGATTGAAGCCCGACCCGATCGAGTCGGTGGCAACGTAGATCGTCTTCTCGTTCGGGTACTCCGCCGGGGTCGGCGGTTCCACCGTCTCCCGGACGGGTGGCGGTGGGTTCGCGGTGCACGCCGACAACGCGAGCACCGCGGCCACCACACTCACCGCCGGCCACAGCCGGTGTCGGCGAACACCTCCACGACCCCGACGGTCACGAGCACGTCCGGGACGCCGTGTCGCCTCGTCGTTCACGTACGGTCTCACCCCCTGCGGTCACTCACCCGATCAGCTGACGGACGCATCGCGCGTCTTGGCGCGTGAACGCTCCCGGGCGCGTGTCGTCGAATCCAGGTGCACCTTACGCACCCGGACCACCTCGGGGGTCGCCTCGACACACTCGTCGGCGGCGCAGAACTCCATCGCACCCTCCAGCTCGAGGTGCATCGGCTTGGCGAGGGTCTCCATCACGTCGGCCGAGGACTGCCGCATGTTGGTGAGCTTCTTCTCGCGGGTGACGTTGATGTCGAGGTCCTCGGCACGTGGGTTGATGCCCACGACGTGGCCCTCGTAGGTGTCGTCGCCGGGATTGACGAAGAAGGTTCCGCGGTCGGCGAGCTGGATCATCGCGAACGGGGTGACCGTGCCGGCGCGGTCGCTGACCAACGATCCGGTGTGGCGGGCGCGGATCTCGCCGGCCCACGACGCGTAGCCGTCGAACACCGCGTTGGCGATGCCGGTGCCGCGGGTCTCGGTGAGGAAGTCGGTGCGGAAGCCGATCAGGCCACGCGAGGGCACGGTGAACTCCATGCGCACCCAGCCCGACCCGTGGTTGTTCATCTGGTCCATGCGTCCCTTGCGGGCGGCCAGCAGCTGGGTGACCGCACCGAGGTACTCCTCGGGGACGTCGACGGTGAGGTGCTCGAACGGCTCGTGGACCTTGCCGTCGACCCGGCGGGTGACCACCTGCGGCTTACCGACGGTGAGCTCGAAACCCTCGCGGCGCATCTGCTCGACGAGGATGGCCAGCGCCAGCTCACCACGACCCTGCACCTCCCAGGCGTCGGGACGGTTGATGTCGACCACGCGCAGCGACACGTTGCCGATGAGTTCGGTGTCGAGGCGGTCCTTGACCATGCGGGCGGTCAGCTTGTGCCCCTTGACCCGGCCGGCCAGCGGCGAGGTGTTGGTGCCGATGATCACCGAGATGGCGGGCTCGTCGACGGTGATGCGCGGCAGGGCCACCGGGTTCTCGGCGTCGGCGAGGGTGTCGCCGATCATGATCTCGGGGATACCGGCGATGGCGACGATGTCACCGGCGACAGCCGACTCGGCCGGGGCGCGGTCGACGCCGACTGTGGCCAGTAGCTCGGTGATCTTGGCGCGCTCGACGACGGGCTCACCGTCGACCTCACGGCACCACGACACCGTCTGACCCTTGCGCAGGGTGCCGTTGTGGATGCGCACCAGGCCGAGGCGGCCGAGGAACGGCGAGGCGTCGAGGTTGGTCACGTGGGCCTGCAGCGGAGCCTCCGGATCGCCCTTCGGCGCCGGGACGTGCTCGAGCAGGATGTCGAAGAAGGAGTCGAGGTTCTCACCCTCGGGCACCTGACCGTTCTCGGGCCGGGTGGTGCTGGCGATGCCGGCGCGACCGGAGGCGTAGAGCACCGGGAGGTCGAGGACCTGCTCGGCGGCTGCGGCGGCGTCCTCGTCGAGATCGGAGGCCAGGTCGAGCAGCAGGTCGTGGGTCTCCTCGACGACCTCGGCGATGCGGGCGTCGGGGCGGTCGGTCTTGTTGACCACCAGGATCACCGGCAGCGACGCCGACAGCGCCTTACGCAGGACGAAGCGGGTCTGGGGCAGCGGGCCTTCGGAGGAGTCGACCAGCAGCACGACGCCGTCGACCATCGACAGGCCGCGCTCGACCTCGCCGCCGAAGTCGGCGTGGCCGGGGGTGTCGATGACGTTGATGACGACCTCGGTGCCGTCGGGCTGACGACGATGCACTGCGGTGTTCTTGGCGAGAATGGTGATGCCCTTCTCGCGCTCGAGGTCACCGGAGTCCATGACGCGGTCGACGAGCTCGGCCCGCTCGCCGAAGACACCGGACTGGCGGAGCATCGCGTCGACCAACGTGGTCTTGCCGTGATCGACATGCGCGACGATCGCGACGTTGCGGAAGTTGGGAGCAGAGCTCACTGCGGTTTCTTCTTTCGTGTGCGGAGTGGCGGCTCGACACACTGGGGGCCCATGCTCCCCACCGCCGGTGGCCACCGGTGGACTGACAACGCATAACAGGGTATCGGTTCGGTGAGAGAGACGCCGATCACATTGCCCCGAGCGGGTGCTACGGTCTGTTCATGGGCAAGGTGAAACCGGAAAAAGTACGCGACCTGAAGCCCAAGAAGAAGTGCTGCCGCTCCTCGACGCGATGCGTGCGCTGCCCCGTGGTGATCCATCGGATGCAGAAACTCGACACCAAGCATCTGAGCAAGAAAGAGCTCGGCAAGGCACTCAAGAAGGCCCGCGCCGCCTGATCCCCGTCAGGCCCTGATCACCGTTCGGGCAGGGCCGTGTCGACGATGCTGTCCAGCAGGTCGTCGACGTCGATCACGATCAGTTCCGCGACTGGATCGAGGGCACGATTCGCGACCAGCACCGCCACTCCGTGGATCGCCGACCACAGTCGAACGGTGTTCTGCCACAACGGTTTCGCGTCCTGTTGCGCATCGTTCTCCGCAGCCGCCACAGCATGCAGTGCCTGCAGCAGCGGCAGCGACAGCCCTCGGAGGTCTCCCCCGGCGCCGTCGAGTATGTCGTGCCGGAACATCAGCTCGAACATGGCGCGGCGCGACCGGGCGAGGCCGACGTAGGCACGAGCGGCCGCACGCAACCGGTCACGCGGATCGCCGTCGGCCTCGAGCGCCGGCCGGACCGCCGTACCGAGGTCGATCAGCCCTTCCCGCGCGATGGCCGCGAGCAGCGATCGATGCGTGGGAAAGTAGCGCCGGGGTGCACCGTGCGACACGCCGGCCCGCCGGGCGATGGCCCGCAGTCCCACCGCATCGATTCCCTCGTCGTCGAGCAGGGCGACACCCGCGGCGACGATGCGCGTGGGCGTGTCGTCCGCGGCACCCGATGTCGAACTCATGCAGACAGTGTCTACCATCGTGCCCGTAGACATTGTCTACGGAGGTTGTCGGTGGACAGGGAGGCAGCGATCGATGTGGTGGTACCGGTTCTTCAAACACGTGGTGATTGGCCCGGCCCTGTGGCTGGCCTGCCGTCCTCGCGTGGTGGGCGCCGAGCACATCCCGACGCTCGGGCCGGCGGTACTGGCCGCCAACCACAGCGCCTTCGTCGACTCGCTGCTGCTGTGTCTCGTCTCGCGGCGGCCGGTGCACTTCCTGGCCAAGCAGGAGTACTTCGACGGCGCCGGGGCCGCCGGACGCGCCCGCCGATGGTTCTTCTCGGCCGTCGGGCAGATCCCGGTCGACCGTGACGGGGGCGACCGCGCCGGTGCGGCCCTCGACGCCGCCGCCGCATTGCTGGCCGACGGCCATCTGTGGGCAGTTCATCCGGAGGGCACCCGGTGTGCCGACGGTGCGGTGCATCGCGGCCACACCGGGGCGATCCGGGTCGCGGCGGCGACCGGGGCGCCGGTCATCCCGATCGCGCTGCGCGGGACCGATCGGGTCAACCCGCCCGGGTCGGCATGGTGGCGTCCGCATCGGGTGTCGGTGGTGATCGGCCGTCCGCTCGAATTCGCCGGGACCGACGTCCGAGCCGACACCGACCGCCTGATGGGCGAGATCTCGATCCTCGCCGGACAGCCCTACGTCGACGCGTACGCGACGCGGTCACGACGGTGACCGGTTCACAGTGGTTGCGACCCGACGTCGGCCGGCGGAGGTTTCGACACGACTTGTCGCTACGCTCCGCGTCGGCTCAACCAGCAACTGCCCGTTGACGGTTGAGCCGAGACCGAGCCGCGCGGCGAGGACCCGA
>NZ_JBSFRM010000029.1:0-51541 GCF_053589235.1 Gordonia sp. NPDC003376 | reverse complement strand
GAAGGTTTCGACACGACTTGTCGCTACGCTCCGCGTCGGCTCAACCAGCAACTGCCCGTTGACGGTTGAGCCGAGACCGAGCCGCGCGGCGAGGACCCGAGTCGAAACCCGACTCAACCAGCAACTGCCCGTTGACGGTTGAGCCGACACCGAGCCGCGAGGCGACGACCCGAGCCGAAACCCGGTGACGCACCTGTCGCCACCCTCCACGTCGACTCAACCAGCAACCGCGGTGCATCGAAATATCGAACACTGCAACTCCACACCCTCAGAGAGTCAGCGCGGCAACCAGTTCGGGCACCCATCCGGTGTCGGCGGGGACGAGTTCCCCGGCATCGGCCATCCGGGAGAGTTCGGCGCCATCCACCCAGCGAAGGGCGCGGTGATCGTGGGCGACCGGTTCGCCGTCGACGATCCGAGCCCAGCGGGCCACGAGGACGAGCTCGGCGGACAGGATCACCTGGCCCGCGAGCGGTCCCCCGACCTCGGTCTGCACACCGAGCTCTTCGACGAGTTCGCGGTGCAAGGCCTGCGCGTCGGTCTCACCCGCCTCGACCTTGCCGCCGGGCAGTTCCCACAGCCCGGCCACCGCAGCGGGCCGGTCCCGTTGCGCCAGGAGCAGTGTCCCCGCGGTGTCGCCGACACCGAGGACGGCACCGGCCACCACATGCCGCCGGCCCCCATCGTCTCCGGTCCCCCCATCGCATCCGATCACCGTCCGACCACCGCAACCCTTTCCGGGACCAGTCGCAGGCCGACGCGGTCGCCGAGCGTCACCGACCCCGACGCACTCGCATCGATCTCGCCGATCGGTGACGCCACCCGCAGTCGGGCGCCGGTGGGCAGGTCCGCCACCGCGACCACCGTCCCGACGGCATCACCGTCGCGATCGGTCACCGGCTTCGCCGCCACCGACTCCGCGCGCAGGCCCAGCCGCGCCGTCGCGCCGGGGAGATCGATAGCCACCCGCCCGAGGTCGGTGTGAACGGCGCCGTCGGCATCACGTCGTGCGTCGATCACGGTGGCGCAGCCCAGGAATCGTGCCGTCCACTCGTCGGCGGGCGCCGCCCAGAGCCTGCCGGGCCGCGCGGTCTGCACGATCGCTCCCTCGCGCATCACCGAGATCGAGTCCGCCATGAGCGCGGCCTCCCCGTGGTCGTGGGTGACGACGATGGTGGGAGTGCCGGTGGCGCGGACGATCTCGGCAATCTCGATCGCGAGGCTGTCACGCAGGCGCCGGTCGAGTGCCGCGAGCGGCTCGTCGAGCAGCAACAGCCGCGGACGCGGGGCGAGGGCCCGGGCGAGGGCGACACGCTGCGCCTGCCCACCGGAGAGCTCGTCGACGCGGCGCGTCTGCATCCCGGGAAGGTGCACCAGTTCGAGGAGTTCGTCGATCCGAGCCGCGATCTCGGCGCGGGAACGGCGGCGGATCCGTAGCCCGTAGGCGATGTTGGCGGCGACGGTGCGCCCGGTGAACAACTGACCGTCCTGGAACACCACCCCGAAGTCGCGGCGGTGCGCCGGGATCGGTGCCAGGTCCTGTCCGGCGAAGCGGATGACACCCGCGGCAGGTCGTTCGAGTCCGGCGACCGCCCGGATCAGCGTCGACTTGCCGCAGCCGGACGGGCCGAGCAAGGCGGTGACCAGCGAGTCGGGGCCGCCGGCAGCCCAGGTGAGATCGTCGATGACGACGTCGGACCCGTAGGCCACGCGGAGTCGGTCGGTCTCGAGCACTAGATCAGTCTCCCCGATCGCGGTCGGAAGACCTCCACGGCCACCACCACCGCGGTGGTCACCACGACCAGCAGCATGGACGCAGCCATCGCGGTGGCCAGCGCATCCGCGCCCGGGCGGTTGAGCGCCGAACCGATCAGTACCGGCAGGGTGGTGGTGTCGGCGCGCGCCAGGAAGCTGGTGGCGCCGAACTCGCCGAGCGCCATCACGAAGGCGAAACCACCTGCGGCGGTGACGGATCGTCCGATCATCGGGAGATCGACGGTGACGAAGACCCGGATCGGACCGGCCCCCAGCGTGGCCGCGGCCTCGCGCAGGCGCGCCGGCACCGACTCGAGTGCGGGGATGATGATCCGGATCACCACCGGAATCGCGATCAGCGCCTGCACACACGGGATCACCAGGGGCGACGCCGCGACGTCGGACGGCAGCGAGGCCAGCACGATCAGATAGCCGAAGCCGAGGGTCACCGCACTGACCCCGAGCGGGATCATCGCGATCAGGTTGCCGACCGCGCCGGCCACCCCGTGGGTGCGGTGCAGCGCGATCGCCGCGAGCAGCCCCACCACCACGGCGATCAGCATCGCGAGCACGGCGGTGCTCAGCGAGTAGCGCAGGGTCTCGAGCGGGGTGATCCCGTTGACCGGATCGGCGAGCGAACGGTAGCCGACGAGCGTCCACGACCCGCCTGAACTCGGTCGCACCGACCGCAGCGCGAGCACGACGATCGGTCCGGCGAGGGCGAGTACCGCCCAGACCGACGCCGCGACCACCGCGATCCACTCCGCCCCGCGGACAGGCGGCGGCCGGCGCCCCTCCCCCGCCGTCGCGCTGCCACCAGCGCCGCCGACGACGCGGGTCATCACCAGCACCGCCACCACGACGACGATCTGCAGCAACGACAACGCCACCGCCTCGGGGATGCGGAAGTAGCCGATCGCCTGCGTGTAGATCTCGGTCTCCAGCGTCCGCAACCGGCCGCCGCCGAGGATGATGATCACGCCGAAGCTGGTGGAACAGAACAGGAACACCAGGGCCGCTGCCCCTGCGATCGAGGGGATCAGCCGGGGCAGGATCACCGTCCGCCAGGCGCGCCATCGCGTGGCGCCCAGGGTGCGGGCGGCCTCCGCGGTCCGGGTGTCGAGCGACCGCCACGTCGCCCCCACCACCCGCACCACCACGGCGACGTTGAGGAAGGCGTGAGCGGCGAGTACCGCTCCCCACCCGTCGCCGATCCCCAATCCGGCGAGCGGGCCGGCGAACAGTGCGCGGAAGGCCACACCCACCACGACGGTCGGCAGCACGAACGGCACCGTGACCAGCACGGTGAGCACCACCGAACCGGTCCCTGGCAGCCGCGCGGCCAGCCACACGATCGGTGCGGCGAGGACGAGGGCGGCGAGCGTCGACGCCCCTGCCTGGGCGAGCGTCACCACGAGCAGGTCCAGGGCACGGGTACGACGAAGCAGTTCCGGAACCGAGTCGCCCGCACCGGCGACCTCGACGGCGCGGTGGACGAGCGCACCGACCGGCCAGCAGAACAGGACCCCCAGGAACAGTGCGGGGATTCCGACGAGCGCCACGCGCCCCAGCCGTTCAGGCGTCGACGCGCGGCCCGCAGGCCCCGACCGAGGCCTCGGAACCGCTGATCGAGGCCTCAGAGCCACCGACCGCCTCCGGGCTACCGGCCGACGGCGTCGCGCCACTGTCGCAGCCACGCCTCACGGTTCTGCGCGATGTAGGCCGGCGGAAGGCTCACCGTCCACTGCGGCACCGGTGCACGCTGCGCCCAACCGTCGGGCAGCGGGGTGTTCTTCTGCACCGGGTAGACGTACATCGACGACGGCAGCGCCCGCTGCACGGTCTGGCTGAGCATGAAGTCGACGACCTTGCGCGCACCGTCCTCGTTACGGGCGCCGCGCAGAACGCCGACGTATTCGATCTGCCGGAAGCAGCTGTCGAGCAGCGCACTGGTCCCCGGGGTGGCCGCGGGCGACGACGCATACGACAGCACGATCGGCTTGGGCCCCTTGCCCTCGCCGGCGCTGAACAGCTGGTTGTAGGCGATCTCCCACCCGGCGACGATGGCCGCGCCACCGGCGGAGACCTGTCGCCAGTAGTTCTCCCAGTCGTCGCCGAACACGCCGACGGTGGTGAGCAGGAAGGCCATGCCGGGCGACGAGGTCCCCGGATCGAGCAGCGCGGCCTGTGCGGCGTAGGTGGGATCCCGCAGGTCCCGCAGACTGGTCGGCGCCTTCAGATTGCGACTGGAGTACCAGTTGTCGTCGACGTTCAGGCAGACGTCGCCACGGTCGACGGCGGTGAGCTCATGGTTGGAATCAGCGATCGCATATTCCGCGGCACCGTCGGCGGCGGCCGGCGCCGCGTAGGGTTCGAGGGCGCCCGCCTCGATCGGACGCGACGCGAAGGTGTTGTCGATGCCGAACACGACGTCGGCCTTGGGAGACCCCGGCGTCAGCGAGATCGTCGACGCGAGCTGCCCGGCATCGCCGGACTTGACGATCTTGAGGGTCAGACCGGTCTCCTTGGTGAAGGTGTCGAGCACCTCCTGCGGCAGCTCGAAGGAGTCGTGGGTGAGCATCGTGACCTCGGTGGTCGAGCTCGAGTCGTCACCACAGGCGGTCAGCAGACCGGCTCCGATCGCGAGGGCACCGACGAGCACCCCCATTCGGATACCGAACCGGGCGGCGGCCGCGCGGGCCGGACGAACCATGGACTGCGGTGCGCTCACTGGACTCCCTGGCGATGACGTTGGCGGACGATCGGTACCGGGGTTCTTCCGAACGCCCCCGTCGATCCAAATTCCGTCTCTGACTCCGTCGATCTAACCAGGTGGTCCGCGTGAGCGGGTGTGGCCGTCACCCCGGAACCCGCCGACCACAAATCACCTGCATAACAATTGCATCACCAGCCCCATCCGTAACACCGTGGCGGCGTTAGGCTGCCTGGACAGCGACCCTCCCGCGGGGCTTAGAATGTCCCGCGACGTCCGCGGTGTGCCCGTCCCGGGGTACAAGCCCGGGTGACCGGGACCGCCGATGTGCTCTCAGGGTGTCGGGGGGACGTCCGCAGTACGGAGAACGCCAGCGTGCGCCGTGAAACCCGCGGCACACAACGACAATCGATAGGACGAGACCTCGTGCGCCTGCAAGCACCGATGAGCCGATCACGCCGCCTGATCGCCGCAACCGCGGCCGTCGCGGCGTTCGCCATCCCCGCCGTCGCCACGCCGTCGACCGCCTCCGCGGCCCCGGCATCGACCGCACCGGCAGCAACGACCTCCGCCACGGAGTCGGCCGACCAGGGCCTGACCCCGAGTTCTGTGCCCGCGCCCGATCAGCGCACCCTCGACTCCCTTGGCGCCTTCGCGCCGGCCATCATCGGCTCGGTGACCACCCCCGGACCCGACGGCCGGGTGAACGCGGACCTGCTGAGCCAGGCCTCCGTACTCGCCGACAACCCGACGCTGCCGACCGAGGTCAAGCAGATCTGGAAGTCGGTGATCGACTTCCTCGGCGAGCCCGGCAAGCAGCAGCTCGCCGCCCATCAGGTCGCCGAGCGCAAGGTGGCCAAGCCCGGCGAGCCGGAGATCCCGAGCGGCCCGAACGCCCCGAAGATCCAGGAATTCCTGTACCCGACCCTCGGCTTCGGCTGCATGCCCGGCAACGGCAGCCCGACCGGCGGCAACTCGCTGGGTCGCGCCCTGGTCACCGCCGGCCCGCAGCAGGCGCCCGCCCCGGGCCCCAAGCGTGGCCAGGCCGGGTACGTCTACACCAGCCTCGGCACCGGACCCGCGGTGAACAACTCGGCTCGCGCCCTGTGGGTGAGCTGGCTCAACATCGACAACGGGCGCACCGGCCAGTTGCAGCTCAAGCGCAACGCCAAGATCAACGCCACCTCCGGCCCGGGCACCTTCACCGGTATCGCCACCACGGGTAAGGGACGCGTGATCTCGACCATCTACGGCGATGTCACCACCAAGAACAAGGGCAAGGTGACCTCCTGCCCGATCGCGCCGACGATCGGCATCGCGATCATCTGATCGGCACCCACCCGTAGTCCGACGAGACCCCGGCCATCCGGCCGGGGTCTCGTCGTCTGCCCACATCGACCGGCGACCCACAAGTGCTGCACACCAAGCGGTCTCCCGCCGATCGCGGGGATGTCACAGCTCGGACACTCGGCTTGCCACGCCAACGTCAAACGTGATCTGGTTTAACACAAGCAACATCTGTCACATCCGTCCCACCCAGTACCGGTGGGACGATTTGCCGTTGAGGAGAGATCATGGCCGCCGCACCGAACACCCCGTCGACGGGGATGCCGCAGACCCGCCGACCACGGACCCGGCGCCTCGGTGCGGGCATCGTCGGACTCGCCGTCGCCACCGGCGTCACCTTCGGTGGCGGCCTCGCACAGGCCGCGCCCGCGGCGCCCGCCGCTCCGCCCGCCCCGTCCGCACCCGCCACGCCGTCCACCCCGAGCTCCCCCGAGTCGCTGCTGGAGCAGATCCAGCTCGGTGCCGTCCCGCTCGACAGCCGGCTCGCCGAGGCCGTCCGCTCACTCAAGGCCGCCGGCGCCGATCAGATGCTGATCCAGGCCGCGCAACTGGTGCAGGGCAGCATCGGCCAGATCTCCCCCGACCAGATCACCGGCCTGCTGGGTCAGCTGGGCCTCAGCTCGCCCACCACGGTGTCCGCCGCGACCTCGGCCCACCCCGCCGCCGGCACCGATCCCCTGACACTGCTCAAGCTGGCCGGGATCCAGACCTTCACCCCGTCGGTGGCACCGTTTTGCACCACGCCCACCGACGACAACCCGCTCGGCATCGTCACCGCCGGCGCCGGCGCGGTCGCCGGACCGTGGCCCCTCCAACAGGACCCCACCACCCCGCTCAACGATCTGCTCAGCCTGATCGGCCTCAAGCCGGTCACGCCGATCAACATCGTCGACGACGGTGAGACCGGCTATGCCTTCGTGCCCGCCTCCGCCACCACCGGCGGCAAGATGCAGGTCGCCTGGTTCAACGTGAACACCCTGCAGGGCGGCGTCGCCGACCTCGAACTACTCGCCGGGACCGAGAACGCCGCACTCACCAAGGTCTTTCCCGCACTCGGCGCGATCCGGCTGGCGCCGGTGAAGACCGGCGACGGCACCATCCTGTCCGCGGTCTACGGCACCGCGCAGAACGGCGACCGTACCTGCTACTTCCTGCCCGCGATCGGCGTGGTCGACGCGAAATGATCACCGTCAACAGACGCCCCCGGCAGGTGGCCGCCCGCCTCCGCCTCGCCGGTGCCATCCTGGCGACCACCGTGGTGGCCGCCGCAGCGGTCACCGGTACCGTGATCGCGTCCGCCGACCCCATCACACCGTCGGGGACCACCCCGACCGACAGCACCACGTCACCGTCGACACCCACGACCGCGCCGACGACCGCTCGGTCGGCGGCGCAATCGGCGGGGTCGGTGTTCGCCAATCGCCCGATCCCCGGCAACGGTCTGCTCGCCGGCGCCCGGTCGGGCAATCAGTTCACGTACTGGTCGACCGGCGCGGACGGTCAGCCGCACCTGACGACCGGGTCGGTGTATCTGCCGAGTGCCGCCGCACCCCGCGGCGGGTACCCCGTCGTCGCGTGGGCGCACGGCTCGCGCGGGCTGGCCGACGACTGTGCGCCGTCGGTCCACCCCACCGACGCCGACGTCGACGCGCTGCGGAGCTGGCTGTCGCGCGGTTACGCCGTGGTCAGCACCGACTACAGCGGTCTCGGCACCCCGGGAACCCCTCAGTACTACGACATCCCGACCACCGCCAAGAACATCGTCGACGCCGTTCGAGCGAGCAAGGACGTGTCCGCGGAGCTGTCGCGATCGTGGGTCGCCGTCGGCGAGGGCCAGGGTGCCTCAGCCGCAATCGTCCTGGCACGCAGCGCAACCGCCGATCAGGGCCCCGCACTCGACTTCCGCGGCGCCGCAGCGACGTCGATCCCGGCCGAATTCGCTTCACTGCTGGGCAATCTCGGGCCCAGCACCACCAATCTGCCCGCAGGTCTGGAGACCGAGGCGCTCTACACCCTCGCCGCCATCCGCACCGCCCATCCGGCGGTGGGTCTCGACGACTACCTCACCGCCGCCGGACGAAGCTGGATGACCAAGGCCACCAGCCTGTGTGCCGCCGATCTGACCCGCGCCATCGGCGCCGTGACGCTCGGTTCGCTGTTCAGCAAACCGTTGTCGGGGAACCATGAGCTCACCACGATCCTCAACTCGGCGTCGGAGCTGCCGACCCGCGGATTCACCCGACCGGTGCTGATGACTCAGACCCTGCAGGACCCGAATGTGGTGGTTCCGGTGACCCTGAAGTACATCAACGACGCTCGGGTCGCCGACCGCCGGGTGACCGCCCGGACCTATCTCACCCCGGACGCCACACAGGCACAGACGATGGCCGACAACGATATCCGACAGTTCGTGACCCGGGTGACCAGGTGAATCGACTGCTGTTCGGTGCGGCGACAGTCGTCGCCACCGCAGCCGGCGCACTGGGCTCGCGCCGCACTGCCGCCGTCACCAAACCGCTGCCGATGTTGTTGGTGGCGGGGGCGGCGGCCCGCGGCTGGCGGGAGCGCCCAGCGCTGGACAATGCCTTGCTGGCCGCCGCTGTCGGTGCGTCGATGGCCGGCGATCGCGCGATGATGCTCGAGGAGTTCTCCCCCCTCGCCCCCGACGATCGGCAGCGTCGTCGGGGGGTATCGGCGCCGCTGACCACCAAGGACGCCCGGCTGGCCTGGGGTGCAACGCTCTTCGCGGTGGCACAGCTCTCGTACTGTGCACTGATGGCTCGCCGGGGTGCGCGCATCCGTGCCCGCTCACTCGCCCCACGCATGGCCGTGCTCGGCGAGTCCGCAGCGATCGTCGCCTACCACCGGCCCCGGCTGTTGCCGGTGCTCGGCCCCTACGGCAACACCCTGGCGGCGATGTCGGCGTTGGCCGCCGACCTCGACCACCGCGGGGACCCGTCCGGCCGGGGACTCCACGTCGGCGGACTGCTGTTCCTGGCGTCGGATCTGACCATCCTCAACCGCCAGCACCTGATCGACCATCCGACGCTGCGCATCGCCGGCGAGATCTGGGTGCTGGCAAGCTACTTCACCGCGCAGGCCCTGTTGATCCGCGGGTTGTCGAAGACACCGCGCCCCATCCACTGAGCAGCCGCGACGTCCCGCTCCAACAACAACCTGGAGCGACCACGAGAACTTCTGCGCAACAACCTCACTGGCCGAGTCGACAACCCCCGACACTACGAAGATCTCGACACGGGTCCTCGTCTTCCGGCTCGGTCCCGGCTCGATCAGCGGACGGACTCGCGACTCAATCAGCGATATGCTCCTACGCCAGGTGCTTCCCGGTGATGTGGGTGAGCTCGGACTCGGCCAAGGCGTCCATCTCCTCGAGCTCCATACCCTTGGTCTCGTGCACCTTCGCGCGGACGTAGAAGAACGACGCTGCCGCACAGAAGGCGAAGAATCCGTAGATCCAGCCGAGGCCCAGCACCTTGGACATCTGCGGGAACAGCATGGAGATGGTGAAGTTGGCCAGCCAGTTGAAGGCGGTGCAGACGCCCAGCGCCACACCGCGGATACGGTTGGGGAACATCTCGCCGAGCATCACCCACATCACCGGCCCCCACGTCGCCGCGAAGGCGATGACGAACAGGTTGGCGCCGATCAGGGCGATCACACCCCACGGGTCGGGCAGCGACGTCGTCGGCTCGCCCTCGGCGCTGGTGGTGGTGATCGACTGGGTGAACGCCACACACGCCATGACCAGGCCGATGAACATGCCGATCGACCCACCCAGCAGGAGGATCCGACGGCCGATCCGGTCGACGAACAGGATGGCCACGAAGGTCATCGCCACGTTGATCGCGGCGGTGATCACCGAAGTGGTGAAGGCGTCGTCGGTGCTGAATCCGACCGACTCCCACAGCGTCGTCGAGTAGTAGAAGATGGCGTTGATACCGACGAACTGCTGCAGGATGGCCAGCCAGATGCCGACCCACACGAGCGGATGCAGACCGAACGACGGACCGCGGATGTCGGCCAGCCGCGCCGACGACTCACGCCTGACGGTCAGCCGGATCTCCTTGACACGGTCGAGCGGGTTCGGCTCGCCGGTGACCTCCTGCAGGATGCGCGCGGCCTCCTCATCGCGATTGCGGCCCACCAGGTATCGCGGTGACTCCGGGATCGACAGGGCGAGCAGACCGTAGACGACGGCCGGCACGACGCCGACGAGGAACATCCACCGCCACGCCTCCAGGCCCCACCACAGAACATTCTCTGGGCCGCCTGCGGTGTTCTGCAGCAACGTATCCGACAGCAGTGCGGCGAAGATACCGAGGGTGATCGCGAGCTGCTGCATCGAGGCGAGGGCACCGCGGTAGCGCGCCGGTGCGATCTCGGAGATGTAGGCCGGGGCGATCACCGAGGCGATGCCGATGCCGAGTCCGCCGAGCACACGCCACAGCAGCAGATCCCAGAGCGTCTGGGTGTAGGCGGTACCGATGGCGGAGATGATGAACAGCCCCGAGCCGAGCAGCATGACCCGTTTGCGACCCCAGAGATCGGCGAGTCGACCGGCGAACCATGCGCCGAGCGCACAGCCGAGCAGGGCGATCGCGACGGCGAATCCGTTGAGCAGGAAGCCCAATCCGAATGTGTTCTGGATGGAGCTGACCGCTCCGTTGATCACCGAACTGTCGAAACCGAACAGGAAGCCGCCCACGGCCGCGGCCACCGACACCCCGATCACCTTGGCGGTGTGCTGGGCCGCGATCTCCGCCCGGTGTTGTTCGGATCTGTTGTGCGCTTCTGACATCGAGTTGACCTCATCTGCACGGGCCCGACGTCGGGTGGTCGGACGACTACGGGTCACGCTACTCGGTGGCCCTCCTCATCCCGAGCGGAATCGGCGCACACACCACGGGGAGTTGTGGTACGCCGGTTCCACCGCCCCGGACGCACCCGGCGGGGCACTCAGGCGAGCGCGCGTCCCGAACAGCTCGAATACTGCGGATTGACCATCGGGACGACGGCGAGGGCCCCGATCTTCTGGTGGATGGTGAACGCCACCGGACCGGACCCCGGATGCACGACCACCTGCCAGGTCACGACCGGTGCCCGGCTCGGCACGGTCACCATTCCCTGCCGGCCCGTCCGCAGATTGCGCCAGGTGACCCGCACCTCGACGGTGAAATCGAGGACCGCCTGCTTGGCCCGGGACGATCCGATCAGCGCGATCGCCGGGCCGGGCAGGCCATCGGACGGGAAGGCGATCTCGTTGAAGACGTCCACCCACACCGGAATCCGCGGGGCAGGCCACGGATTGGCGCTGTCGCAGCGAATCGTCGTGACGTAGTTCGGTTCCGGGTTCGGCAGCGCCGATGCGGTGGTCGTGGTCACGGTCAGCAGCACCGACACCGCGGCGACGATCGTCACGAGGGCCACGAGCACGCGGCGGCCTACCGAGGATGTGCGAACGACGGCGGACGACGATGACCCCAGGGACCCGGACTGCGGCATGGGCCACAGTGTAGGGGCCCTAGGATGGGCCCATGGCGAAACTGCAGATTGCCCAGGATCCCGTCGCCGACGAGTTGCTGTCCACCGACCCGTTCGCACTCCTCGCCGGAATGTTGCTCGACCAGCAGTTCCCGATGGAACGCGCGTTCGCCGGACCCGCGAAGATCAAGGAACGCTTCGGCACCCTCGATCCGGCCGCGATCGCCGACGCCGAGCCCGATGCCTTCGCCGACCTCTGCGCCACTCCCCCTGCCATCCACCGGTACGGGCGGTCGATGGCCGGACGCATCCAGCAGTTGGCCCGCATCGTCGTCGACACCTATGACGGTGACGCCTCGAAGATCTGGTCCGAGGCCACCAGTGGCAAGGATCTGTTCGCGCGGGTCCGGGACCTGCCGGGATTCGGCGAACAGAAGGCCAAGATCTTCACCGCCCTGGTGGCCAAGCAGCTGGGGGTCACGCCGGCGGGGTGGACCACCGTGGTCGGCGACTACGGCAAGAAGGGATACCGGTCGGTTGCCGATGTGACAGACGCGGAGTCGTTGCAGAAGGTGCGCGAGTTCAAGAAGTCGGCCAAGGCGGCGGCCAAAGCCGCCAAGGACGCCGGCGGCAAGGGCTAGGGTTCGGCAATGGGCTCAGACTCCGGTTCCTCCACCCCGAACCGCGGTGGACTCGATGTCCGCAAGCTCGTGGAATTGCCGTTCCAGCTCGGATTCGCCGTCACCGGGGTCACGCTGACCGCAGCCGAATCGGCGCTGAACATCGCGCGGCTGACCACCAGCAACGTCCAGTACGAGGTCAACCACGCGCTCGGGATGTCCGACGACGAGCTCGCCAACGTCCGGGCGCCGTTGGCCCTACTCGCCCAGCTCGCCGAACTCCTCGGTCCGGACCGGCCGTTCGGCCGGATCATCGCCTCCGGAGGACCATTGGAACGGTTGCTGGTGGCAGGCGGGGTGATCGACCGCTTGACCGCCACCGACGGCCTGCTCGAGAAGCTCACCGCCCCAAGCGGAATCCTCGATCGGATGACCGAGGACAACGGCATCCTCGAGCGGTTGACGTCGGAGGGCGGCATCGTCGACAAACTCACCGCACCCGACGGCGTACTCGACAAACTGACCGCACCAGGCGGGGTGCTGGACCGTGCGGCCGAGGACGACGGACTGCTCGATCAGCTCCTCGGCGCCGAGGGGGCCGTGGAACGTGCCATCGCCCCGGGCGGTCCGCTCGACCGGATCACCGAGCTCACCGAGGTGATCGGTCAGCTCGCGCCGAGCCTGGTCGCGATGCAGGACACCGTGCACGAGTTGTCGGCGACGGTGGAACTGCTGAATCAGACGGTGTCACCGCTCGGTGGTCTCGCCGACCGTCTGCCCAAGCGGCTGACGCGCGCCCCCAAGGGACCCGCCGAGGCGGTGCCCCCGCATGTGGCCGGACGCACCACCCACCGAGAGTCGCCCTGAGCCGACGACTGAGCCATACGCCGGGCGGTCGACCACGTCGACCGGGCGCCCGAATTCACCCGCCGGGTACCGGCTACCGTGTCGGGGTGCGACGGATGGAACCAGTGGATGCGCGGGCGCACTGGATGGCGTCGCGGATTCCGTCCGATCAGTTCCTCCTGTACACTTTCGACCTGCCCGACCCGCCACTCGATGTCATCGCGGAGATGCTGGTTCGGCGCGCGTCGCGGGTTCCCGATCTGACCCTGCGGATTCGCGAGGTCCCGGGCACCCTCGACCGCCCCTACTGGGTCGGCGCAGAACCGGAAGCGGAGCAACTGCGAATCCATCATGGCCCGTGGACGTGGCAGGGGTGCCTCGATCGGCTCGGCGAACTGATGTCAGATCAGGTCGACCCCACCCGACACACCTGGCGTATCCATCTGTTCGGTCCGGTCGACGACGAGCACTGTGTCATGGTCCTGCAGATCTCGCACGCCGTCGGCGACGGCAGACGGACCTCGTCGATCGCACGGGAGCTGTTGGCGCCCGATCTCCGGCCTCGGCCGGACGCCTGGTCCGAAACCGGTGTCCCAGGGATCGCCGCTGCTGCACTCGGTCTGGCCCGTTTCCCGATCGGCTTGGCCGACAACGTGTTCCGCGGTATTGCCGCCGCTCGGACGGCACCCGACCGACGCGCGCCCGCGGGTGTGGCGCCGACCTCGCTCAACCGTCCACCCGGTCCGGATCGGCTGCTCCGGACCATCACCGTCGGCCGTGCCGAGCTCACCGCGAGTGGCCACAGTGTCACCGTTTCGGTACTTCGGGCGATCGCACTCGCGCTGCCGGCATACCTCGACGACGACCCCGATCTACGGCCCGTCGTCGAGGTCACCATCGGAGAACGTCCGAACGGTGAGTGCCGCAACAACTTCCGCAATGTCGGCATCGACTTGTCGGCAGACATCACCGGACAGATCCGACGCGCACGAGCCGGCGATCCGGCTCGCCGGGCGGCGCGTCGGGCCGAGGACGCGACCCCGGCACGCCTGGCATGCTGGGGCATCGCACTGTTCGACCCGATGCGACCGCCGACGACGATGACCGGGATCACCGTGGTGTCATCGGTCGATCGCGGGCCCGCCGACCTCGACCTCGCCGGCGCTCCTGTGCTGTCCACCGCCGGATTCCCGGCGCTGTCCCCCGCCCAGGGCCTCACCCACGGAATCCATGGACTCGGCGACACGGTGACGGTCTCGCTGACGACGTCGTCGGAGATCTGTCCCGACATCGACGACTACGTCGCCCTGCTCACCCATGCCCTGTCGGGCACGGGCCGCGCCCGCTCGACGTGACCGAGCGCCCGGTCAACGAGATCGAGCGCCCGCTCGACGGAGGGCTACCGCTTGCCCGCGCTCCACGCGTACGGGAGATCGGTGCCGTTGAGGACATGGTCGCCGATCGCCTGCAGCTTGTAGATCAGCGGGTTGTGCGCGGAGATGGTGCGCGCGTTGCGCCAGTGCCGGTCGAGCCGCAACTGCTCGGAGGTGATCGACGCACCGCCGACCTCGAACAGCTGGGTGGTGGCGTCGAGCACGGTGGTGATCACCGCGTGCTGGGCGCGGGCGACGTCGAACTCCACCTCATCGAGCAGCGCCTCGTCGGTGGCTCCCCCGGCGAGGATCCGATCGAGCTTCTCGGCGATGTCGAGCACCAGCGTCCGCGAGGTGTACGCAGCCGCCGACAGCCGGCCGATCACCTGCTGCACCAGCGGATCCTGACGCGGCAGGTCGGCTGCGGCATGGGTGAAGGTGCGGGTACGCGCACGCACCCACTCGGCGACGTCGTCGAGTGCGCGCTGGGCGATCCCGGCGAGGACGGCCAGCTGCACGAGCTGCAGATACGACGTCGAGTACGTCCGGCCGGGGGCACCGTAACCCGCGCCGAGCACGCGGTCGGCGGGCACGTCCACACCGGCGAACTCGGTGGTGCCGCTGGCGGTGAGACGCTGCCCGAATCCGTCCCAGTCGTCGTGCTGGGTGACACCGGGGGCGTCGGCGTCGACGAGCACCGACACCCGCTCGCCGTCGCGGTCGGCGGCCACCAGGATGTGGTCGGAGTACAGGCTGCCGGTGCTGTAGTACTTGGTGCCGTCGAGCGTGAGCGCACCGTCGACCTCGGTGAGGGTGGTGCGGTAGCGGTCCACCGCGCCCACTCCGGGCTCGGTGATGGCGTTGCCGACCAGGGTGCCGTCGGCGACCGCCCGCAGCCAGTCCTCCCGGGCCGGGGTGTCGGTGGACAGCAGCTGGTCCTCGACGAACGACCAGTGCACCCGAAGAGCCTGCGGCAGATTCGATTCGGCCGCGGCCAGGTCTATCAGCAGACGGAACAGGGTGCGCACCGATGCCCCGTAGCCACCGAACTCGACGGGTACGCGCAGCGCACCGAACCGCACATCCTTGAGCCAGCCGATCTCGTCGCGGGCCAGTTCTCGCGCGGACTCCCGGCGCACCGCGCCCTCGGCGATCCGGTCGAAGACCGGACGGAAGATCTCGTCGAGGTCGGTGTCGGTGTATTCACGGGCGGTCGTGGCGGTCACGGTGGTCCTTCCATCGGTTTCGGGCCCCGACAGTCTGTCGATCCCGGGCCGTGTCGCCCACCTTTGAAACCAGACCGGGATTAAAGGCGTCACCCGACGAGGATGATTTCACCGCGGTGTGCCCGCGATGCCACCTCCCGCGACACGATCACGAACTACGATCCAGCCGGGACCACGCCCGCGCGTGCTGATCCGGGCTTCCCGGAGGTCCCTCGGACGAGAGGGAAACCATGGCGCGTAGCCGCAAGACCCCCGCCCCTGCGGTGGTGCGGGAGAACCCACCCGAGTGGTCCATGCCGCGCGGCACCATCGTGCTGGTGACCCTCGCCGGACTGGTGGTGGCGGTCGCCGGGATCAAGTCGGTGTCATCGATCGTCGCCCCGGTGTTCCTGGCCCTCATGCTCACCGTCGCGGTGTCGCCGGTGGCCGGATGGATCCGGAAGAAGGGCGCACCGACGTGGGTGGCGTTCCTGACCACGATCTTGCTGGTCTACGGCATCCTGATCGGGTTGTTCGCATCCCTGGTCTACTCGGTGGCCCGGCTCGCCACGATCCTGCCGACCTACAGCGACAAGTTCAACGACCTGGTACACGACTTCCAGAACTTCCTCACCTCCCATGGCGTCAGCCACGAGAAGGTGCAGGACATGATCTCCCATGTCGACTCCAGCAAGGTGATCGGCGTGGTCGGCGACGTCCTGCAATCCACCCTCGGCGTCACCTCGGCGCTGATCCTGATCCTGGCCATCCTGTTGTTCATGGCCGCCGACAGCGTCGCCTTCGGCGATCGCATGGATATCCTGCGTGCCGAACGACCGGATGTCGCAGCGGCTTTCACCTCGTTCGCGCAGGCAACCCGAAGCTACCTGTGGGTATCGACGCTGTTCGGTCTGATCGTCGCGGTCTTCGATTCGGTGGCGCTGTGGATCATCGGTATCCCGCTGCCGATCCTGTGGGGTCTGCTGTCGTTCATCACCAACTACATCCCCAACATCGGTTTCGTGATCGGTGTGATCCCGCCGGCGCTGCTCGGTCTGCTCGACGGCGGGGTGGGCCAGATGCTCCTGGTGATCCTGATCTACAGCGTGATCAACGTGGTCATCCAGTCGGTGATCCAGCCGAAGTTCGTCGGCGACGCCGTCGGCCTCTCCACCACGTTGACGTTCATCTCGCTGATCTTCTGGGCCTGGGTGCTCGGCGGTCTCGGCGCGATCCTTGCGGTGCCGCTGACCATCATGTGCAAGGCCCTGCTGATCGACATCGACCCGTCCACGCGTTGGGCCGATGTGCTCGTGACGTCGTCGACACCGAAGCGCGAATCCCCGCCGGAGCCAACCGATCCCGACGCCCCTGGGCCTGAGACACGCGGAGTGGAGGCCGGCGGAGTGGACACGCTCATCGAGTCCACGTCGGCCCGACCGGCATCGAATGGCGCCCCCGAGACCACCGCGACCCCCGACACCCCCGAGACGGGCACCTCACCCGACCCCGGCGACCAGACCGACCCGGGGACCCGACCGGACAAGTGACATCGGCTCAGCTGTCGGTCCACACCGGGTGACGCTTGGCGAGGAAGGCGCTCATCCCCTCCTGTGCATCGCAGGTCATGGCGTTGGTCGCCATGGTCTCCGCCATCATCTCGTAGGCACGCGGCTCGGTCTCGTCGATCTGGCGGTAGAAGGCGCGTTTGCCGATGGCGAGGGTCGAGGCGCTCGATCCGGCGATCCGCAGCGCCAGATCCCGCACGGCACCCTCGAGCTCGTCGGGTTGGACGACGTCGTTGACCAGGCCCCAGTCGGCGGCGGTCTCCGCGTCGATCGGGTCTCCGGTGAGGAGCATCTTCATCGCACGTTTTCGTCCGATGGCCCGGGTCACCGCGACCATCGGCGTGGAGCAGAACAGTCCGATCCGCACACCGGGGGTACTGAACGTGGCCGTCGTCGACGCGACGGCGAGATCACAGGTCGCGACCAGCTGGCATCCGGCGGCGAAGGCCATCCCGGAGACCTCGGCGATCACCGGTTTGTCGAGCTCATGGACGGCCGTCATCATCTCGACGCAGGTATCGAAGACCGCCTGCTCGTCCTCGAGGGTCCGGCCGACGAGTTCGCCGAGATCATGTCCGGCGGAGAACGCCGGACCGAGGGCGCGGATGATCACGACCCGCACCGCGCCGTCATCGGCGAATCCACGGAGAGCAGCGGTGATCGCGCGCATCGTCTCGCTCGACAACGGATTGCGCCGTCGGGCGTTGACCAGGGTGATCACACCCAGCGGCTCGGTGACACCCACCTCGATCGACCCGGCCTGCTCGACGACTGCGGTTTGCTCCACGACGGTCTCCTCACTGCTCGCCCACGACACCACCCAGTGTGCCGGTACGGGGCCGCTCGACCGGCCGGTTCGCACCGAACCCGACCGGCCGGTCAGGTATCCGCCCGCAGGCGATCCGGTCGATCCGCCCCGCGATCAGTCCACGCAGGGGACGCCGTCGCCGGCGTTGATCACCGGGCCGCCGTTGTCGGGGGGAGGACCGCCCGGATCTGTGCCGCCGGTATCCGTGCTGCCGGCATCCGTGCTGCCGGCATCCGGGCTGCCGGCACCCGGGCTCCCACTGTCGACGACGCCACCGACAGCCGACGACGCGTCCGTTCGAGGTGTGGTGGCTCCTGGTCCGGCGACTCGCGGCGCCGAGGACCGCACGCCGAACGCTGCCTGCACCTGCGCGCGGATCGCAGCCGGGTCGATGATGTTGACGTCCTGGCCGTCGACAGTCGCGTAGCGCACCACCGGCAGCGTGCGGAAGGCGATCTTCTGGTCCGGGGTGCTCGCCAGATCCCTGCCCCACGACACCACATCCCACCCCGCCGAGAGCACCACGTCGTCGTCGATCACGCCCAGGAGACGCGTCAGCTTGCCGAGATCGGTCAGCGTGCCGGCCGTGGTGACCTGGTGCAGCGCCGACAAGAGGAAGGCCTGCTGTCGGTGGGTGCGGTCGAGATCACCGTTGGTGAGGCCGTGACGTTGCCGGACGAAGGCCAGTGACCTCGATGCCGAGAGCGTCTGTACCCCGGCCCGGAAGTCGGCGCCCGAGTAGTCGTCGGACACCGCATGGTTCAGACACACCTGCACCCCGCCGAGTGCGGTGGCCAGATCGTAGAAGCCGACGAGGCCGACCTCGGCGAATCGGTCGATCGGTACACCTGTCAGATCACGGACCGCTCGGATTGTCGCCGCCCGACCGGCCTCACGCCCCCGGGTCTCGAGCGTCGCCGGGTCGGTGACGCCATCGGCCTGCAGGGTGTCCTCGACGCGGGCCTTGGTGCGGCCGTACACCTCTTTGATCTTGGCCTGCTCGACATCCGAGGCCGTGGACGGTGACCAGGTCGTCGCGAGGGATGGAGAACGCGGTGATCGGGGTGCCGGCGGCGGGCACGTGCAGGACGATCAGGGTGTTGGTGTTGTATCCACCGACCTCCCCGTCACCGGCATGCAACTGGCGCAGGACGTCGGCCGGGAGGTCGTCGCCGTGCTTGTCCCGGCGGGTGTCCAGGCCCATCAGCAGGATGTTCTGCGCGCCACCGGACGAGCGGGGGCCGTCCCCGAGCGCATCGGAGAAGTCCAGTCCGCCGGTCACGGTGCCGGCGGTCCACCACAGTCCACCGGTGATCACGAACGCCATCACCGACCCCAGGAGCAGCCCGATCCGGGCGAACACCGTCGCCCGCCGACCTCGGGCGGGATGGGAGGGATGGGAGGGATGGGACGGCGGACGCCGCGGCGATGCCTGCGGTACCGACACCGGTGGGTCCGGAACCCGCAACGGCGGCATCCGGGTTGCCGGCGATCGGCGGTATGCCTCACCTGCGGTCAGTCGGTGGCCGTCATCGGCACGGAACCCTCCGCCGGGTGGCCGTCTCGGCGGCGCGGCTTCGGGTGGGTGATCAGCGCCGGGTGACATTGCGGGCCAGGCCAGCCAGCGGGGTCTGTGCATTCCCTGAGCACCACGTCCCACCCGACACATCCACCACAGAGCACGGGAATTGACCAGTGATTCGGCTCACAGTTTATCCATGGCTTTCGTCACAAATCGGACTCTCGCGAATTGCCCCCAGCGCGGTCCGACACGCCGTAATACGCAGGTAATACACGGTAAAATCGCGCCGTTATTCATCCGTGATACGCCGACCGCAGGTCGAGATGTCGGAAGTGACCTGACCGTTACCAACCCCGTATGGTCGCCACCGGTCCGCGAATCACCCGAAATCGAGGGTGAATCAGAGGAGGAAAACGATGACGACCACCATGAAGAAGCTCGCCGTTCGCGCCGGCCTGATCGGTGCACTGGCTGTGGCACCCTTCGGTCTGGCCACCGCAACCGCCTCGGCCGACACCGGCCACAACTGGGACGCCGTCGCCCAGTGCGAGAGCGGCGGTGACTGGGGCATCAACACCGGCAACGGCTACTACGGCGGCCTGCAGTTCACCCCGAGCACCTGGGCCGCCAACGGCGGCACCGGCAGCCCGGACGGCGCCTCCCGCGAGGAGCAGATCCGCGTCGCCGAGAACACCCTGGCCAGCCAGGGCCCCGGCGCCTGGCCGGTCTGCGGTCAGTACCTCTGACCGTCTGACGCAGCTGCGTCCGATTCCGTGTCACCGACGACGGTGCTGTCTTTCCGGGTGAGCAACCGTGCCGCCAGCGGGAAGAGCAGCACCGTCGTCGCGCCGGCTGCGACGAGGATCGACGCGAGCTGCGCACTCATCAGGTCACTGTCGACGGCGACGCTGGTGACCGCCACGATGATCGGCAGGCCGGTCGCCGCATAGAACGCCACCTGAACCCGTTGCCGCTCGTCCGGCGGCGTGGCGCCGTGCCCGATGAATCGTTCCGACACCCATACCGGGACGCCGCGGGCCACCCCGATCCCGATCACGAGGATCACCCACAGTCCGGGACGGCCGGCGACGGCACCCGGATCGATGTTCATCCCGGAGGTCACGAAGAACACCGGGATCAGCAACCCGAAGCCGATCACCTCGAGTCGTCGGGTGACCCCGCTGCCCTCCGGGAGCAGGCGCCGCAGGATGAGCCCGGCGGCGAAGGCACCGAGCACGACGTCGAGGTCGAACACCGCGGCCACCGCCATCAGCGACGCCAGCAGCAAGACCACCACCCGCACCGACAGCTGGAAGGTCCCGGCGTCCATCTCGGTGATCGCCGAGCGCAGTCCCGGTATCCGCGACGCGTGCGCAGGCACCCGGGCGATGAGCAGCACCGCGATCGCGAACAGGACGAGGACGATCGCCGCGCCGAGCAGGTTGCGGCTGGTCAGCAGCAACGACATCGCGAGGATCGGCCCCAACTCGCCGATCGCACCGTGCGCCATCACCGAGCGACCCAGCGGCAGTCGTAGCAGACCGTCGGCCTTGAGGATCGGCAACAACGTCCCGAGCGCGGTCGAGGTCATCGCGATCGCGATGGCCACATGTGCGGTGAAATCGCCGGTGTCGACCAACAGCGCCACCGCCGTCGTCGCGATCACCAGGCTGACCAGCCAGGTCCCGCCGGCGACGGCACCGGTCCGACCGCGCAGCAATGACGAGTCGAGTTCGAATCCGGCGAGCAGGAACAGCATGCCCAGGCCCAGCTGACTCACCGCGGACACCGAGCCGGGATCGGCGATGTCGAGGACATAGGGACCCACCAACATGCCGAGCACCAGCAGGACCACGACCTCGGGTACATAGCGCCGGGTCAGGCGGGCGACCAGCGGGGCCAGGACAGCCGCGACGGCGATCCAGAACAGCGTCGTGGCACTGGATGTTTCCGAGGTTGCCTCCGCGGCGAGAACGATCACCCCGATGATCTTGCCGCACAGGAGCCCGGATCAGCTGCCGGCGGGGTCCTCGCCCGATTCCAGTGCGGAGCCGTCGAGGGCGCTCACGGCGATGCCGTAGGGCAGGAACCGCACCCGACGACTCGGGTCGGTGTTGTACTGGTTGGCGCGCAGGGCGTCGAGTTCGGACGCGTAGACCTGCTCGACCCGCGCACCGCCGGTGTCGTCGACGACGAACACCGCCCACACACCGGACCCGGTCTGTCCGGTGGTCGCCGGTTCGCGCCGGGTCTCGGTGCGGCGGCCGGCGGCGTCGACGAAGTTCGCCCACACACCCGGCGCGGCATTGCCGGCGAACATCTTCCCGAACACCTCGCGCAGGCCCTCGCCGGCCTCGCGGGCGAATCTGTCGAGGTCGTCCGGATCGAATCCGAAGGGCCCGTTCTCACCAGCCATCAGTGGCCTCCCATCGTCGGGTACGGAGCCGCTGTCGGGCGGCCCTGTCCTCCAGTGTGCACTCCGTCACCGTCAGTGGCCGGTGCGCAAGCGCTCGGCCAGGCGGTCCAGCACCCGCAACGTGACCCGGAGGTCGTCCATGTCGATCGGCGCCGCATCCGACAGGGGCGTCTCGTCCAGGGCACCGACGAGGCGCTCCACCCAGAACGCGCGCACCTTGGCGATCGAGTCGTCGGCGACCGGCGTGCCGTACAGCCGGACCGATCGCGCATCGTCGGGGTCGGGACGACGTTCGATCATCGCCTTGGCCTCGAGCGACCGCAGCGCCGCGCTGAGATTGCTCCGTTTGAGCACGGTTGCATCGGCGGTCTCGGCGGGCGTGGTCCCCGGATTGCGGTCGATCCACCGCATCACCGACGCCTCGGTCCCGGAGAGTTCCACCGCCCCGACGGCCCCGCGGGGGCCATGCGGTTCCACCTCACGCCCGACACGCAGGACGCGGTCGGCGATCTCGATCAGCAGATCGTTGCGGTCGACATCCGTCATGTAGATATGTTTTCATAACCAAATGAGCACGTCCACCTCTCCCACCGATTCCACCCGTGGCACTGCGGGTCAGCCGTCGACCACACGAGGTGGCGTCACCGGACGACTCCTGTTGGTCCTGGCCCTGTTGTCGGCAGTGGCACCGTTCGCCACCGATCTGTATCTGGCGGCCTTCCCCGAGATGACCGAGGAACTGCACGCGTCGGAGACCGCGGTCCAACTCTCCCTGACCGCATTCCTCGTCGGTGTGACGGTCGGCCAGTTGACATTCGGGCCGTTGTCGGATCGGTTCGGACGTCGCACGCCCCTGTTGGTGGGTTCGGCGCTGTGCGTCGCCGCGGGTGCGGTGACGGTGATGGCACCGACGGTCGGCGTGCTGGTGGCCGCCCGTTTCGTCCAGGGCCTCGGCGGGGCGGCGGGCATGGTGATCGGTCGCGCGATCATCGCCGACCTGGCCGTCGGCAAGCAGGCTGCACGTGCCTTCAGCCTGATGATGATCGTCGGCGGCGTGGCGCCCGTCATCGCCCCACTGGTCGGTGGATTCCTGGTCGGCCCGCTGGGCTGGCGCGGCATCCTGGGCGTGGTCCTCGCGTTGTCGGTGGCGATGCTGGTGGCGATCATCACCGTGATCCGAGAGACCCTTCCGCCGGAGAGGCGTGCACGTCGCGCAGTTGGTGCGTCGGACACCGAACACGCGCCGTCGGTGCTACGAAACCGTCAGTTCGTCTCGTACAGCGTGGCCTTCGCCTTCGCCTTCGCGGTGTTGATGGGCTATATCTCGGCATCGCCGTTCCTCTATCAGGACATGATCGGGCTCAGCAGTTCGCAGTACGGCCTCACCTTCGGCGCCAACTCGCTGTGCCTGGTCTGCGTCAGCGCGTTGTCCGCGCGCCTCGTCGCCACCCACGCCATCCGCGACCTGATGCGAACCGGCCTGTCGGTGATGTCCACTGCGGTCATCGTCTTCGCGATCCTGGTGGCCACATCGGCGCCCTCCTGGTCGTTGGCCATCCCGCTGGTCGCCGTGGTCGGCAGCCTGGGTCTGGTCTTCGGTAACGGGACGGCACTGGCCCTCTCGTCGGCGGGGGCGCGCGCCGGTCGCGCGTCGGCGGTCATCGGAGCATTGCAGTTCGGCATCGCGGCGGCGGTCTCCCCGCTGGTGAGTATCAAGGGCTCGGCCACCGCGGCCCCGCTGGCGATCGTCATGATCGTCGCCGC
Source organism: Gordonia sp. NPDC003376 (assembly GCF_053589235.1). NCBI lineage: Bacteria > Bacillati > Actinomycetota > Actinomycetes > Mycobacteriales > Gordoniaceae > Gordonia > Gordonia sp. NPDC003376. Next base: position 28,102 of record NZ_JBSFRM010000029.1, on the reverse strand, counting down.
CTCGATCTCACTGTGCGCGTTCACCATCGCCGGCCGCAGCCAGACCGAGATCACCGAACAGCCGGTGTAGTTGCGCCATTCGGTCGCATCGGCGCTCCGGACGCGCGCGGTAGTCATGAATGTGTTACCACTGTCGACCGTACAGTACTCTGTTGCACTGCCCCTTGAATCCGCCTACGCCAACGCCGGCACCCCAGAAGACAGACTCAATCATTCACTGGCCGTTGATGATTGAGCCGAGAGGAGCGCAGCGACGAGGCGTGTCGAAACCTCCGCCGGCCGACCTCGCCAACACACCCACCTCTGAGGTGGTCACCACCCAACGCAAGCTGCGGAGATTTCGACACGGGTCCTCGCGATGCTCGGTCCCGGCTCAATCAGCAACGGGCCGTTGACGAGGCGTGTCGAAACCTCCACCGGCCGACCTCGCCAACGCAACCACCACCAGCTACAGAGATTTCGACACGGGTCCTCGCGATGCTCGGTCCCGGCTCAATCATCGTGTAGCCGCTGACGAGGCGTGTCGAAACCCCCGCCGGCCGACCTCGCCAACGTGACCCCCACCGACGTGGTCACCACCCAACGCAAGCTGCAGAGATTTCGACACGGGTCCTCGCGATGCTCGGTCCCGGCTCAATCAGCAAAGAGCGCGTGACTCAATCATGGAAGACGGATCGGCTCAATCATATTGTGGCCGTTGATGGTTGAGCCGACAAGGAGCGAAGCGACGAGACGTGTCGAAACCTCCGCCGGCCGAACTCACCAACGCAACCAGCGGAGGCTCCGACACCCACCCTTATCTCTATGAAGTTCTCAAAGAACACAAGCTCTATCGACAGTCAGGCAGCATTCGGCAGTTCATCAGCGAACCGCCGGTTGTACGCCGGAATCGGACGACGACGCGGATCCACCACCTCCGGTGGGAGCAACCACGGATGAGAGTCGGGTCCCATATACACATCCCATCCGTTGTGATGCACATCGGCATGACACGAGGTGCACAACAGGCAACCGTTGGCCAGGTCGGTGGCACCACCATCCGACCAATGCGCGATGTGATGGGCCTGAGTCCTCGACGCCGGGGCACCACACTTGATGCAACACCGATCCCGCTCGAACAACGCCCGCCGCTGACCGGCGGTGAACAACCGTTTCGCCCGCGCCATATCCAACGGAACCCGTTCGCCGTCGACGATGGTCATCACCACCACACCGTCACACGTCGTTTCGAGGAGGGTGTTGCGGGTGATCGAACCGCCGAACGCCAACTCGGTCTTGTTCGGTGCATCCGCAGGTACCGACAGGGTGATCAACGCTGCCGGTAGAGCAGTGACCGACCGTTCCCCGGCACCGGCGGCCATATCCACAACCATCTCCAAGGCGTCAGCGCGACGTCGGGGCGCCTCGCGGGGGTCTGTCGAACCATCCGGCTGCGGAACCGGAGCCGACAGCTTCTCGATCGCCGTCGCGAGCTTCTCCCCGACAACAACATCAAAACTGCCCGACACCGAGACTCGCCCATCATCGGTGCGCCCGATATCCAGAGCGTTCAGGTTGCGGTCTTCTTTCGCCGGGCGTCCACCGTCGGTATCCGATGAGTGATGGTCCCCCAATTGGTGGGCGCGTGCCATCACCTCGGCCGGTGTCGCGCCGGACAGGACTTGGGCGAGCAGGTCGCCTTCGAAGGTCGCCCAGGTGTCGGTGTCGGGTGGTTCTCCGGCGCGTAGTCCGATCTGGTTGAGTCCGCGCACGATGGCGTCGACGTGTTCACCGGAGATCGCTCCGTCGGCAGCATGGTTCAGTGTCCTGCCGAGGGTCGTCGACGTCCCGATCCGCTGTATCCGGGCAGCGACGGCGGGTGCGAAGCCCATCTCGATCAACAAGGCGATCGGCTTACGCCCGTGATTCTGCGCAACCCCCAGCCGGTCGAGATGACCAGCCCCGGATGCGGTCAATGCATCCACGACGTTCCTGATGGTGACCAGTGTCTGCAGGTCCGCGAAGACGACCGGCCCGGTCGGATCGTCGTCGAAACGACAATCGATGAGTGCGTCGAGAATGGTGTCCAGCTCCCCCTGCATGTGTTCCATTGTAGCGAACATATAGGCGAAGGTACGCCGAATTTGCAAGTCGAACAATATTTATGGATGGATTGTGAAGCCTGTTCACCCTGGGGGTTCGGGTTCACCCGTGGGGCTGTTGGGATGCCGACATCGTCAGCTCACTGGATTGGTTTCGACGTCCGCCCCTTCGTCACTGGTCAACCCAGGCGACGACCGGCCTGGCAGCGAGGGGGCGCCCTGGCCCGCCGGTTGGACATGTCGAAACCAACCAGCGACCCGTTGGTTGCGTTGAGTACCTCGGCCGGCGGAGGTTTCGACACGACTCGTCGCTCCGCTCCTCAGCGGCTCAACCAGCAACTGCCAGTAATTGATTGAGATGCCAAACCCACCCGGCGGAGGCTTCGACACGACACGTCGCTCCGCTCCACATCGTCTCAACACCCCTACTGTACAACCACTTTCGAAGGCAAAGCAGGGACCGAGTCGAAACGCGGCCGACGTCAGACGAGACCCGCGTCGTGGACGAGGATCGCGACCTGAACGCGGTTGGTGGCGTCGAGCTTGGTGAAGATGTGCGAGATGTGGGCCTTGACGGTCGCGACGGACAGGTGCAGGTCGGCGGCGATCTCGGCGTTCGACGCCCCGCGGGCCAGGGCAACAGCGACGTCGCGCTCGCGATCGGTCAACGCCGACAACGCATCCTGCGCGACGCTGGAACCGCCGGTGTCACCGTTGTCGACGACCTGCCGGATGAGGGCGGCGGTGACCGACGGACTCAACGCGGGTCGACCGTCGAGGACGCCGGTGATGGCGGCGACGATCTCGGCGGGCGGGGTGTCCTTGAGCAGGAAGCCGTCGGCACCGACGGCGAGCGCCCGCACCACGTAGTCGTCGGCGTCGAAGGTGGTCAGCACGATCACCGCCGGTGGGTCGTCCCCCGACTTGAGCGCAGAGGTGGCGGCGATCCCGTCCATCTCCGGCATACGCAGATCCATCAGGACCAGGTCCACCGGGTCGGCGGTATGTGTCTCGACGGCGACGCGCCCATCGGCGGCCTCGGCCACGATCTGCAGGTCCGGGGTTCCGCCGAGCAGCAACCTGAGTCCCGAACGGACCAGTGGGTCGTCGTCGACGATCATGATGCGAGCACTCACCGCGTGCATTCTCCTCTCACTCCTGTCCCGGAAGCCAGACGTGCAAGATGAACATCGCATCGTCGGTCCGCGTCACCGAGTGTCGGCCACCGCTCAGGGCGACCCGCTCACCGAGCCCGATCAACCCCAGGCCGGACGGGGGCAACACCGACCTCGCATCGCCGATCGGCAACGGATTGACCACCAGCAGGTCGATCCCGGATGCACGGGCGGGTTCGATCCGCACCGTCACCGTCGCCGCCGGTGCATGTTTGCGCGCATTGGTCAGCCCCTCCTGAACACAGCGATAGAGGGTGCGGACGGTGCTCGCCGACACCGCGTCCAGATCGGCCGACAGGGTGTAGCCGATGCGCATACCGGCGTCGCGGTTCTCCTCGATGAGCGCTTCGATGTCGGCCGGGCGGACCTGCGGCAGTTCGGGATCGGCGTCACCGGGGCCTTCGCGGAGCACCCCGAGCACCTCGCGCAGTTCGGTCAGTGCCAGCCGCGAGTTCTCCTCGATGGTGCGGGCGGTCTGCGTGACCTCCTGCGCCGACAGATCGTCACGGAACGCGAGCGCACCGGCATACATGCTGACCGTCGAGATCCGATGCGCCAGAACATCGTGCATCTCACGCGCGATCCGCGCCCGCTCCACCGACCGCGCCTGCGAGATCTTGGCCTGCTGTTCCTGCTCGGCGAGCATCGCCCGCGACCGCCAGCTCGCGAGAAGCTCACGGCGCGAACCGATGTAGAGGCCCCATGCGATCAACGCCCCGACGATCGCCACGGTGAGTACCACGATCAGGAACATCGGCTCGGATGACGGCGTCGGCCCGGGCACGATCCGCTCGGCCAGGACACCCGCACCGATACCGAGCACCGCCTGCGGCACGATCTCGCGCCACCGCCGCCGCGTCGACAACGACACCAACGCCAGTGCAGCAGGCCCCGATACGGTGATCGACACCAGGCTGGCGACCGCGGTGAAGGTGCACACCACCACCGGATGGGCCCGACGCCACCACACCGCCACGAGTCCGGCGACGCCGAGCAGGACGTCGATCGCCAGCCACCACCGTGCATGCTCGATCTGGTACTCGAGGCGTCCGGTCGTGGCGATCGCCGAGATCACCAGCATCAGCAGCAGTCGCCAGAGGTGCCCCCATCTCGTCAGTCGCGGTTGATAGTCCTCCGGGCGCATGCCCTCACCGTAATGGGGGGCAACCCGGATACGCCTCATCCCCGCGGCGGGGGTGGTGTGCGACTTTCGGCTGATACCGATTCGAGCCCCGCGGCCGATGTGGCACGCCACCCGCACGCGAAACGATGAATGCCATGATCACCGTGGAGAACCTCACCAAGCGATACGGCGACTACGTCGCAGTGGACGACATCTCGTTCGCATGCCGGGCAGGGCAGGTCACCGGCTTCCTCGGACCGAACGGTGCCGGCAAGTCGACGACGATGCGCATCATGGCCGGACTGACTCCCGCCACCTCGGGCCGGGCGACCATCGACGGCCGCACCTACCGCGATCTGGAGAACCCGGCCACCGAGGTGGGCGCGCTGCTCGACGCCTCCGCCCAGCATGCCGGACGTACCGGCGAAGAGATCCTGCGGCTGAGTGCCATGACGATCGGCGTGCCACGCAGCCGCGTCGACGACATGCTCGAGCTGGTCAGCCTCACCCCCGAGGAGGCGGGGCGCCGCGTGCGCAACTACTCCCTCGGTATGCGGCAGCGCCTCGGCCTCGCCAATGCGCTCATGGGCGATCCGCACATCCTGATCCTCGACGAGCCGGCCAACGGTCTCGATCCGGCGGGTATCCACTGGATGCGCGGACTGCTCCGGGACTACGCCGACCGCGGCGGGACGGTCCTGCTGTCGTCACACCTGTTGCACGAGATCGAGATCGTCGCCGACGATCTGGTGGTGATCGGCAACGGCCGGATCGTCGCGCAGGGCACCAAGGCCGAACTGCTCGCCGGCACCGGCACGGTCGTCCGGTCCACCGACGACACCGCCCTCGCCACCGCCCTCATCACCGCCGGACTCCGCGTGGAGGCCGGGACCGGTGGGGGGCTCAACGTGGACGCCGAGCCCGCCGACGTCGGTGCGGTGGCGGCAGTGCAGGGCATCGCCTTGACCGAGCTGCGTGCCGGCGACGGCGCCCGCCTGGAGGAGATGTTCCTGAACCTCACCGCAGCCACCCAACGTGAACAACCGCTGACCGCAGGAGCCCTGTGATGACCACCCTGACCGACACCCACGATCTGCCCGCCACGCCGCGGGCATCCCGGGCGCGCTCGATCCCCATGAGCCGCCTGGTCGCCGTCGAACTGCGCAAACTCACCGACACGCGCGCCGGGTTCTGGCTGGCCGCATCCATCGCCGTGATCTCGGTGATCGTGGCGGTGGCGATGCTGATCGCCAACCGCAACGACCCGGCCAATCTGTACTTCGGCCAGTTCTTCGGGATGATGAACATCCCCACCGGGATCATCCTGCCGGTGATGGCGATCCTGCTGGTCACCGGTGAATGGAGTCAACGCACCGCCCTGACGACGTTCACGATGGAACCCCGCCGACAGCGCATCGTCATCGCGAAGCTGGTGACGATGCTGATCGCCGCCGTCGTCGCGGTCGGTCTGTCGTTGCTGCTCGGTGCGGTCGCCAACGTGGTCGCCGGCGTCATCGCGGCCGATCCCGCGGGCGCATGGACGTTCACCGGTGCCGGTCTGGTGAACGCCCTTGTGCTGCAACTGTTCGGGTTGCTGCTCGGGTTCGGGTTCGCCGCGCTGATCCTGAGCACCCCGGGTGCGATCGTCGCCTACTTCGCACTCCCGACCGCCTTGTCGCTGGTCACCGAGCTGGTGCCGTGGTTCGGCCGCAACATCGGCGCCTGGGTCGACATCAGTTCCACCAATGCCGCGTTCCAGACCGAACACTGGGCGACCGGTGGCGAATGGACCAAACTGATCGTCTCCGGCGTCATCTGGATCGCCCTGCCGCTGACGTTCGGGATCGTGCGGATTCTGCGCAGCGAGGTGAAGTAGGAAGCCGGGCGAGTCCACCGGTCGACCCAGAGCGCCGAACCACGCGCCGTGCGGGGGGTCGTCAGCAAAAGGTCAGCCGATTCTGTGGACTTCCCTGGGATTCCTCTCAGTCACCGTCGGCACCGTGGTGGAGTGACTCATCCCACTCCCCCGGTGCCGCCGTCGTCGTTCCCCCCGCCGCACCCGCAACAGCCGAATCCCCAGCAGCCCGGCCCGCAACAGCCGCACTCCCAGCAGCCGCCCGGGCCGCAGCAGGGACCAACGCAGCAGGGACCAACGCAGCAGGGACCAACGCAGCAGGGACCAACGCAGCAGGGACCAACGCAGCAGGGACCAACGCAGCAGGGACCAACGCAGCCCGGGCAGCCGTACCCCACCCAGCCGATCCTCGGGCAGCCCGCGCCGCCGCCGGGACCGCAGAGGTCCGGACGACGCTCGAGCACCCCGATCGTGGCGACCGCACTGATCGCCGGACTCCTCGGTGGGGCGGTCGCCCTCGGCGGGCAGGCCGTCCTCGACCACACCGCGGTCGGCACGTCCACGAACGCACCGACGCTCACCACCGCGGCCCCCACCCCGGCCGCGCCGTCGCAGCCGGGTTCGATCACCTATGCGGCACAGGCGGCGTCGAAATACACCGCCGACATCCAGGTGACCGGCTCCCAGGGAGCGGCCGTCGGCAGCGGGATCGTGTTGAGCCAGGACGGGTATGTCCTCACCAACAACCATGTGGTGTCCGCGCTCGGATCCGGGGCCACCATCTCGGCGACCACCGCCGACCAGAACCCGCATCCGGCCACCGTCGTCGGCACCGCGCCGTCGTACGATCTCGCGGTGATCAAGCTCGGCGGGGTCAGCGGCCTCACCCCGGCACCGATCGGCTCGTCGGCGGGCCTCCGGGTCGGCGAACAGGTGGTGGCCGTGGGCAGCCCGGAGAGCCTGTCCAACACGGTGACGTCGGGCATCATCAGCGCACTGTCGCGGACGGTGACCGCAGGCGACGGCCAGGGATCGCAGGTCACCGTCTACAACGGGCTACAGACCGACACCCCGATCAACCCCGGCAATTCCGGTGGGCCACTGGTCAATCTGCAGGGACAGGTGATCGGCGTGAACTCCGCGGTCGACACCGGGTCCGGTGGTTCCGACGGGGTGCAGGCGTTCGGGTTGGGCTTCGCCATCCCGATCGACACCGCCAGCCGGGTGGCCAACGAACTGCTGCACAACGGTCAGGCCACCAAACCCGTTCTGGGCGTGACCGGTTCGATCGCCGCCACCACCGCGGCCGCCACCACCGCGACCTCCGGGGCACAGATCACCGGTGTGCAGGCCAACGGCCCGGCCGCCGCGGCCGGACTCACCTCCGGTGACGTGATCACCAAGGTCGGTGACCAGCGGATCACCTCCTACGCCGACCTGATGGCCGCGGTCCTGGGCTACTCCCCCGGTCAGAGCGTCCCGCTCACGGTGCGCAGCGGCGGGTCCGAGCACACGGTGTCGGTGACGTTGGGCAGCGTGGTGGACACCGAACAGACCACCGTCCCGCAGAGCACCCTCCCGCAAGGCGGTCTCCACTGATCCGGCCTCTCCGGTGAACGGCCCGCACACCTGATCGGGTACCGGCACGTGCAGGTCGTCCGCGGCGGATGCTTAGGTGTTCTCCATGAGTTCCGCCCCGACCCGCAGCCCCGGCGATCCGCTGCGCACGATGTCCGAGGATGCCGACGGCATCGTCGCCGACGCCGACCGCCTCCGCACCGCGGTCACCCAGGCCGGCTCGGCCGCACCGTCCGCGCTCACCGCCGCCTCGATCGCCGATGCGGTGGTCGCGGTCCGACGGGCACGGCTCGTCGTCGGGCAGGCCCTCGACGCGGTCGATGAAGCGGTCGGCGGCGACGACACCCTCGCCTCACCCCTCGACCATGCCCGCCTCGCCGCCCGCCGGCTGGCCGCGCGCACCGGAAGCGAGGTGGGCCATGTCTTCCGCGACCGACCGCATTCGATCCTGATCCGCGTGGTCATCACCCTCGCCACCAGCCTCGCACTGGTGGTGTTCTACCGGCTGGCCGGCTGGGCCGACTACGAGGAGCGCGGTTCGCTGTCGCTGTATCTGTTCGGTGCGGTGATCGGCAGCGTGGTGTGCACCAACGCCCTGTGCTTCGAGGCCGACCGCCTGCTCACCGAGCTGGCCGGAGGAGAACGGTTGTGGCGCATCCTGATCGCCAAGAACCTCACGATGGGTGGTCTGGTCACGGTGGCCGCCGCGCCGGTGATCGCCCTGCTGGCGGTGACCACCGACCTCGAGACGATCGCCGTCATCGACCAGTTCGTGGTGATGGTGCTCATCTGGCTCGGGGTGGGCAACCTGCTGTCGGTGATCAGTCCGTTGCGGCACGAGCCCCTCGGTGACCGCCTGCAGGACGGGACGTGGCGGGCCTACCTGCTCTCCTTCGGCATCTCCTACGGGGTCGGTCTGACCGTCAACCTGATGATCTACTGGCGTCTGTGGGCACGGGATTCGGCGACGGAGCGGTTCGGCGCACCGTCGTGGGCATTGCAGTTGCTGATGCTCGCCAGCGGTGCGCTCATCTGGGTCCTGCTGACCGTGCTGGCGGTCTCCAGTTCGCGACTGCCGTCGGTCCGTCAGATCCTGGGCCGGGAGATGCTCAGCCGCAGTGGAATCCCCGTGGCGACCGACTAGGCGTTTCCGCTGTCAGGCGCGTGCCAGCCGCTCGAACCGTGCGAGATGTGCATCTGCCGAACCGAACTCGTTCTCGATGACGGTCAGACGCCGGAAGTGGTGTCCGATCGCGAGCTCTTCGGTCATGCCCATCCCGCCGTGCAGCTGCACCGAGTTCTGTCCGATGAACCGTGCCGCCCGGCTGACCGTGGCCTTGGCCGCCGATACCGCCGACGCGCGCTCGGCGGCCGGCGCATCGAGGCTGAGCGCCGCGAGATACTGTGCGGCGACAGCCTGTTCGAGTTCGATGTACATGTCCACCATGCGGTGTGCGAGTGCCTGAAAACCGGCGAGGGGACGTCCGAACTGCTGCCGCTGTTTGGTGTATTCGACGGTGTCGGCGAGCACCTTGCGCATCAGTCCGACCGCTTCGGAGACCACGGCCGCAGTGCCCTCGTCCCAGGCCTGCTCCAGCAGAGCGGTGGCCTCGTCCCCCGACACCAACAGCGCGTCGGCCCCCACGCGGACGCCGTCGAGGCTCACGTCGGCGGCGCGCCGGTCGTCGACGGTGCGGAAGGCGTGCATACCCAGTCCCGCGGGTGCGGCGTCGCCGGCGGGCACCAGAAACAGTGCGAGCTCGTCGGTGTCGGCGAGGCGGGCCACCACGATGAGGTGCGAGGCCAGCGGCGCGGTGGTCACCACCGGCTTGGTGCCGTCGAGAATCCAGCCGTCGGCGTCACCGGTCGCGGTGGTCGCCACCCGGGTCGGCACACCGCCGGAACCGTCCTCGAGGGCGGCGAGCGCCAACAGCGCGTCACCGTCGACGACGCGTCGGGCGAGTTCGCGTGCGCCGGGATGATCGATGCGGGCCAGTAGCCGCGCACCGAGAACGACGGTGTCGACGAACGGTTCGACGACCAGCGCCGCACCCAACGCCTCGGTGACCACCATCAGTTCCTCGGGTCCGCCGGCGTCGCCGCCCACCGACTCCGGCAGGCAGGCGCCGAGCACACCGAGTTCGTCGGCGAAGGCACGCCACACCTCGGGTTGCCACCCGGCACCGATCTTGGCGGCCTTACGGCTCTCCTCCAGGCCGTAGCGGGTGGCGAGGAAACGGGAGAGACCGTCGGCGAGCAGTTGCTGTTCGGCGGTGAGATCGAAATCCATCGGGGGTCCTGTTCGAGTCGTGGACGGTGCGGATCGGGCCGGGGGAGAACGCAGTCGGGCGCCTGGCGGCGAGATCAGAACTGGGGCAGACCGAGTGCGGCCTTGGCCAGGATGTTGCGCTGGATCTCGTTGCTGCCGGCGTAGATCGAGCCCGCACGGTCGTTGAGATAGAGCAGCGGCGCCACGGCCTGCCAGTCGGCACCGCTGAGATGGGCATCGGCGGGTGGGGTGTAGTCCTCGATCGGCCCGCCGGGTTTGGTGGCGTGTGGCTGATACACACGTCCCCGCGGTCCGGCGGCCTCGACCCCCAGCTCGGTGATGTGCTGGCTCAGTTCGGTGGACAGGATCTTGAGCATCGACGAGATGGCCCCGGCGTTGCGCCCGGCGTTCATGTCGGCCAGGGCACGGTATTCCAGGATCTCGAGCACCTTGGCGCGGGCCCGGACGTCGGCGAGTTTCGCGGCGAAGGCCGGTTCGTCGACCATCGGTGCGCCGGACGGGCCGGTGACGGTCGCGGCATGCTCGGCGAGGTTCTCCACCATCACCTGCAGCGCCGGGGCGGCCGCGCCGCCGCCACGCTCGAAGACGAGCAGGTACTTGGCGACGGTCCAGCCGTCGTCGATCGCGCCGAGCACGTTCTTCTTCGGGACGCGCACACCGTCGAAGAAGACCTGGGCCTGGATCTTCTCGCCGGAGGCCATCACCAGTGGCTGCACCTCGATCCCGGGCGAGGTCATGTCGATCAGCAGGAAGGTGATCCCCTCCTGCTTCTTGCCCGTGCGGGAGGTACGGACCAGGCAGAACATCCAGTTCGCCTCGGTGGCGTGCGTCGTCCAGATCTTGCTGCCGGTGCACACCAGGTCGTCACCGTCGTCGACGGCGGCCATCGACAGGGATGCGAGGTCCGAGCCTGACTCCGGTTCGGAGTAGCCCTGGCAGAAGAAGACGTCGCCGGTGAGGATTCCGGGCAGGAAGAACGCTTTCTGTTCGGGGGTGCCGAAGGCCACGATCGCATGGGCGACCATCCGGATTCCCATGGGCGACAAGGCCGGAGCACCGGCGAGGACCGATTCGCGACTGAAGATGTAGTGCTGGGTGAGCGTCCAGTCGCAGCCGCCGTGTTCCACCGGCCACGCGGGTGCGGCCCATCCGCGACGGTTCAGGATGGCCTGCCACTGCATGGACGCCTCGTGATCGGTGTAGACGCTGGTGCGCAGGCGTCCTGCCGACCGCAGGTCCGGGGTGAGTTCGGCGTCCAGGAAGGCCCGCACCTCATCGCGGAACGCGATGTCCTCGTCCGACCACGTCACGTCCATCCCGTGCCACCTCTCATCACGTCGCCCGTCGATCTATCACATATATGATCGGCACCAATGTACGACACAGGTCACTTCCCGGACAGGGGTGGCCCACGGATCAGCCGCGCCGCGCCTGCGACGGACTCTGGCCGTACCGACGCCGATACGCTGCAGCGAATCGGCTGGCACTGCTGAAACCCCAGCGTGCGGCCACATCCGAGACCGTCGCGACGCCGGCCTCGATGTCGGCGTGGGCGTGGGCGAGCCGGATGGCGCGCAGAGTGGCCGTCGGGCTGGCGCCGACATGCTCGGCAAAGGCCTCCTGGAGCCGGCGCACACTCGTCTGCGCCAGCCCGGCCATCTCGGCCAGCGTCCACGCTCGGGTCGGATCGGCCTCGATCGCATCGAGTACCCGTTTGACCGTCCGAGGCCGCAGCGCCCTGGCGGCATCCACCGGTTCGGGGTCCACCGCGAGCAGGAACGCCGCGGTCACCGCACTCGCGATCTGTGGCCCGACAAGGGGATTCGCAAGGACGTCCGCCGGCTCGCCGGGTTCGGTGCGGCGGGTGGTGAGGGCCTCGATCAGGCTCACCCACGACTTCCCCGCCGGATCTCCGACGTCGATCTGCGGGGGCAGGGTGAGCCGACCGGCCGCGGGTCGGGCGTGGATGCGATCGGCCTCCCGCTCGAGATGGTCGGCGTCGAACTTCACCCCGAGCACCTCGCAGTCGGCGGTCCAGCGACTGATCAACGAGGCACGACCGGCGGCGAACACCGTCGCCGTACCCGGTACGGACACGATCTCACCGGTCTCCCCCGTCGAGTGCAGCCGACCCGACAGCGGGATGTTGACCTCGTAGGCGCCCGGGTACTCGCAGGCGATCGCGACGTCGGCACCCCAGGAGAGCCGACCGATCGTGACCGGCCCCAGCTCGATGGTCCGCAGCGAGAGGTCCAGCTCGTCGGACCCGTCGAGTCCGGTGAGCTCATGCGGGAAATACGCTTCGGCGACGGCACGGTGTGCGCCGTCCCAATCGCGTTCGGTGGACATCGAGTACGCGTCTTTCGGTCGGTCAGGGCCGGCAGGCTGGGCCGGCCACCTCCTTGTCTACCTCACACCGAACCCCGACTGCGATGCCCGTCACATCTTGACCGCGCAGAACGTCTCACCGTCGCGCAATCGGTGTCGAAACGCGGCCTCACCGCGTCCTACGGTCTCCTCACCAGTCCACCGGAATCGACCGGCACCGCGCCGACCGACACCCGATCGACACACACCGAGGAGAGGAAGGGTCACCATGACCGCGACACTGAGCTGGATCGACGAGATCACGATGAGCCAACTCGAGCGCAACCCGTACCCGATCTACGAGCGGCTGCGCGCCGAGTCTCCGCTGGCCTACCTGCCGGTCCTGGGTTCCTATGTCGCGACCACCACCGACATCTGCCGTGAGATCGCCACCAGTGACGACTTCGAGGCCGTCATCACCAAGGCCGGTGGCCGGACCTTCGGCCACCCCGCGGTGATCGGTGTCAACGGACCGATCCACGAAGACCTGCGGTCGATGGTCGACCCGGCGCTGCAGCCGCAGGAGGTGGACCGTTGGATCGACGATCTGGTGCGGCCGATCGCACGCCGATTCCTGGAGACCTTCGAGGACGACGGGCACGCCGAACTCGTCTCGCAGTACTGCGAGCCGGTCAGCGTCCGCGCACTCGGTGACCTGCTGGGACTCTCCGACGTCAGCTCCGACACCCTGCGCGACTGGTTCCACAAGCTGTCGCGCTCGTTCACCAATGCCGGCGTCGACGCGAACGGCGAGTTCACCAATCCGGACGGCTTCCGCGAGGGCGATGAGGCCAAGGCCGAGATCCGCGCCATCGTCGATCCCAAGATCGATCAGTGGATCGAGCACCCGGACGACACCGCCATCTCGCACTGGCTGCACGACGGCATGCCCGCCGGCCAGACCCGCGACCGCGAGTACATCTACCCCACACTCTACGTGTATCTGCTGGGCGCGATGCAGGAGCCGGGACATGCGATGGCGTCGACGCTGGTGGGTCTGCTCACCCGTCCGGACCAGATGGAGCAGGTGGTCGACGAGCCGCAGCTGATCCCACGGGCGATCTCCGAGGGCATGCGATGGACCTCGCCGATCTGGTCGGCGACCGCCCGCATCTCCACCACCGATGTCGAGGTGGCCGGGGTGAGACTGCCCAAGGGCACCGTGGTGCTGCTGTCGTACGGCTCGGCCAACCACGACACGGCCACCTACGACGCGCCGTCGGCATACGACATCTCCCGGCCGCCGTTGCCGCATCTGGCATTCGGCGCGGGCAAGCACGCGTGCGCCGGGATCTACTTCGCCAACCACGTGTGCCGGATCGGTCTGGAGGAACTGTTCGACTCGATTCCGAGCCTCGAGCGCGATCAGTCCACCGACGTCGAGTTCTGGGGCTGGGGCTTCCGTGGTCCCACCGCCCTGAACGTCACCTGGGAGGCGTGAGATGTCCGGCGCCCCCGAACATCCGGTGCAGGTGTCGGGCTCGGCGACGGCCACCGTCGCCTGCCGCGACGACCAGACCCTGCTCGATGCGTTCCTCCGCAACGGGATATACCTGCCGAACTCGTGTAACCAGGGCACGTGCGGGACCTGCAAGGTGCGCCTGACCGCCGGCGACGTCGCCGCTCCACCGGTGTCGGAGACGGTGCTCGGCGCCGACGACCAGGCCCGCGGCTATGTCCTCGCCTGCCAGACACGCCCCTGTTCGCCCGCACAGATCGAGGTCGACACCCCGGAAGATGCTGCGCCGCAGCATGTCCTGCGGGACCTGCAGGGCACTGTCGGCGAGATCTGCACCGTCGCCGACGACACCGTGGCAGTGCACGTGGAACTCTCTGAGCCGCTGGACTTCTCGGCCGGTCAGTACATGGAGCTGCGCGTTCCGCATTCCGGCGAGATGCGGCAGTACTCGATGGCCAATCCGCCCGCCTCGTCGACGCGGCTGGAGTTCCACATCCGGCGGGTGCCGGCCGGGGCGGCGACCGACCGGTGGATCTTCGCCGACCTCACCGCCGGCGACGAGGTGGCGTTGCGCGGGCCATGGGGGGACTTCACCTACTCCGAGTGCACGAGTCCCCTGCTCCTGCTGGCCGGGGGTACCGGCTTGGCGCCACTGAAATCCATTGCCCTGCAGGCACTGGCCGACGATCCGAACCGGGAGATCCACCTCTATCACGGGGTGCGTCACGAATCTGATCTGTACGACGTCGAGTTCTGGACCGAGGTGGCCCGCACCCATCCCGGGGTGAGCTACATCCGGTGCCTGAGCCGGTCCGACGGCGGTGATCGACGGGGCTACGTCGGCGACGCGGTGAGCGAGGACTTCGCGTCGCTGCGCGGCCACACGGCCTACCTCTGTGGTCCGCCGGCGATGGTGGACGCCGGAGTCAAGGCGTGCAAGCGCCGCCGCATGTCGGCCCGCAACATCCACCGTGAACGGTTCACCGCCGCCATGCCCGATGCCCCGGCCGTCCTGAGTGCGTGATCTCGGGCACATCCGGCACCTACCCGCGGCGTACCGACCCGGTACGCTGCGGGTATGGATGTACTACGCAGCGTAATAGTTCTCGTCCACATCATCGGCTTCGCCGTGACCTTCGGAGCACTCGTGTCCTCCGCGGTGTCCCGCAGATTCGAGTTCACCCGGGTCATGGACTACGGCATCGTGATCTCCCTCGTCACCGGGCTGGCCCTGGCCGCGCCGTGGGGCGACTTCGAGCCCAACTATCCCAAGATCGCGGTCAAACTGGTTCTGCTGATGGTCCTCGGTGGTGTCCTGGGAATGGGCAGCGCCTTCCAGAAACGCGACGGGAAACCCGTCGGACCGGTCTGGGTCACTATCGCGGCAGTGCTGTCGGCGACCGCCGCAGGTGTCGCCGTCATCTGGTAGCCACGTTCAGCTGGTGGCTGCCGTCCGCCCGGCATGCACCCCGGCGCGTCGCCTCCGCCCGTCGACGCCGCAGACGATAGCGTCGGTCGGGTGGCCACCCCGAACCGCTCCCGCGCCAACCGCTATGCCCGTCGTCGTCGCAAGCGGGTGGCCGCCGCCGACAACGATCTCACCGATCTGCAGTGGGAGCGCCTCCGCAGCCTGTGGGCGGGGTGCGCCTACTGTGGCGCTGAAGACGTTGCCCTGCAGAAGGATTGCGTACTCGCGATCTCCCGGGGCGGCCGCTACACGGCGACCAACGTGGTGCCGTGCTGCCGGTCGTGCAATGCGGGTAAATGCAATGCCGAGGTGACCGGCTGGATGCGCCGCAAGAAGCTCGACGAGAAGCGGTTCCTGTTGCGCTATGCCGAGATCCGCGCACTGCTCGCCGATGAGGACATCTGACCACGCCACACTCTCGACGACTTCCCACCGACGGCACCTTGCGCTGCCCGGCGACGGCTCCTATGTTCGGGAGAAGGCCTGACTCGGCGAGCATCCGGACATCACCACCGTCAGAGAGGAAGTTCCGATGGCTCAGGACACGCAGGACCGCAACCCGACACCGGATCCGGCCGAGAAGAACGCATTCTTCCCCTCGCCATACTCGTTGTCCCAATACACCTCCGACAAAACCGATTTCGATGGTCTGGTAACTCAGGACCGCTACCCCGGCAACCGGTGGAAGGTGCTGGTGATCGCGACCGACGAGCGCTACATGCTGATGCGGAACGGCCGTTTCTTCTCCACCGGCAACCATCCGGTGGAGACGCTGCTACCCATCCACCACATCGCACAGGCCGGCTACGGTATCGATATCGCCACCGTCAGCGGCGGTCCCGGCAAGTTCGAGTGGTGGGCCTACCCGAAGGACGACGCCGCGATCCGCGCCGCCCTGGACGCGACGCGCGACGACTTCAGGTCCCCGAGACGCCTGGCCGACGTCGTCGCCGACGGCCTCGACGACTACGCGGCGATCTTCATCCCGGGTGGGCACGGCGCGATGAACACCATCCCGTCGCATACCGATGTGCGCGAGGCGCTGGACTTCTTCCTCGACGGCCGGCTCATCATCACCCTCTGTCACGGACCGGCCGCATTGCTGGCGGCCGGCGCCGGCCGTGACGCCAATCCGTTCGCGGGATACCGGATCGTCGCCTTCCCGGACTCCCTGGATCTCGGGGCGAACATCGACATCGGATACCTTCCCGGTCAGATGCCGTGGAATCTCGGTGAGCGACTGCGGGAGGCCGGCATCGAGATCAGCAACGACGACATGTCCGGTGCCACCACCCGCGACCGCAACCTGCTCACCGGCGACAGCCCGCTGGCCGCGAACCGACTCGGCAAGGAGTCGGTACTCGCCTTGCTCGAGGAGTTCGGCAGCTGATCGGGAACTCCCGACAGGCACACCCTCCCGGAACCGCAGTCCCACTCGATCAGCAACTGCCACAAGCCGATCGAGCGGGACGGAGCCGAGGCATCAGCGCGGCAACCGCCCCGATCACCTCATCAGGCACGCCGGCCGCCGCGCCGGCACAGCAGCCGGGTCACCCACGGCGGAGTCGTCCGGGTCGTTCGGGATGCTCTCCGCCGATTCCACGACCAGGCCCTCTCCCTCGACGTCGATACGCGGGAGGACTCGATCCAGCCAACCCGGCAGCCACCATGCCTTGTCACCGAGGAGCACCAGCAACGCCGGGATCAACGTCATCCGGATGACGAAGGCGTCGAGGAACACCGCGACCGCGAGCGCGAAGGCCATCACCTGGATGAAGGCGAGTTCCTGGAGCATGAACGCCGCGAACACGGCGATCATGATCGTGGCCGCGGCCACGACGACCCGCGAGCTCTGCGCGAATCCTGCGGTCACCGCGGCGCGGGCGTCCGCCCCGTGGACATAGGCCTCGCGCATCCGGGTGACGAGGAACACCTGGTAGTCCATCGCCAGGCCGAACACGATGCCGATCAACATGATCGGGAAGAAGCTGACCAGGGGCTGCGGGTTCGACACCAGCCCGAAGGCACCGCTGGTGTAGAGCGCCACGGTGATCCCGAACGTCGCCCCGACACTGAGCAGGAAGCCCAGCGCCGCGGTGATCGGTACGAGTACGGAGCGGAACACGATCATCAGGAGTAGCAGCGCGAGTCCGACGACCACGACGAGATAGGGCACGAGCGCGTCGGTGAGACGCTCGGAGATGTCGATCTCGATGGCGGTCATACCGGTCACACCGTAGGTGAGACCTTGTTCGGCGGCGCCGGACTCCATCGCGCGCAACTGCCTCACGAGGTCGCCGGTGGTGTCGTCGGTCGCGCCGCCGGTGGGGATCACCGAGATGATCGCCGTACGCCCGTCCTGGCTCAGTCCATCTGCCCCGATGACGGCTGCGCTGACACCGTCGAGCGCCTGGACCCGGGCCGTGAGCTGGTTGAAGGCGTCCAGCCGCTGCGTGGGAGACGCGATGCCCTCACCGTCGACGATCATCGCCAGCGGCGCGGTGTAGCCGTCACCGAAACCGGCTCCGATCCTGTCGTGCGCGACCCGCTGGGTGGTCGAGGGGGCAGCGGTCGCATCCGTGGGCAATGCCAGCGTGAGGCCCACGGCCGGGATGGTGAGCAACAGCAGTGTTGCCGTGATCCCGATGGCGATGGCCAACGGGCGGCGGCCCACCGCACGCACCCAGCGTTCGCCGTTACGCATGTGGTCGGCCTTCGTGTCGACGCCCGAATCGGGCGGGTTGAGAAGCCCGATCCGTCCGGCGAATGCGCGAGGTCCCAGGAGTCCGAGCACGGCCGGCAGCAGCGTGACCGCGACGGCGACCGCGACCAGCACGGTCAGTGCGGCGGCAATGCCCATGGAGGTGATGAAGGGGACTCGGGCTATCGCCAGCGCAGCCAGGGCGATGAACACCGTCGTACCCGCGAAGACGACGGCCGATCCAGCGGTACCGACCGCCCTGCCCGCAGCCTCGGCCAGGTCGGTCGTGCGTCGGGCCTCGTGGCGGTATCGGGAGACGATGAACAATGCGTAGTCGATGCCGACGGCGAGGCCGATCATCGTCGCGAGGATCGGGGTCTCCTGGTTGAGCTCGAAGAAGTACGAGGCCACTCCGATCCCCATCATGCCGATGCCGACGCCGACCAGCGCCGTGACGAGGGGCATCCCCCATGCGACGAGCGATCCGAAGGTGAGGACGAGCACGATGGCCGCAGCCCCGAGACCGAGGAACTCCGACAGCGTGGTGATCTCGGGTTGGGGTAGCGCACTGCCGGTGAACGCCACCGTCAGACCGGCCGCTCTGGCCTGCTCGGCAAGGGCGTTGATCCGATCGGAGTCGGGCAGTGCGTGATCGTCACCGAGCGCGGTGAAGGTACCTTCGACCTGCGCCGTGGTTGCATCGCGGTTCAGCGGCGAGGTCACCTGGGCATCGCGTACGGCCTCCGCCCCCGATTGCCCCAGCACCTGCTGGTGGAAGCCGGTGACCTGAGCACGGACGGCCCCCGGGGCGTCGGCGGTGCCGTAGTCGGCGACAGGGTCGATCACCGACGTGGGGTCGATTCCGTCGAGGTTGCGGACTCCGTCGACGAGCACCGCGATGGCCTGACGGTACTCCGGCCGGGTGAGCGCTCCGCCGTCCTCGGCCTCGAGTACGTAGACGATCTTGGTCTCGTCGTTGAACTTCTGCCGGTCCGGGAAGCGTTGGACCATGAGGTCCTGTGCCTGTTCGGAAGCGATACCCGGAATACTGAACTTCGTGGTCGCCGGCTGCGACATCAGTGCGGCGGCGGTCCCCACGCCGAAGAGCAGGAGAATCCACGCCGCGATCACCTTCATGCGGTTCCGGAACGCCCACTTCCCGATTCGGTACAAATGTCTTGCCATCGCCCTACTCCTGGGTCTCGGTGGTGGTGGTGGTGCGGAATCCGCGTAGCGGAAGGTCGAAGGCGTCGGCGAGGGTGTCGGCGATCGACGGACGCGGGGCGGGAAGCTCGTTCCAGTACTCGAGCGCGACACGCGAGACCGTAAGTGCGAGTTCGAGAACCGATCGGCCGAACAGCGACTGCGGGTCGAAGTGGTACTGCGCCGCCAGGTCGGCGAACCTGTCGCCGACCGCTCCGTCCGGACCGCCTGCACACTCGTCCGAGTGCAGCACCGGATCAGACGTCGCGATCCGGAACAACGCGGTGAGTTCTGTCGGGGATGTCCAGGCGGACTCGATGACACGGGCCAGCCCGTTCTCCAGGGCCTCCCAGACGGTGTCGGCCTTCGACTCGGCGGCGGAGTCGATCACGCGGGTCATGGTCTCGACGATGAGGTCGGAGACGGCGGCCTTCTTGTCCGGGAAATAGTTGTGGAACGTGCGGACCGACACGCCGACATCGGCACAGACGTCATCGATCATGGCGCTGTCGAGGCCCCCGTCAGACGCCCGCCGTAGCAGCGCCAGCGCCAGTGCGCGCCGGGTTTCCGCCTTTTTGGCCTCTCTCAATCCTGGGGTCATGCAGCAAGTATCCACAGTTTTTGCATGCTCCTGCAAGTTTGCATGCACATGCAATTTGTGGAGTCGCGCATGGCGGACACCCGCCAGTGCTGCAGGTCACATCCGTCTCGGCGATGCCGCCACCGTCATGTTCGGCTCGACGCCACGGACCGTCTCGGCAAGCAGATACCGGCGTCGACGGAGTCTCCGGTCCCGCCGTGGGCGGAACCGCTCACGCGACCACGCCGCCCTTGCCACTGGTGATGGTCAGGGACTCGGCGGGGATGATCGTCATCGCCATCTTGCGTCGCACCGCTATCGGGATGAACCGGACCACCCCGGCGTACATCCGGTAGGCGAGACTGGGAGCGTGCACACGCGTGCCCGCGGCTGCCGCCGCGAGGGTCACCCGGGCCACGTGTTCCGGAGTCAGCAGGAGCAGCGAGTTGACGCGCGAATGCGGCTCCTCGATCCCGAACTTCTTGGCCATGTTGGTTTTGGTGTATCCCAAAAGCGCTGTGGTGGTAGTGATCCCGGTGCCACGTAGCTCGCCGTCGAGCGCCTCGGTGAACGTATTCAGGAACGCCTTGGTGGCGGCGTAGACGGCGTGGAACGGAGGCGGCAGCACCGAGTCGAGGGAGGACACCATCAGGATGGTTCCTCGTCGCCGGGGTTTCATCGACTGCAGTACCGCATGGGTCAGTCGCATCGGTGCGATGGCGTTGACATCGATCTGCCATTGCTCGACGTCGATATCGCGCGCGGCGAACTCGCCGAATCCGGTGACACCGGCATTGTTGACCAGCAGATCGACGGGCGGTTCGGACCGTAGGCGCGCTTCGACGCGTTCGAGTGAATCGAGATCGGCGAGGTCTGCGGTGAGGACCTCGACCTGGACACGATGTTCGGCGCGAAGCCGCTCGGCGAGGGCCTCGAGTACTGCCTCACGCCGGGCGACCAGCACCAGGTCGACGCCATGGGCGGCCAGCAGTTCTGCCATGGCCAGGCCGACGCCGTCGCTGGCTCCGGTGACGAGCGCCCGGTCCCATTCACCCAGCTTCGCCTGATCCTTCTCGGTCACTTCGTTTTACCTTTCAGCACGTCCGCACACATGTGTGTGGGATCGGGTGGCCGCAGATCTCCAGACCCGCGTCGTCACGAGATGCACGATGGCCGTGTTCGGCCGGCAGTACGCACCGACCTCCCGCCAACAGCCTTGGCGCCCTTCTCGATTCGAGGGTCAGACCGATTCCCGGCCCTGTCCGGGCCGGCGTGTTTCGCATCCCACTCTCCTATGGCTGCCATCACAGTAGGTGCGGTACGACACCGCGAGAAGGTGCAGATGCACCGATTCGGTCATCTGTCGATGCACTCTGCACCACTATGCTGGAACGTGTGAGCGCACCACCGCCGACCGAGCGAGCACGCGAGTTGATCCGCCAAGGGGCCGATGTGGTCTTGGACGGCGCCGCGGAGTGGTTCGACGAGGTCGACGTCGCAACACTCTCCGCACCGAGTCTCGAAGCCCTGGCCGACGACCCCGAGTTCCGGGCAGAAGCGATGCGCGCCAACCGGACCAGCCTGCTGCACTGGGCGCGATCGAACGTCGAGGCACCCGGTGAACCCGTCGCACCCAGCACGCTCGAACCGCTCGAGGCCGCGCGCAACATCGTCCGCCGCGGCTATGACGCCTCGGCCCTCGACTCCTATCGACTCGGACAGAACGTGGCCTGGCAGCGATGGATGCAGATCGTGTTCGACCTGACCCGGGATCCGGACGAGCTGCGGGAGGTCCTCGACATCACGGGCCGTAGCGTCGCGGAGTACGTCGACGCGACGATCCAGAACACGGCGAGAATGATCGATGCAGAGTTCGCAGAACTGGTGTCGGGGCGAGACGCCCGCAACTACCGGGTGGTTCGACGCCTCCTCGACGGATCCGACCTGACCCGGTCGGAGGTAGAACACGAACTCCGCTTTCCCATGCACGGCCAGCACCTGGCAGCGGTCATCTGGACCACGGGTGCCGAGCCACGCAACGACGATCTCCGGAGAGTGGTCAAACACCTGCAATCGATCGTGAAAGCTGCCGACACACTGACGATTCCGGTGAGTACCGGGACTCACTGGGCGTGGTTTCGGGATGCCGATGAGCTCGACCGGCGTTCCATCGACTCGATGACGATCCCGACGGATGTCCAGGTAGCGATCGGTTCGGTGGGGTCCGGGTTCGAGGGCTTCCGGCGCAGCCTCCTCGATGCCGCCGACGTGCAGCGGCTGCTCGCCCGGTTGGAGTCACCGCACCAGATCGCCACACACGATCAGGTCGCCGCCGTGCTCGCGCTCTCCGCCGACCCACAACGCGCCCGCTCCTTCGTGAGTCGAACCCTGGGTGCGCTCGAGTCCGGGCCCGTGGAACTGCGTGAGACCGCCCTGGCATACCTGTCGGAGGGCTGCCATTCCGGGCGAGCCGCAGCACGCCTGTTCACCCATCGGAACACCGTGCTGCGCAGGCTGGAACGGTGCGACGCACTCCTTCCCCGACCACTCGCCGAGAATCCGGTGCATGTGGGGATCGCACTCGAGATGGCCTACTGGGGAGGGTGGGGTCGCACGCCGGGGCGCGCTCCGGTCACCGCGGGAGAAGTCCACGAGAAGTGATTCGCCCGAACATGATTCACCGTCCGGCGTAGCCGGTCCTAGGGTCGCGTGCGGAGGACCATCTTGCCGGTGTTGTGCCCGCCCTCGAGTGCGCGGTGGGCATCGGCGGCGTGGGCCAGGCCGAAGACCTGCGAGACCGTGGGCATCAGAACCCCTTGTGCGGCAAGGTCGACGACCTTCTCGATCCACTCCCGCTGCGTGTGGACGTGGGTGGCGGCCAAGCGCACCCCGGCGGCGTCGGCGAGCGGTTCCAACTCGGCCGCACCACCGCCCAGCGCGATGATCACCCCACCGGGTCGGACAGCACGGACCGCGGCCTCACGGGACCCGGCGGCCAGGCTCAGCGCAACGTCGACGGTGCCGTCGAGGGCCGCCACGGCGTCGGCGTCGCGGTAGTCGACGGTCTCGTCCGCACCGAGTCCGCGCAGCCAGTCGTGCTTGCCGGTCCCGGCGATCGCGATCACGTGGGCACCCAGGTGCCGGGCGATCTGCACGGCGAGGTGCCCGACCCCGCCCCCGGCACCACTGACGAGCACCCGGCTGCCCGGCTTGACCTCGGCGGTGTCGGTGAGCGCCTGCCAGGCCGTCATCGCGGCCATCGGCAGCGCACCCGCCTGCTCGTCGGTGAGGTTCGCGGGGGTGGGAACCAGATCCGCGGCGGCGACGATCGCATGCTGGGCATAGGCGCCACCCTCATGCGGGAAGCCGGCCAGCCCGAGGACCCGTTGCCCCGGGGCGAGGCCGGTCACGTCGGCGCCGACCGCGTCGACGGTGCCCGCAAGGTCCCAGCCGGGGGTGAACGGCACGGTGATGATCCCGGCGGCCGCCATGCCACCGCCCTGTCGGGTCATCGCATCGATCGGGTTGACGCCTGCGGCGGCCACCGCGACCAGCACGTCGTCGGGGCCGAGGTCGGCCGCGGTCGGGGCCGGCCGGTCGACGGGTTCGAGGACGTCGGGGCCACCGAAGGCGCGTTGGACGATGCGGGTGCTCATGGGTGCTCCTCTGGTTCTGATACCTGCATCCAGCCTGCGCGTCACCGCCCCGTCGTGGCAGGCACTGTCAGGGACCCCCGGAGCAGGACACCGCGGTCAAGGTGTCCGCGTGGCGTCGTCGGCTTCTGCGCGGGCCCAGTCGGCCAGGAGGGCGAACGCATCGGCGGTCGGGCTGCCGGGGTCGGCGGTGTAGGTCGTGATGGACGTGGTCGGGTCCCCTGGCAGGGTGAGGTCGGTGTAGATCACCTCGAGCGTGCCCACCCCGGGATGATGGAAGGTCTTACGCCCCTGCGAATGCCGGTGCACATTGTGCTTGCCCCAGCGTGCGGTGAAGTCCGTGCTGCCGGCGGCGAGCCCGTCGATGAGGGCACTGAGCTCGGTGTCGTGCGGGTCGCGCCCGGCAGCAGCGCGCAAGACCGAGACGGTGAAGTTGCGCGCGCCCTCGTAGTCGCCGTAGAAGTCCGCGGCCCGCGGGTCGAGGAAGGCGAAGCGCGCGAAGTTGGGGCGTCCGGGCATGCTGAACGGTCCCGGGTACAGGGCCCGTCCGAGGTGATTGGCGGCGACGAGGTCCATACGCGCGTTCTGGACCACTGCGGGCACGGTCATCGAGTCGATGACCTGACCGATCGCGTCGGTCACCGCCGACGGCGTCGGTGCCTCCCGCTTCCGGGTGCCGGCGGCGGCGTTACGGGCCAGGTCAGAGAGGTAGGCGCGCTCGTCGTCGTCGAGGTACAGGACGTCGGCCAGGGCGTCGGGTACGCCCTCCGATGCCCCGCCGATGTTGCCGCGCTCGATCCGCGTGTAGTACTCGACGCTCACCCCGGCGAGCATCGCGACCTCCTCGCGGCGCAACCCGGGCACACGGCGATCACCGCCGCCGGCATAGGCCAGCCCGGCCATCTCCGGGGTGGTCCGGGCCCGGCGGGTCATGAGGAAGTCCCTGACGTCGCGCTTGATGTCCACCCTTCCAGCGTAGGAGTCGACGCGCTCGTGTCGACGCTCGTCCGTCGTCACGGCCGGATGTCATCGCGCGGGCACGTCAGCGCTCGCTCGTCTCCTGCGCCTGCATCTTCGACGTGTTCTGGCCGTATTCGCCTGCGGCCCAGGAGGCGAGCAGTTGCATGCGTTCGGCCGACGCCGAACCCGGTTCGGCCGCATACACGGTGATCGACAGACCCGGCTCCGATTCCATCTCCATGCCCTCGTAGGCCAGGGTCATCTCGCCGACGACGGGATGGTGGAAGGTCTTGGTCCCCGTCCCGTGGTGGCGGACATCGTGCGATCCCCACCGGGTACGGAATTCGGTGCTGCGGGTGGACAGTTCACCGATCAGATCGTGGAGTTCCTTGTTGTGCGGGTCGCGGCCGGCCTCGGTCCGCAGGATCGCCACCGTGATGTCGGCGAACTTCTCCCAGTCGGGATAGAAGTCGTGGGCCCGGGCGTCGAGGAAGGTGAACCGGGCGATGTTGGGTGGCTGCCCCGGCATGTCGAAGGTGTCCTTGTAGAACGCCCGGGCGAGGGTGTTGGTGGCCAGGATGTCGAGGCGACCGTTGCGCACGAACGCCGGTCCGTCGGTGATGGCGTCGAGAATCCACTGCAGACTCTCGTGCGGCCGCCAGCTCTTCGGGTTGCGCCGACGCAGCCGGGCAACGGGACTCGCGGCATGCGCCAGGTCGAACAGGTGCGCCCGTTCGGCGTCGTCGAGGAGCAGTGCCTTGGCCAGCGCATCGAGGATCTCCGGTGATGCACCGCCGATCGAGCCGCGCTCGATCTTCGTGTAGTACTCGACGCTGACCCCGGCCAGGATGGCGACCTCGGTGCGCCGCAGTCCCGCCACACGCCGGTTGGTTCCGGCAGGCAGGCCGACGTCGTCCGGGGTCACCCGAGCCCGCCGCGAGGTCAGGAACTCCCGCACCTCTGCTCGATTGTCCACGTGCCCACGGTAGGCCGAGGCCCGCCGGCGTGGGAGGTACCCGCAGTACCTGCATCGAGCGGGGCTCCCACGCATACGCGAGCGGGGCCACCCTGGTCTCCGGAGGGTCGGCACGGCCTCCGACCGAAGACACCATGCCGACCGCCAACCGTATGCAGAAGGAACCGACATGACAGACAACACCTTCGACCCGGTGTTCCCGCTCGGAGAGAAGAACGACGCCTTTGCGCAGTACTTCATCGGACAGAGCTACCTCGCTCCGCTGACCACCGAGGGGGTCGCGGTGAGCAATGTGACCTTCGAGCCGGGATGCCGCAACAACTGGCACATCCACCACAGCGATGGCGCCGGTGGCGACCAGATCCTGCTGTGTACCGCGGGCAGTGGCTGGTACCAGATCCAGGGTGAACCGCCGATCAGCCTGGAACCGGGCACCGTCATCCGGGTACCGGCCGGGACCACACACTGGCACGGCGCGAAGGCCGACTCCTGGTTCAGTCATCTCGCCTTCATCGTGCCGGGCGAAGGCCTACGCAACGAATGGCTCGACCCCGTCACCGATGAGGAGTACCGCCGACTGCCGAAGAACGGAGAGACCGTATGAGCATCCTGACCGAGACCTACACCCTGTCCAACGGAGTCGAGATCCCCAAACTGGGGCTGGGCACCTGGTTCATCGACGACGACAACGCCGCGCAGGCCGTCCGCGACGCCGTCGAGATCGGGTACCGCAACATCGACACCGCCCAGGCCTACGGCAACGAACGCGGTGTCGGCGAGGGGGTGCGGACGTCCGGGGTCCCCCGCCACCAGTTGTTCGTGTCGACCAAGCTCGCCGCGGAGATCAAGGATTTCGACGACGCGGTGGCCGCCATCGACGGTTCACTCGAGACCCTCGGGCTCGACTACGTCGACCTGATGCTCATCCACAGTCCGCAGCCCTGGAACGACTTTCGCGGGGGTGACTACGCCGACGGCAATCGTGCGGCGTGGCGTGCACTCGAAAGGGCCCACACGGAAGGGAAACTACGCGCTGTCGGCGTCTCCAACTTCCTGCCCGCCGATCTCGCGAACCTCGACGGCGCCACGGTGGTCCCCCACGTGAACCAGATCCTGGTGCACGCCGGCAACACCCCCGACGAGCTGCTCGACCACTGCCGGACCAAAGAGATTCTGGTGGAGGCATATTCGCCGATCGCACACGGTGAGATCCTGAACAACGAGGCGGTGACGGCGATCGCGGACAGATACGCCGTGAGCGTCCCGCAGCTGTGCATCCGATACACCCTGCAGCTCGGCACCGTGCCGCTGCCGAAGACGTCGGACCCCGAGCACATGCGCGCCAACGCCCGGGTCGACTTCGTGATCTCCGACGACGACATGGATGCCCTGCGCACCCTGCGTGAGCGCGACTACGGCGACTCGAGCGTATTCCCGGTGTACAGCGGCAAGTGAGTGACCGCCCGGCTGTGGTGGTCACCCGTCGAGCCCGGCCGCCGGAGGTTTCGACGGCCGGGCGTCCTCGCTACGCTCGGTCGACCTGCTCAACCAGCCACCACGCTCAACCAGCCACCACACCCGACCGACCATCCACGATCTTCGAGCCGACGCGGAGCGCAGCGACAAGTCGAGTCGACATCTC
The DNA here is from genome assembly GCF_053589235.1 of Gordonia sp. NPDC003376. Lineage (NCBI taxonomy): Bacteria > Bacillati > Actinomycetota > Actinomycetes > Mycobacteriales > Gordoniaceae > Gordonia > Gordonia sp. NPDC003376. The sequence goes on along the minus strand of NZ_JBSFRM010000029.1, from coordinate 991 downwards.
CGCAGGCCGAACCCGAAACACAACCCCAAGCGACCCGGCCAGCCAGCCAGCCAGCCAGCCACGATGATTGAGCCGACGCGGAGCGCAGCGACAAGTCGAGTCGACATCTCCGCAGGCCGAACCCGAAACACAACCCCAAGCAACCCAGCCACCACCACGATGATCGAGCCGACGCGGAGCGCAGCGACACGTCGAGTCGAAATCTCCGCAGCCCGAACCCGCGTGGTGACCACCTTCAACGTGCCCACTATCCAGCGTCGGCGAGGGAGGTTTCGACGGCCGGGCGTCCTCGCTACGCTCGGTCGACCTGCTCAACCAGCCACCACGCTCAACCAGCCACCGCACCCGGCCGACCAGCCACGATGATTGAGCCGACGCGGAGCGCAGCGACACGTCGAGTCGAAATCTCCGCAGCCCGAACCCGATACACAACCCCAAGCGGCCACATCCCAACCGAAGCCGTACCGGTTCCGACACCGCCGCCTCACCACGCCCGGCGGCCGACACGCTCGACCGGCGACGCCTCGGGTGCTCATGCTCAATCCCAGAACCCGCCCTTGATGTACTCGGTGATCGGGCGGAACCCCATGCCGAGCAAGCGGGCATCCTCGCATGCCCGTTTGAAGTCGTCGTCACAGACGAGTTCATGGCCGAGGTCGAGGCAGAGAAATGCCGCGGCGGCAGGAACCTTCGTCTCGTCCACGACGAATCGTTCCACCGACTCGAGCACCAGAATGTCGTGAAAGTACTTGTGGTAGGCGGGTTCTCCGCTCGGGTATACCTTGTCGGCCTCATAGGACGAGGCGTCGAGGTCGATCACCGATGCCCACTCCGACCATCGTAGGTAGGAGTACTGTTTGGCCGTCGGCGTCCCACCGGACTGGATGATCTGCACTGTGAGGTTCCCCAGTTTGAGTGGACACCCGAGGTAGTGGGGCTACGGGTCCTGCTGGAAGGATGTCACTATGTCCAGGACGCGTCGGTCGTTTAC